>CAYTOO010000054.1:0-11834 GCA_964439545.1 uncultured Oscillospiraceae bacterium | reverse complement strand
GCGCTGCCGCCGTAGGTGTCCACGATGATCTTGCGGCCCGTCAGACCGGAGTCGCCCTGAGGACCACCGATAACGAAACGACCGGTGGGGTTGACGTAGTACTTGGTGTTCTCGTCCAGCAGCTGGGCGGGAACGGTGGGCTTGATGACCAGCTCGATCATGTCCTTGCGGATCTGCTCCAGCGTCACATCGGGGCTGTGCTGAGTGGAGACAACCACGGTGTCCACGCGGCAGGGCTTGCCGCTTTCATCGTACTCCACGGTGACCTGCGTCTTGCCGTCGGGACGGAGATAGTCTACCAAACCCTGCTTGCGCACGTCGGTGAGGCGCTTTGCCATCTTGTGGGACAGGGAGATTGCCAGAGGCATCAGCTCGGGGGTCTCATCGCAGGCATAGCCGAACATCATGCCCTGATCGCCTGCGCCGTTGTCCAGCTCGGCATCGCCCGTCTCCTTGGCCTCGAGGGACTTGTCAACGCCCAGTGCGATGTCGCCGGACTGCTCGTCGATGTTGAGGATCACGCCGCAGGTATCGCAGTCGAAACCATACTTGGCGCGGTCATAGCCGATGTCGCGGATCACCTCGCGGGCGATCTTGGCGATGTCCACGTAGCAGGAAGTGGTGATCTCACCCATGATGTGAACGAGGCCGGTGGTGACGGTAGTCTCGCAGGCCACACGGCCATGGGGGTCTTTTTCAAAGATTGCGTCCAGAACTGCATCGCTGATCTGATCGCAGATCTTATCGGGATGTCCTTCGGTAACGGACTCGGAAGTAAACAGATGCTTTGCCATAATCGTAGTTCTCCTTTTTCTTTTTTGTTCTGCCATCCGTCGGGGATGGTGCGGTGTGGGGCGGAATGTAATAAAAAAAGCACACTGTCAGAATCGACAGAGTGCTGCAATTTCGTTGCTGTTCCTCATCTTTCGATTCATCGTCGGATTTGGCACCTTGAAAAACAGGTTGCCGTGGTTTCATCGGGCCGTTCCCTCCGCCACTCTTGATAAGGGGTATTCATTTTTGGGAATTTTGCTGAAATGATTCTATCATGTTTATTCAAATTGTCAATAGTATTTTGCGTTTTTTTCAGAAAAATGTTGCAAAAACAACTTGTTAATTGCAGGGAATCGGGTATAATAAAACCAGCGAAGGAAACTTCCAATATTTGCTTTTAGGAGGAAATGAAGATGTCTAAATACGCTGGTACTCAGACCGAGAAGAACCTGATGACCGCTTTTGCAGGCGAGTCCGAGGCTCGTAACAAGTATACCTATTTTGCATCCGTTGCCAAGAAGCAGGGCTTTGAGCAGATCTCCGCTTTGTTCCTCAAGACCGCTGACAACGAGAAGGAGCATGCAAAGCTCTGGTTCAAGGAGCTGGGTCTGCTGGGCGATACCGCACAAAACCTGCTGGCCGCCGCCGAGGGCGAGAACTATGAGTGGACCGACATGTATGACGGTTTCGCAAAGACCGCCGAGGAGGAGGGTTTCCCCGAGTTGGCCGCCCGCTTCCGTCTGGTCGCCGCCGTTGAGAAGCATCACGAGGAGCGCTATCGCGCACTGCTGAAGAACGTAGAGATGGCCGAGGTCTTTGCCAAGAGCGAGGTCAAGGTTTGGGAGTGCCGCAACTGCGGTCACATCGTGGTGGGCACCGCCGCACCCGAGATCTGCCCCACCTGCGCCCATCCTCAGGCTTACTTCGAGATCCACGCCGAAAACTATTGATCGAGACAAAGAGAAACGCCCGCGAGGGCGTTTCTTTTTTTATCTCTTCTTATATTCCTCATCAGCGCAGGATTTGCCGAAGTACATCAGTTCCCATACGGCGGGATCGCTGACAGATTCCACCACCGCGCCATTTTCCAGCTTCTCAATGGTCGCCGTGCCCTCAAAGCGGAGATAGCCGCCGTTAAAGCCGATAAGCTTTGCCACAAAGCCCAAGGGCTTGGGCAGGACATCCACAAAGCGGGTCTTATTGATATCCCCGTGGCGGTCGTAGATGATGCGGTACTCCTCCCCCGCCTCGGTGGTGTATTCATAGACCACCTTATTGTACACGGGTTTGCCAGTATGGGCATCGATGTAGCGCCCCTCGGGCTTGAACTGCAATGTGTGGTTGGAGTTATCCCCCAAGATCTCGCCACCCTTGGCAAGCATGAATACATCGAATTCCTTATAGCCGTACTTCTTCTCCCCCGTGATCCACGAGGAGATGACCTTATAATCGCCCACCTTGGCTCTGCCCCAGTACCAGTGGTGCATAAGCTTCATCATGGAGATGTTGCCCCAGTTGTGGTCGTGGTAGCCCGAGCCCTCGAGATGGAGCGACTTGCCGCCGTCATAGGTCACATCGGCAACGGCTTTGCCCTCGGGGATGGCGGGAAGCCATGCGAAATAATGCTCCTCGTTGTCGCCGAAGAAAATACTGCCTGTCTGAGAGCGCCATGCACGGATCGTGCCGTCCAAGGAAAGGTGGGCGGACATGGTCTTACCCTTGAACACCACATCATAGTGCTTTAAGTCACCCTTGCACCAGCAATCGCCGATCTTCACATCGCACTGTTCCTTGGCATAGTGGCTCTCCTCGATGGTAGCGTAGACCTCCTCGGAGAATTTTCTGCCATCGGGCATGGTCAGCTCCATGGTGGAGATGGGCTTAATAGGGCCGTCCACGCTGATGGGCATCTTGGAATAGAATAAAATCACGAGGATCGTGCCGTCGGGGTAGTGGGAGTCGTAGTACCACCACTCGTAAGTACCCTTGGAGCCATCCACACGTGCGCCGTCCTCCCACAGTTCCACATGGTCGCGCTTGAGACCCATTTTCTCATAGTGGAAATCATCATCGGGATGGATGGAGTTTTTGATCTTGCTCATTGTCTGTTCCTCCTTTCGGCAAAGGCGTTTTTTTCATTCTATCACATTGTCACCTGTTTCTCAATACCATCACTATGAGGATGAAAATTCTTTGCTTTCCATTTACGCCCGCGGCTGGTATAATGGCAGAGAAAGGAACGGTGGACAAATGAGTTGGATACACGCTTTTGAGCTGATGTGCTATGGTATTGTGGCCATCATGCTGGTGGATTTGATCCGCAAAAAGGATTATAACAGCCTCTTCACCTTCGGCTCTGCCGCGCTGGTGGGCTTCGTTATGGAGTTGCTGGCGGTGGCAGTGACGGATATTTATTACTATAACCCCGAGTTCTACTTAAACCTCGGTTTTGCACCCAAGCAGTTCCCCGTGTTCGGCGGTTTCATGTGGGGCGGTCTGACGGTTTACGGCATCAAGCTGGCGCAGAAGCTCAAGTGGGACAAGCGGTGGACGGCATTGGCGGCAGGTATGTTCATCGTCACCATGGACATTCTGCTGGATGTGGTGGCCATCCGTCTTGACAGCGGATTTTGGGTCTGGGTCGGTAAGGAAATCAGCCTCAACATCGATCAGCACACCTTCATGAGCGTCATTTGGGTGAACTTCCTCGGCTACATGATTGAGACACCTACGGTGGTGTGGCTCACCCTGCGCAAGCGGGAGAAGATAGACGAGCGGAACTGGCGGGCACAGACGAAGCACATGTTCCTCATTGCGCTGAAAGCCATCGGCGTGACGGCGGCAGGCAGTTTGATCGCGCTGGGGCTCAACGCCATCACCGACGACTACTTCGCCTGCATTGCTTTCATTCTCTTGTGGGTGAGTGTGGCGGTGCTGATGGTGCGCCGCTGTATTACTCTGCGGATGAAGCCCCACAAGGTGCGCCACTGGCCTCTGCCCATGGTTCTATTTTGGGCGGCGATGTATGGCTATTGTCTTGCCGCCATCTTCGCGCTGGACATCCACACCGCCGCGCCGTGGTTTCCAGTGGTAGGCGCGGTATTCACCGCCGCTACGCTGTATGTGACCATTGCGAGGGAATAAGTCCATAAGATAAGGGACTTTTCTGCGAGATGACGCACCATTTCGCGCCGCAGAGATAAATACATTACAAGAAAACAGAAGATGCTCACGCATCCTCTGCTTTTTTGTTAGTTATGCTTTTTTGCGCTTGATAGCGATGACCACAACAACGATTGCGATCACAAGCACCACCAGTGCAACGCCGATCCAGAGACCGATGCCGTTAGCACTGTCGCTCTGGGTTGCATCGTCTGCAGGCGTTTCGTCCACTGCGGGAGTATCGTCTGCGGGGACTTCATGAGCGATCATGTATACGGACAGGTGGTCAGTCTTCCAGTTGACGCGTTTCTTGTCGCTGTCATAGGAAGTCTCGCACTTCTCCATGTTGCCCTCGTCGTCCACATAGTAGACCACGATGCCGTCAGCCGTTTCGCCATCACGCAGCTCGTAGGGTGCGTGGATGGTGATCTTGCCGCCCATATCGGAGATATGGACACCGCCGCTGGTCACATTGATGTCGAAGGCCACACGATCACCCACTGCCGTCTGCTGGGCTGCGCTGAGGTTGGTCTCCACAGCGTGCTTGATGGAGATGGTGATGTCTGCGCCGCCTGCCTGCGCTGCCTTCTCAGCCAGTGCAGCGGCATCGAACTCGATGGACGCACCGTCAGAGAGGACGATCTCGAGGCTCTCAGCGTCGTTGTTGGGATCAGCCACCGCTGCGGCGATCTCCTTCACCACTTCGGCAGGGATCTCAACCTCATCGATGACCTCAGTGCTCTCAAGCACAGAGAAGTCGATAGTTACAGTGCCCACAGCCACATCGTCACCGATGACACCATCCAACTGGTTCATGTCCACCTTGTCAATGGTAGCGGTGCTGCCGCTGACGGAGGCCTCCACATTGATGGTGTTCTCCTCGCCGGACACAGGCACCGTCACCTCCGCAGGAGGCGTGGTGGGCTGTGCGGGAGTGGTAGGCTTGGTCTCGGTGGGGGTGGTGGGCGTGGTGGGAGTCACGACGGGGTAGTAGCCGCCGCTGGGGAACTTGCCGGTGTTGTCCTTAACGGTCTCATCCCACGTCAGCATGAAGGGAGAGAAGTCGTCAACCTTGAACTCGATACCACGCTCGGTATATTCACCCTTAATGGCACCATTGTTCTTTTTCAGATTGAAGTTCTTATCGTAGTGGTTGATGATGGGCTTTTCCTTCAGCTTCTTTGCCATCTCATAGTTCCACTCCTCACCCATGAAGGAGTAAGGCAGAATGATGGTATAGCCATCTTCATGGTACTCAACGTAGGTATTTCCCTCACCATCCACAAGGCGCAGCTCGAAGAAATACTGACCGTACTTTCCGCCCTTCTCTTCCTGAGGGTGAATACGGGTCTCAAGGTAGATGTTACCGTGACCGACGGCGTTTTCTCCCACCTCGGCAGTGGGTTTATCCACCGCTCCATTCACATCAGTGCTGACCTTTGCCTCCACAGTGCAGTAGTAGGGGGAGGTGTCCATACGCAGATACTCATACACCGCGCCGTTGTTCTCTTCAACCTCATCGTAGATCCACTTGACCACGATGAGGCGCGTTCCGCGGTCGCCGCTGTAGTAGTACTCGATATTGCCGATGGTCTGCTTCAACAGGGCATTCGTTGCCGTTGTTATGGTTTCGTTGTTCTCACCGGGTTCAAGACGGTCAATGACCTCTACCTGTCCCTCGAGCTTCGCGATAATGTCCTCACAGAACCTGTTGTAAGTGGGATCATCCTGACTGCCGCTGTCCCACCAAATGCTTCTGTATGCCACAGGCAAATCACCATTGGCATTTTTCGGTGCCTGAACGCTGATCACAGCATCCTTGATGGCACTCACGTCCAGTTCCTTATCGTTGTCATACTGCACATAGGCAAGGCCGTCGGACAGTTGATATTCTGCACCGCAATCCTCAGTAAACTCCGTTACCAGCATCCGCTCGGCATCGACCTTCTTGATTGTACCGCCGTACATGTGGTCCATCCACCACTCTGCGCCCTCAACCGAGGGTGTCTCGATGGAGATATGCTCCACATATTCCTCTCCAGCGGCATTCACCCATGTCAGCGTATGGGTCCACACCACAGCAAGACCTTCCCAGTAGTACCACAACGTCATAGAGTCGCCGCTGCAGGGATGTCCGTTCAAAGCCTTCGCCGTGTAGCCCGCAGGCGCGTGTACCGTCAGCAACTCATAATCGGGCGTTTCCTCCATATCACGGATGAATCCCACATCCATCGCAGTAGCACGAACAACGAAGTCCGCAACGGTGGTGGGGAATTCTCCCGCAAACTCAGGATCTTCAATTTCAGTGGGGCCGACATAGCGATAGGTCAGCACACCGTCTTCATAGACGAGAGCGCCGTCCTTCTTCTCAAAGGCGAGAGCAAATCCCTCTCTTTCCATAACCTCTACGCGGGAGAGATCCACAGCCTTGCCGGACTGTCCCTCCTCCAGTGTCACGGCGCCGCCCACATCGTCAGCCAACACCACTTTCACATTGACACTGTCGGCCATCTCCGTGCCGTCGCTGTACACCCAGATCCACGCAGAACGGATGGCACTCGCCTCGGGAATAATCACGGTTCTGTCCGTCTCGTGGAAAACTTTTCCGTAAATATTGCCGTTGCCGCCGGCGCCGTAGTCCTCAACGGGATAGTTGTCCCTATACAGCAGCTCCAAGAATTCCACAGCAGTCCAGGGGCCGCCCACATACTTCATCTGCGGCAGCTCGCCACCCTTAATGCCGACCTTGGCACCGGGCTGATAGAAAACAGAAATGCCTTCGAATTCCTCCGCTTGGCTCACCAGTGTACGCCACATCTCCTCGCCGGGATCGTGCACCGTGATCACCAGTTCGTTGTCAGCTGTGAGCTTATCGGGCAGGTCAATGAACTGCGCCTGTTCCGGTGTCAGCAACACAGTGAAGGTGGAACAGCCACCGTAGGTATAGTCGCCCTCGGTCACTACATTGGTGGTATAGGTCTTCCAGCAGGAGCGATCCCAATCACTGTAATCATTATCCTCGATCACCAGCTTGTGGCGATAGCCCGTATCGTCTTTGATGTACAGCGTGATGGGCATGTCGTCATAGACAAAGGTCTCGCCGTCAAAGTGCAGCGTGCCGTCATTGTTCCAAGAGAACTTGGTGCTGCAATCCTCACCGTTTGCATCGGTGGCTTCAAAAGTAAAGCCGCTGTTTCCGAAAGGATGATAGCTTTCCTGCCGTGCTGCATCATCCCACTGGCAATAGTACAATTCCCAGTCATAGTCAAAGCCGGAGAAAACATTGGCGAAATCCATATAGTCCTCCCCGTCCTTGACAAACAGGGGCTCGCTGGGATAGTTCGCAAAGTCGAAGACAAGCGTGAAGACTTCTCTTTCCGTTCCGCTCTCATCATCTGAATCGTCCAGAGTGCCCATGTCATCGTACCAATCGTAAGAACGGACGATCTCATACTCCGCCGTGTCGCTGTTAGCAGGCTTCAATACGGTCAGAGGATAAATGTTGTAAGTTATCGTTTCATCCGGATTCCATTCGGTTTGGGTGCTCCACTTGCCGATCATATTGGTGAGTTCAGTACCGTCGATTGTCACGGTATTCTGCTCATCAATACCCAAATAAATGGTCTTGGAAGTTTCCGGCGCACAGTACACGGTAACATATTCACCGCTCATGTCACCCCACTGCTGCACTGCTCCATTGTAGGTAAGCTCGGAGCCATTCTTTCCGGTAAACAAAAACACTCCGTAAAGATCATAGGCATCACCATTGACGGTAAACACAGGGGCATAATCGAAGACGAGGTTGATGGTCGTACTCTCTTCAACCTCCTCACCCTTCGTTTCATCATAGTACGTCCAAGAACGAGTGATGGGGATTGTGGCCGTGAGGTCAGACGAAGCTGTCGGCACGGTCAACTCGTAGACATTACAGGTTCCTCGATTGCCATTTTCGTATGTCACAGCCCATTTTCCAATGGGATTATTCTGCTGTGTTCCGTCAACTTTCAGTGTATCACCTTCACCGACTGCCAGATACAGCTTTTCAGGTGCATTGGTCGCACAAGGAACCGTGATATACTCACCACTTTCACTTCCTCTGTGCGTGAAGGTGCCATTGTAAGTAAGCTCAGAACCACTCATCCCGGAGAAAAAGAATACACCATTGAAACCATATGCATTGCTGCCGGTAAACATAGGGGTATAATCAAAGATAAGGGTTATTTTGTCGAGGTTCTGAGTGCCCTCGCTATTGGTACGAAAAATCGTATACTCGATCGTGTAGTCATCTTCGTACTTCGGCACGGTCAGTTCGTAGACATTGCAGGTCGCGGTAAAGGACTCGTTATTGCCATTGGTAAACGTAGCCTCACACGTTCCCACAGGATCGGTGCGCTGTGTGCCGTTCACTTTCAGCCCGTCACCCTGCGTTACTACGAGATACAGTTTCTCAGGTGCATTGGAGGCGCAAGGAACCGTGACATATTCGCCACTTTCATCGCCTCTCCGCGTGAAGGTGCCATTGTAACTGAGATCGTTGGCAGCATCCTTCCCAGTGAAAATAAGCACACCACGGGAGTTAAAAGTGTCTCCATTATTGGTAAACGTCGTGGTCGTCGCCCACGCGGTCATGGGCAGCAGGCTCAGCGTCATCACCAACGCTAAGACCAAAGCCGTGATTCGTTTTAATGCGAATCGTTTCATGTTTTCTCTCCTCCAATTTTCTTGGATTTTGCGCCTGAGCACAATGTTTTCTTTTTTACAGAACTCATTCTATTTTCCATCGGAAAATAGAAAATCCCCATGGGGATTTTGGCCCAATTTAACAGATATCATTGTACGCCCAAATTTCGAAAATTTCAACGAAGAACGGGCAACTTTGTCGCTTTCGACAGTTTCTTTTGGCTCTTTGCACGAAAAAACGCACGACACGTCCCAGTGATGTGTCGTGTGTTCTTCACTCTTTATTACACCCGTTCCATGATGGTGCGGCCCTCTGTCCGCAGCCATTTGCGGGCGGCGGCATAATCGGGGCAATTCTCTGAAACCAGCTCCCAAAAGCGGGGCGAGTGGTTCATCTCGCGGCGGTGGCACAGCTCATGGATCACCACATAGTCCCGCACCCACGGAGGGCAGAGCATGAGGAGACAGTTGAAGTTCAAGTTCCCCTTGTTTGAGCATGAGCCCCAGCGGGTGTGCTGACAGCGGATGGTAATGCGCCCCACGCTGACACCCACAAGGGGTGCAAACTTTTCCATGCGGCGGGGGATGTCCTCACGGGCTGCTGCCATGAGGGCGGCTTTCTCCTCCTCCGTCAAGGGCGGTTGGGTGGTAACGGGGCGGGCGAGGTGGGATTCGATCCACGGACTTTTCATCTCCAAAAACCGCTCAATATCACGGTCTTTCATACGCATAGGCGCGCGGACGAGGACGCGGCGGTCGCGGGTGATCTCTACCGCCACGGTGCGCCGCGATGAGCGGATCACTTGGGCATCAAACTTCACTTTTCCCACCTCCTTTGCCGAGTCTGACACCATTTTATCTCCTTTGGGCAATAATTGCAACGGAAATCCTCTTGCGCGAGGGGTGGATGGTAGGGTAAAATAAAGGCAACAAATATAACTACGGAGGACACTGCTATGAGAAAAGATTTCGGTGCAAAGCCTTGGCTCTATCCCATGCCCGTGCTGATGATCGCCTCTTACGGCGCGGACGGCACGCCCAACGTGATGAACGCCGCATGGGGCGGAATCAGCGAGGAGGCGGAGATCTCCATGTGCCTCTCCCCCGAGCATAAGACGGTGGAGAACATTCTGGCGCGCCGCGCCTTTACCGTCAGCGTGGGCACGGCGGACTACGCCACCGCCTGCGACTATGTAGGCATTGTCAGCGGCAATGACACCGCCGATAAGTTCGCCCGCGCAGGCTTCCACGCCTCCCCCGCTGCAAAGGTGGATGCCCCTGTCATTGATGAACTGCCTATGGCGCTGGAGTGTGAGCTGGTGAGCTACGATGATGAGAGCTGCCGCATGGTGGGCCGCATTGTCAACGTCAGCGCCGACGAACAGGTGCTGACCGATGGCAAAATCGATCCTGCCAAGCTGCGGCCCATTGCCTATGATCCCGTGAATCACGACTATCTGGTGCTGGGTGAGAAGGTGGGCAATGCCTTCAAGGACGGCTTGCAGCTGAAATAAGTAAAAAGGAGCATTTCCTATGATCGTCTACTATTCCGGTACTGGCAACAGCCGCTATTGCGCCGAGTTCTTGGTGCGGCACTTGGAGGATGAGTGCGTTGATGCCTTCCACTTCATTCGCGATGGCATTGCCGCGGAGTTCATCAGCGGCAAGCCTTGGGTGTTCGTCAGCCCTACCTATGCGTGGCAGCTGCCCCGCATTTTCGCCGACTTTATCCGCAGCGGTAACTTTGACGGCAGCGATGATGCCTATTTTGTCATGACCTGCGGCAGCAGTATCGGCGGGGCGGGTGCGTATAATAAGGCGCTGTGCCAAGAAAAGGGGCTCAACTACCGCGGCACCATGCAGGTGGTGATGCCCGAGAACTATGTGGCTATGTTCGCCGTCCCCGAAGAGGAGGAGGCGCGCCGCATCGTCCACGCAGGGCAGCGGGCTCTTAAAAAGGCAGTGCGCTGCATCGCGGGCGGGGAGGACTTCCCTGCCAAGGCGGTGGGCATCGGTGGCAAGATGATGTCGGGCATCGTCAATACGGTGTTCTACGGTCTGTTTGTGAAGGATAAAGCCTTCCGCGTGTCGGATGCTTGCATCTCCTGCGGCAAGTGCGTGGAGGGCTGCGTGGTGAACAACATTCAGCTTGTGGACGGAAAGCCTGTGTGGGGCGGCAACTGCACCCACTGCATGGCCTGCATCTGTGATTGTCCCGCCGCCGCCATTGAGTATGGCCGCGCTTCGGTGGGTAAGCCCCGTTATCACTGTCCGCAGGTGGAGGAATAACCCCTAGCGTTAAAAGGAGTTCTCTATGAGATTGGTTTTATTGACCGCCCTCGGCGTAGGCGGCGCGACTATGGTGGGCGCGCTGATTGGCTTTGCCTTTAAGAACATCTCCCACCGCTTTACGGATATTATCCTCTCTTTCGCCTCCGGTGTCATGCTGGCGGCGGCGGTGCTGGGTCTTATCCTGCCGTCTGTGGAGTATGGCGGCGGGGCGAAAGGGCTGCCCATGACCATCCTCGGCGTGTTTGCAGGTGCATTGTGTGTCAATGTGGCAGATAAACTGGTACCCCATCTCCACAAGCTCTCCGGCGCAGGCGAGGAGGAGCATCGCAACGGCAATCTCGACAAGGTCTTGCTGTTCGTGCTGGCTATCGCCATCCACAATTTTCCCGAGGGCATGGCGGCAGGCGTGGGCTTTGGCTCGGAGAACACGGCGCAGGCCATGGTGATTGCAGGCGGTATCGCGCTGCAGAATATCCCCGAAGGCATGGTCATCATCGGCCCCATGCTGGCGGCGGGTATCCCCCGCGGTCGCGTACTGGCGGCGGCACTGATGACAGGTGTTGTGGAAGTGGTGGGTACGCTCATCGGCTTTTTCGCCGTGTCCCTCTCCACGGCCATTCTCCCCTTTGCCCTCGCTTTTGCAGGGGGCACTATGCTCTATGTCATCAGCGATGAGATGATTCCCGAGACACACGCACACGGCGCCCAGCGTGGTGCAACCTATGCGCTGTTGGTGGGATTCTGCCTCATGCTGGTGTCGGATGTGCTGCTAGGATAAATTTCCTCGAAAAAAAGAAAAAAGGGTATTGACAAATCCCGCGCAATGCGTATAATAGTTAATGTTCGTCAGAACACAGCGGGATTGTGTAATGGTAGCACAGCGGACTCTGACTCCGTATGTGAGGGTTCGAATCCTTCTCCCGCTG
>CAYTOO010000053.1:0-12017 GCA_964439545.1 uncultured Oscillospiraceae bacterium | reverse complement strand
AAGGTCGTTTCCTGGTACGACAACGAGATCGGCTACTCCAACAAGGTTCTGGAGCTGATCGAGCACATGTACTCTGTCGACCACAAGTAAGAAATCTTACCTCCTCAAAACTTAAATTCTAAGTTTTCCTTCTTTTTTGTTCCGGGAAAAAGGTCGCCGTTGGCGGCCTTTTTTCTTTGTCGTTGACATTTTGACGAATTTTTCTTTTTGTGAAAAAAAGACTTTTCATTTGTTGGAATGTATGGTACAATAGGTACAATCTATACAGAACCGAGGCTTCCTTATGGAAAAGAATCCTATTTTAAATTCCCGCCTGTCTCTTGACAGCGATATCCCTCTGTATGTGCAGCTGGTAGGTATCATCAAGCGCAATATCTCTACCGGCGTTCTCCCTGTGGGCGAGAGCCTTCCCAGTGAGTCGGAGCTGTGCCGCGCCATGGGCGTGAGCCGCAACACCGTCCGTCAAGCCATTGGTGAACTGGAGGATGAGGGTCTGGTAGTCCGCAAGCGCGGACGTGGTACCTTTGTTGCCGACCCTGTGACTAATCGCCGCGGCGTGAAGTATTCCTTTACCACCGAGGTTTCCTCCATGGGCAAGACCCCCAGCAGCACGTTGGTGGACTTTTGTCTGATGGAACTGGATGAGTTTCTCAGCGAGCGCATGGAACTGCGCGTTGGCACGCCGGTGTACTGCTTTACCCGTATCCGTAACGTGGATGGGGAGTCGCTGATCCTCGAGACCAGCTATTATCCCCAGTATATCTATCCCAATCTGACCCGTGAAATGGTGGAGACCCATAGTTTTTACTCTTTGCTCTACCATGTGGGCGTTAATCCCTGTGCCGCCGAGGATACCTATGAGGCGGTGACACTGCAGGGTGAAAACGCCAAATTGCTGGGTGTTGAGGAGGGCAGCTGTGCCTTCTTCCATCAGCGCCGTACCCGCACCGAGGATGGCCGCATCTACGAGTACACCCGCAGCTATATCCGCGGTGACCGCGTGCTGCTGGACGTGCAGATGCAGAAATCCGGCATCACCTTCACCCGCAGCATCGATGCGTAAGAGCGATTAAAGGGGGAGCAGGCTCCCCCTTTAGAACCCCTACCACCAGTGGGCGCACTGGTGAACGCGCCCAAGGCGCTTGGGTCGGGGTATTTTTCCCACGTACACGCCGCGGGAAAAATGATTGAAAAGGTGTTGGGGGAACGGGCTTCCCCCCGTATACCCCCACTACGGCTTCGCCTTGCATCAAAAACGAGTGTTTTTGATGCAAACAGCAGCCTACTCCGCGCACTCGCTGCGCTCGCACACTGCGTAGTCTGAGAAGTATAATTTCCCACGCGCATGTCGTGGGAAATTATGATTAAATATTTAGGGGTGGACGCAAGTCCGCTCCTTTTATGTTGCCGACAAGGTATGACCCCTCGCATTTAAATAAACTCTGCCCGATATAGATTTTTCCTTGTTCGATGCGCTTTTTTGTTGCATTGTTACCGCGATAGATATATACTAAAGCCAAGGCAGAGTAGGGGTCTGTGTGTCAAGTGCCGGCGGGACGGGGAGTTGCCCGCCGGAGGAAGAGTGCATCACAGTACCGACCCCGCATCCCGCTGCCGCATAACAGGCATGGGTATGCGATTTATTCCTCTTTGTTGTGCGGCTGTTCCGAATTTCGGACTGCCGAAGCATAACAAGGAGGTTTTTTCATGGAACTGTATTCCTCGCCCTTTTCCCGTGGCTACTGGCGCGCTGCCGCAGCAGAGATGAAAGATCTGCGCAAGCTGTTGTTCGCTGCGCTGATGATCGCTGCCTGCCTCATTCTCAGCCGCTTTAAGATCCCCTTGGGGGAGAACTTGAGTCTTAACATCACCTTCCTCGCCCGCGCCTTGTGCGCCCTCGTGTGCGGCCCTGTGGTGGCTATTGTGTTCGCTGTGGCAGAGGATACCATCAGCTTTTTCCTCAATGGCGGCGGCTATGCCTATTTCCCCGGTTATGTGCTGACCACCATGCTGGGCTGCTTTTTCTATGCCCTCTTTTTCTATCGCGCCCGCATTACGTGGGGGCGCATTATCGTGGTGAAGGTGCTGACCAATATCCAAAATGTGCTTTTAGGGTCACTGTGGAGCGCCATCCTCTATAGTAAGGGCTATCTCTATTATCTCTCCACCAGTGCGGTGAAGAATCTTCTCTATTTGCCTGTGCAGATTTTGCTGCTGTGGCTGCTGCTGCGTGCGCTGCTGCCGGTGCTCCATAAGATGGGCTGGCTGCCCCAGCAGATGGGGAAGGCGATGGCGAAAAAAGCGGCGAAAGAGGAAAAGCGGGGCTACGACCCCGAGCGATGAACTGCATATACATAAGGGACGAGCCCCCACGGGATCGTCCCTCTTTTTTTCAATGTTCACAATTATTTCATTGACTTTCCCTGACTGTGGTGGTACACTGAATTAGCACTCGGGGATAAAGAGTGCTAAATGGAGAAAGACTATGGAACTGACCGCTAGAAAAAAGGAAATATTGAAAATTCTGGTGGACAGCTACATCGCCACCGCTGAGCCCCTGGGCTCTAAGGCTATCGCTGAGCGCATGGCAGAGAAGGTGAGCTCCGCCACCGTGCGTAACGAGCTTGCCGATCTCAGCGAGATGGGCTATCTTGAGCAGCCCCACACCAGTGCAGGCCGCATCCCCTCTGCCAAGGGCTACCGCCTCTATGTCAACGAGCTCATGGAGCGCAAGGCCATTGACGGCGAGGAGGCCGAGCGGATCAGCGCCACCATGCAGCGTGAGCTGCGGGGCACCGATCAGCTGATCGCCCGCACGGGACAGATGGTGTCCTCCTTTATGGACTATCCCACCTACGCCGTCACCGACCACCGCGAGGTGGCGACCATCCGCCGCTTTGAGCTGCTGTATGTGGATGCCCTGTCGGCGATCTCTGTGGTGATGCTCTCCGACAGCCGCGTGAAAAGCACGCTGCTGCACATGGAGCTGCCTCTCCAAGAGGAGGCGCTGCAGAGCGTCAGCCCCTTGCTGAACACCCACTTCACGGGTCTTACCCAGCAGCAGATGCACGCAAAGCTCATGAATCTCACCGACCAAGTGGCGCCCGAGAGCTTCCTGCTCCTCAACCGCGTGGTGGATTACGCCGCGGACTTGCTGGAGGAGACGGCGCAGAAGCAGGTGTACGTAGGCGGCGCAAGTCAGCTGTTGAAGATTCCCGAGTTTCGTGATCTCGATAAGGCACATGATTTGATGCACTTCATGTCCGACTCCAGTGCCCAGCTGCCCATCCCCGCGGGGGATGCCCCCATGCAGATCCTCATCGGCCCTGAGAATGTCTCTGAGGCGCTGAAGGAGAGCAGCGTGGTGGTTGCCAGCTACGATATTGGCGACGGTATGCGTGGTCTGGTGGGCGTTGTGGGCCCCACACGAATGGATTACGCCGCAGTGGCGGCGCGACTGAGCTTTTTTGCCGAGAGCTTGACGAAAATGTTCGGCAAAGCACAACAATTACCCCCTAAGGAGGAGCAAACACCGTGAGCGAACAGGAAAAGAACATTCTGCCTGAGGAAGAAGTCCCCGAAACGGCAGAGAATGTAGAGGAAAGAGCTGCTGAGGTCAAAGAGGAAGTAACCTACACCCTCACCGCCGAGCAGATGGCACAGATGGAAGAGATTGCCAAGTCGGCCGCAGAGATGAACGACAAGTATCTGCGCCTCGCCGCTGAGTATGATAACTACCGCAAGCGCACACAGCGTGAGAAGGAGAACATCTACGGCGATGCCAAGGCCGACACCATCAAGCCTTTCTTGGCTGTGTACGATAACCTCGAGCGCGGCATTGCCCAGTATGCTGAGGACGATGTCCACCGTCAGGGCTTGGAGCTGATCGCCAAGCAGTTTATGGATGTGCTGGGTAAGCTGGGTGTCACGGAGATCGAGGCGCTGAATCAGCCCTTCGACCCCGAGAAGCACAACGCTGTGATGCATGTGGAAGATGAGACCATCGAGGAGAGCACGGTGATGGAAGTGTTCCAAAAGGGATTCGCCATTGGCGAGAAGGTTTTACGCTTCTCTATGGTGAAAGTCGCAAACTAAAAAACGAGAATAAATAAAATTAACTATATTATCAATCATTTAGGAGGACAAAACATATGTCTAAAGTTATCGGTATTGATCTGGGTACTACCAACTCCTGCGTAGCCGTTATGGAAGGCGGCGAGGCTGTTGTTATCGCTAACGCCGAGGGTAACCGCACTACCCCCTCTGTGGTGGCATTTTCCAAGACCGGCGAGCGTATGGTGGGTCAGGTGGCAAAGCGCCAGGCTGTCACCAACGCCGACCGCACCATCGCATCCATCAAGCGCGAGATGGGCTCTGACTACAAGGTCAATGTGGACGGCAAGGCCTACACTCCTCAGGAGATCAGCGCCATGGTGCTGCAGAAGCTGAAGGCTGATGCTGAGAGCTATCTGGGCACTACTGTCACCGAGGCTGTCATCACCGTTCCCGCTTACTTCACCGATGCTCAGCGTCAGGCCACCAAGGATGCCGGTAAGATCGCCGGTCTCGAGGTCAAGCGTATCATCAACGAGCCCACCGCAGCAGCTCTTGCCTACGGTGTGGATAAGGAGCAGGCTCAGAAGATCATGGTCTACGATCTGGGCGGCGGTACTTTCGATGTCTCCATTCTGGAGATCGATGACGGCGTCATCGAGGTGCTGGCCACTGCCGGTAACAACCGCCTCGGCGGCGACGACTTCGACGAGTGTGTCATGAAGTATCTGGTTGCTGAGTTCAAGAAGAGCGACGGCGTGGATCTGAGCAGCGATAAGGTTGCCATGCAGCGTCTGAAGGAAGCTGCTGAGAAGGCCAAGATCGAGCTCTCCGGCGTTATGAGCAGCAACATTAACCTGCCCTATATCACCGCCGATGCTACCGGCCCCAAGCATCTGGATGTCACTCTGACTCGCGCTAAGTTCAACGAGCTGACCGGCCATCTGGTGGAGGCCACCATGGGCCCCGTCCGTCAGGCTATGTCCGATGCCGGCCTCAAGCCCTCTGACCTGGCCAAGGTGCTGATGGTTGGCGGTTCCAGCCGTATCCCCGCCGTTGTGGATGCTGTCAAGGCCTTCACCGGCAACGAGCCCTTCAAGGGCATCAACCCCGACGAGTGCGTGGCACTGGGTGCCGCTCTGCAGGCCGGCGTTCTCACCGGCGATGTGAAGGGTCTGCTGCTGCTGGACGTCACGCCCCTGTCCCTCGGTATCGAGACCATGGGCGGCGTTTGCACCCGCCTCATCGAGCGCAACACCACCATCCCCGTGAAGAAGAGCCAGATCTTCTCCACTGCTGCCGATAATCAGACCTCCGTGGAGGTCAACGTCCTGCAGGGCGAGCGCGAGATGGCTGCCGGCAACAAGTCTTTGGGCCGCTTCCATCTGGACGGTATTGCTCCCGCACGCCGCGGCGTGCCTCAGATCGAGGTCACCTTTGACATCGATGCCAACGGTATCGTCAATGTCTCCGCCAAGGATCTGGGCACCGGCACCGAGCAGCACATCACCATCACCGCCTCTTCCAACATGAGCAAGGAAGACATTGAGAAGGCCGTCAAGGAGGCTGAGCAGTTTGCCGCCGAGGATGCCAAGATCAAGGAGAAGGTGGAGATCCGCAACCAGGCCGATCAGATGGTCTATCAGTCCGAGAAGACCCTCGGCGAGGTGGGCGACAAGATCCCCGAGAGCGAGAAGGCTCCCATCCAGGCAGGTATCGATAAGCTGAAGGAGACCCTGAAGGGTGACGACACCGATGCCATCAAGGCCGCTACCGAGGAGCTGACGCAGCTCTTCTATCAGATGAGCGAGAAGCTCTATCAGCAGCAGGCCCCTCAGGGCGATCCCAACGCCGCTCAGGGCGACCCCAACGGCGGTCAGCAGTATTATGATGCTGACTACAAGGTGGTCGACGAGGACGAGAATAAGTAAGAACTAAACTTCGAATAAGGGACAGGGTGACCCTGTCCCTGTTCGTGGTGTATGGGGGGAGCGGCGTGATGGTATTTTTGTTTATATTCGCTGCTTTGGTGATAGAAGGTGCCTACCGAGTCCTTGTGTCACAAGCGAGAGGATACAAGCATAGCAAGACCTATGTTCGCAAATGGAAGAAGGAGAACCCTTTTTGGCGGCGAGTTCTTGATATATACACCATTCCGGAATGTAAAGCGCCGTGTCATTTGCGAAAATACCAACGGATACGCGCTATCAACCTTTTAGCGCTGGTTGTTTGCTCGGCACTTTATCAAGTGCTGCCCGTGTGGGCAGTCATCGTGTATATGGTGGTATTTTTGATTCCTGCCGAAATCGATCGTTTCCGATTGAATGGCTTCAAGAACATCTTCCATCCCAATCCGCCGTTAGAGTTTGACAACTCCCCCAATCCCTAAAAACATCCCTGATAAGTGAGAGAATAATATCATGGCACAGGAAAAACGCGATTATTACGAGGTGCTTGGAGTTTCCAAGGGTGCCTCGGAGGAAGAAATAAAAAAAGCATATAAAAAGCTGGCCCGCAAGTATCACCCCGACATGAACCCCGGCAACAAAGAGGCTGAGGAGAAGTTCAAGGAACTGAACGAGGCCAATGAGGTGCTGTCTGATCCTCAGAAGAAGGCACGCTATGATCAGTTCGGCTTTGCCGGTGTCGATCCCAACTTCGGCGCAGGGGGAAGCGGCTGGGGCGATGGCGCTGCAGGCTTCGATTTTGGCGACTTGGGCGACATTTTTGGCAGCTTCTTCGGCGGCGGATTCGGTGGAGGCCAGCAGCGCCGCAATGGCCCGCAGCGTGGTGAGAGCATCCGCGTCAGCGTGACGGTGGACTTCCTTGAGGCGGCTTTCGGCTGTGAGAAGGAGATCACCTTGGAGCGCACGGAGAACTGCCCCACCTGTAAGGGCAGCGGCTGCGCCGAGGGTACGACTCCCGAGGTCTGCCCCACCTGCCGCGGTACGGGTAATGTGCAGGTGCGCCGTCAGACCCCCATGGGTGTGTTCGCCACCACTTCTCCTTGTACCAAGTGCGGCGGCACAGGCAAGATCATCCATCAGCCCTGCGGTGATTGCAGTGGTCGCGGCGTGGTGCGCAAGCGCCGCACCGTGAAGGTGGATATCCCCGCCGGTATCGACCACGGTCAGACCATCTCCCTCCGTGGACAGGGTCACGCCGGTAAGAACGGCGGCCAGCCGGGCGATTTGCTTATCACCGTGATGGTGCGACCCCACGAGCTGTTCCGCCGCGATGGCAACGATGTCTACTGCGACAGCACCATTACTTATGCACAGGCCGTGCTGGGCGCAACGCTGGAGATCCCCACCATTGATGGCAAGGTTAAGTACGACCTGCCCGAGGGTACGGAGACCGGCAGCGTGTTCCGTCTCCGCGGTAAGGGTATCCCCTCTCTGAACGGACGCGGTCGCGGCGATCAGTATGTGACTGTCAATATTGCAACGCCCAAGAATCTGACGAAGGAGCAGAAGGAGGCCCTGCGGAAGTTCAGCGAGCTGCTGGGCGAAAGCACCGAGGAAAAGGGCAAGGGCTTCTTCAAGAAACGCTGATATGTATCTTGCAGATTATCATGTACACGCTTCCTGCTCCCCCGATGGAAAGTTCACCGTGGAGCAGCTTGCCGAGCGTGCGGTGTCCATTGGCCTTGATGAACTGTGTATCACCGACCATGTGGACACATATTATTGGAAGGGCTATGTCCCCCGTGATGATTTCCCGTGGGAGAAGGCGACGGCTGACTTTGACCGTGCTGTAGAGCGCTTCGGCGACCGCTTGAAGCTGCGCTTGGGGGCAGAGTTGGGCGAGGCCTACTGGTCTTATGAGCGGATGGAGAAGATCCTTGCCGACGGCCCGAGCCTGGATTTTCTTATTGGCTCTGTCCATATGGCCTCCCGCCGTCATGGAAAATTTGACCTCTATTTTATCAAGGAGGCCGACGAAGCCTTCTATCACGATGTCATCGACGGCTATATGGAGGAGATGGCAGGCTTGGTGCAGTGGGGTAAGTTCGATGTTCTTGGACACATGACGTTACCGCTGCGTTACATCAACGAGCACTATCATCGATCTATGACGTTTGAAAAGCATATGCATCAAGCGGAGGACATTTTCCGCGCCATTATCCCTAAGGGCATCGGCATTGAGTGCAACACCAACCGTGGCAACGGCGTGCTGCCGGAGGCGGCGGTGCTGAAGCTCTATCACGACATGGGCGGTGAGATCATCACCATTGGCTCTGATGCCCACGATCCTACTCATTTAGGCGGACAGCTTGCCGAAGCACAGGAACTGCTGCGCAGCTGCGGCTTCCGTTACTTTACCACCTATACACAGAGAAAACCCGAATTTCATCCCCTGTAAATATTATCACTGCTTAGAAGGAGAACATCATGAAAATTGCGATTGGTTGTGACCACGGCGGCTACCTGCTGAAGCAGGACATTCTCATTTGGTTGGAAGAGCATGACTACGATTTCGAGGACTTCGGCTGCTTCAACACCGACAGCGTGGACTATCCCGCCTACGGCGAGAAGGTGGCACGCAGTGTCGCCGCAGGCGAGTGTGACTACGGTATCGTCATCTGCACCACCGGTATTGGAATCTCCATCGCTGCCAACAAGGTCAAGGGTATTCGCTGTGCCCATTGCACAGATCCCTGGAGTGCTGAGATGACCCGCCGCCACAATAATGCAAATGTCTTGGCGCTGGGTGCAGGCGTGACCGGCCCCAAGGTTGCCGAGCGCATGGTGGAGATTTTCCTGACTACCGAGTTTGAGGGCGGCCGTCATGAACGCCGCGTGAATTTGCTGGATGCTATTACTCCCTGAGGACTGCCTATGAAGACGAAAGGATACAGCGGGTATCACGGACGAAGAAAAAAGCAAAAAGTCCTCATAACGCTGGTTTTGGTAGTGGTCGTGTTGCTCTGCGGCGCGTTCTTGCTGCTGCAGAACTATTTTGTATACGATGACAGTGGTAAGATCCATTTGGATCTCCCATTCTTCGAAGGAAAAGAGGAAGATACGCCGCCTTTGAGCGATGACGAGATCAATATCGACATCGTCACCCCTGAGGAAAAGCCATCCTCTTTGCAGCAAGTGAAGGAACTCCACGCCCGTATGGTGGGTAGCCTTGTGCTGACGCGCGACCCTACAAAAACGCTGGAATCCACCCCTGAGGAGGATATCGTCATTGAGGTCAAGCGTGTCAACGGAAGCATCACTTACGCATCCGAGGCGACGATTCCTGTGGAGGTGGAAGTGGCAGGCGGCGACACCATGGCCAATCTCAAGACCATTTTGGCGGGAGACAAGTACGTGGTGGCCCGTATGTCCACATTCTGCGACAGCTATTTTGTCCGCGCTTATCGCGATGCGGCCCTTTGCCGCGACAATGGCGGCTACTGGTACGATGGCGACAGCCGCACATGGCTTGACCCCACCCATCCTCAGACAACGGCCTATATTACCGCACTCTGTCAGGAGTTGACGGCACTGGGCTTTGACGAACTGATGCTGGATAATTTCGCGTATCCTGTCACGGGAAATACTGCCGCCATTGACGGCTTGGCGCAAACTGACCGCGAGGCAGTGCTGGCAGACTTTGCCGCGGCGCTCCGTGCCAATCTGCCGGAGAGCACGGTGTTGGGCATCGTTCTGCGCAATGACCTCTCAGCAGAGGACGGCATCAATGCAGAACTCATCACCGAGTATTTTGACCGTGTGTATGTCACCTCCAATGTGGATGTGGCGGCTCTGCAGGAAGAACTGGGCGACAAGTATGGCGCTGAGCGCTATGTTGCCATTACCGGTAAGGCCACCGAGAGTGGCAGTTATATGATCGGATAATAAAGCAAAAAAAGAAACGCCCGAAGGCGTTTCTTTTTTGTGTTATGTAGTGTGATAGGATCAATACTCCATCAGCTGCTCCTCGCCCTTGAGGACGCGGAGAGCACCCTGAGTCAGAGCCAGCAGCTCGTCCTCGCCGGGATACACGGTGATGGGGGCGATCCAGCTGACGTGCTTGGAGATAGCCTCCACGGACTCAGGGCCGTAAGCCACGCCGCCGGTGAGGATGATCTGATCGATCTGGCCGCACATAACAGCTGCCATTGCGCCGATCTCCTTAGCGATCTGATAGTGGAAGGCATCCATGACCTCGGCCAGCTGAGGATCGGTCTCAGCATCGATCAGCAGCTGCTTCATGTCGGTGGAGTTCACATAGGCCACCAGACCGCCCTGACCGGTGATCATCTTCTTCAGCTCAGCCTCGGTATACTTGCCGGAGAAGCACATCTTCACCAGAGAGCCGGCAGGCAGAGAGCCGGAGCGCTCGGGGGAGAAGGGACCCTCGCCGTCCAGTGCGTTCTCGGTGTCGATGACGCTGCCCTTGACGTGAGCGCCAACGCTGATACCGCCGCCCATGTGGCACACCAGCAGGTTCAGATCCTCATACTTCTTGCCTACTTCCTTGGCGTAGCGCTTGGCCACTGCCTTCTGGTTCAGGGCGTGGAAGATGGAACTGCGGGTGATGGCGGGATGGCCGGAATAGCGGGCCACGGGAGCAAGCTCATCCACCACGGGAGGATCAACGATATAGGAGGGAATGCCCAGCTCGTCGCCGATCTCGCGGGCGATCAGACCGCCCAGGTTGCAGGCATGCTGACCGCCGACGCCGGCAGCAGTATCAGCCATCAGCTTATCGGTGGTGGCATACGTACCGCCACGCAGGGGGGCTACCAGACCGCCACGGCCGGAAACGGCAGACAGGGTAGTGACATCGAAGTCGTTCTCCTTCAGAGCCTCCATGACCAGATCCTTACGCCAGCTCTTCTGATCGGCAATAGCGGCGAACTCGGCAATCTTGTCGGGGCTGTGACGCAGGGTCTTGGAGAACAGCTGAGTCTCATCCTCAAACACACCAATCTTGGTGGAGGTGGAGCCGGGGTTAATGACCAAAATACGATAGGACATAATGTGTTCCTCCTGTAATTGAACTTTTTTCTGCCTTAATAAGGCAAGCGGTTTCCTTCCTGTTTTCCACCCATTATTATACAAAAAACTAAAGGCACTGTAAAGGAGCAAATTGCACGGAAAAATAACAAGGGAGTTGACAAATCCGCTATTTTAGGGTAAGATGGCAAAGAACTTTATACAAAAAGGCGATGAAAGAGAGAGTACCTTGTGCACATCTGCTGCAAGAGAGCCCGGATTGGTGGAAACGGGCGCAGAAAACGCGGGGGAACATGGCTCCGGAGCCGTCCGTCTGAGCGCGAGGCGTTAGGGCGGAACGGGTGCGCCCGTCAGCGCGCAGGAGTGTGATGGCACTCCGTAAGGCCGCAGGTCGTGAGACGGCGGTGAATCAAGGTGGTAACACGGTCAATTTTGGTCGTCCTTGGCGTATGCCGGGGCGATTTTTTATTTTGCCGCCAAACAGCAAATACTGTATTCAATTTAAAGCAGCGCTTCCATCCGGTGCTGCGGAAAAGGAGATAAACCAATGGCACACGACAACACTTTCTTTGTATCTACCCCCATCTACTATCCCTCCGACAAGCTCCACATCGGTCATACCTACTGCACTGTGGCAGCTGATGCTATCGCCCGTTATAAGCGTCTTACCGGCGCTGACGTTATGTTCCTCACCGGTACTGACGAGCATGGTCAGAAGATCGAGACCAAGGCCAATGAGGCCGGCTGCACTCCTCAGGAGTTCGTGGACAAGATCGTTGAGGGCGAGGGCGGTATTCTCGACCTGTGGAAGCTGATGAACATCTCCAATGATCGCTTCATCCGCACTACTGACGATTATCATGTGGAAGCCGTGCAGAAGATCTTCCGCAAGATGTACGATAAGGGCGACATCTACAAGGGCGCTTACAAGGGCAAGTACTGCACCCCCTGCGAGAGCTTCTGGACCGAGAGCCAGCTGGTGGACGGCAAGTGCCCCGACTGCGGCCG
>CAYTOO010000052.1:0-12173 GCA_964439545.1 uncultured Oscillospiraceae bacterium | reverse complement strand
GTCAGAGGGGGCCAAGGCGCTGCGCGCGTTACTATCACCCCAAATGTGAACAATTTTCCGCAAAGAAACAAAACTCTTGCACAAATCCTATTTCTATTGTATAATGCATTGGTATGCAATTAAAAAGGGGCGTTTGCCCATCTATATCTTGAGAGGACTGAAAAACAAATGAGTGCATCCAGAGAAAAGAAAAATCGTCAGGAGCTGAACGCTCAGGGCTACGTGGATCCCAAGAAGATCCGCGAGGCTGAGGAGAAGGCTGCTGCAAAGAAATCCAAGACTATTTACGGTATCATTGCCGCCCTGTTCGTCATCGTGGCTGTGGTGTGCCTGGTCATCAACTCCGGCGTGCTGGAGCGTAATGCCAAGGCCATCTCCATCGACGGCGAGGAGTTCACCGCCACTGAGCTGAACTACTACTACAAGGCTGTTTACAACAACGTGGCCAACTCCCAGTACGCCAGCTTTATGGGTCTGAATACCTCTGCTCCCCTGGATACCCAGGTGGTGAACGAGACCGCTAAGATGTTCTTGGGTCTCGAGAGCGAGGAAGAGATGACCTGGCATGAGTACTTCATGGACACCGCCAAGGACAGCATGGTGCAGGTGGCTTGCCTGTACGATGCCGCCATCGATGCCGGTGAAGATCCCAATGACGCCCATGTCATCGAGGAGATCGATAGCACCATGGAGCTGATAGGCCAGTACGCTGCACAGAACGGTATGTCCACCAAGGAGTATCTCCGCGCTGTGTACGGCAAGAACATGACTGTGGATATGTTCCGTCAGATCGTGTCCAAGACCCATGTGGCCAGCCACTTCGAGAGCGAGTATGTCTCTTCCCTCAGCTATGACGAGGCCGCTATGGAGGCTTACTACGGTGAGCACAAGGCCGACTTCGATGTGGCCGCTTATGAGTCTCTCTACTTCGCCGGCACTCCCGAGGTGAAGAAGGACGACGAGGGCAACACCATTGAGGCTACCGATGCTGAGAAGGCCGCTGCCAAGGCTGCAGCCGAGGCTGATGCCGCCGCCGCTCTTGAGCGCGTGCAGGCAGGCGAGAAGCTGGAAGATGTTGCCAAGGATTATGAAAGCGCCAGCTACACCAACACCGAGACCGGCTCCAACACCGGCAGCGACACCATGAACTGGGTCTTTGATGCTGCTCGCGTGGACGGCGATTCCACCGTCATCAGCGGCGCTTCCTCCGCTACCGTGGTGGTGTTCCACAGCGCGGGCCGCCAGGACTACAACACCATCGATGTGCGCCACATTCTGGTGCAGGTGGATACCTCTGCTTTGGACAAGGAGTCCGAGACCTATGAGGCCGACGAGCAGGCTCTGTGGGACGAGGCTAAGGCCGAGGCCGAGCAAATCCTGGCCGATTGGAAGGCCGGCGAGGCTACTGAGGAGTCCTTCGGTGATATGGCTGCCGAGTTGAGCGATGACGGCGCTGACCATGGTCTCTGCGAGAACGTGTACAAGGGCCAGATGGTGGAAGCTTTCGAGGATTGGTGCTTTGATAGCGCCCGTAATGTGGGCGACACCGGCATCGTGGAGACTCCCTACGGTTACCACGTCATGTACTTCGTGGGCGAGAATGCTCCCTACTGGCAGACTCAGGTGACCAACGCCATGATGAATGAAGATTATACCGCTTGGATCGATGGTCTCGTTGCCGAGGTTCAGGTGGAGGAGCTCAGCGGCATCAAGCACGTGGGCTAAGACACACGATACGAGAGCCGACTGATGTCGGCTCTCGTTTGTTCATTTTTAGCTTTAATAGAAAAGGCTTCGCTTTTTTCAAAAGTTGTTTTAACGAAAGCAGGTGCAAGGCAATGGCGAATAATGCATTCTCCCGTACGGAGTCTATGCTGGGGCATGAAGCTATGGAGAAGCTGCGGCGCAGCCATGTGGCGGTGTTCGGCCTCGGCGGCGTGGGCAGCTGGGCAGTGGAAGCACTGTGCCGCGCAGGGTTGGGCACATTGACCCTCATCGACAGCGACACCATTTCCGAAACCAATCTCAACCGCCAGCTGTACGCCTTGCGCTCTACGGTGAGACTTCCCAAGGCGGAAGTTGCCGCCGCACGCTGCCGCGACATTAACGAGGATGTCATCGTCCACCCCATTGTGGGTACATACGATGCCCAGCACCGCGAGGACTTCTTCACGGCAAACTACGACTACATTGTGGATTGCATCGACCTCGTCAGCTGCAAGCTTGACCTCATTGAGCAGGCGAAATTGCGTGGCATCCCCATCCTCACCGCTCTTGGCACGGGGAACAAGCGAGATGCAAGTAAATTTACTGTCACGGACATCTCCAAAACCTACGGCTGTCCCCTTGCCCGCGTGATGCGGAAGGAACTGCGGCAGCGGGACATCCACCACCTAAAGGTGGTCTTTAGCCCCGAAGAGCCGACAGAAACGGTGCAGACGGAAGTGCCGCCGCCCGGTCGCCGCAGTGTACCGGGGAGCGTATCCTGGGTACCTGCCGCGGCGGGACTTCTCATGGCACAGACGGTGGTAGAGGACTTGATTTCCCAAGGAGGTGGGGCGTGATGGTACTGCTTGGCTCTGCTGTCAACGGCATCGCCATTGCCATTGGCGGTCTTGTGGGCATGTTCGCAGGAAAGCTGATTCCCGAGCGGATTCGCACGGCGCTGGTGCCCACCATGTCCTTGGTGACCATCGGCATTGCTGTGCCGGGGATGCTGAAAACGGAAAATCTCCTTATTCCCATTCTCTCCATGCTGCTGGGCACGTTTATTGGCGAGCTTATTGACATTGACGGGTGGCTCCAGCGGCTCAGCGATAAGCTGCAGAGCAAGTTCAAGGGCAGCAGCGTGGCTGAGGGCTTCTTCACCTGCTCGCTGGTGTTCGCCATCGGCGCAGTGGCGGTGATGGGCGCGCTGGACAGCGGCTTGAAGGGCGACCACAATCTCCTCTACGCCAAGGCCCTCATGGACGGCACGGCTTCCATCGCCTTTGCCGCGGCGCTGGGCTTGGGCGTGGTGTTCTCCGCCGTGACGGTGTTCGTGGTGGAGGGGGGCATCGCCCTGTTGGCGGGTTTGGTGGCGAATTTCCTCTCCACCTCCGTCATCAATGAAATCTCCTTCGTGGGCTCCCTCCTCATTGTGGGTATCTCCCTCAACATGATGGGGGCGACGAAGCTGCGGATCCTCAACATGGTACCTGCGCTGGTGCTGCCTATCATCTTCTGTCAATTTATGTAAGGAGGAAAACCTTATGACTTACGGATTTATCGGTACGGGCAATATGGGCGGGGCTTTGGCCCGCGCTGCCGCCGCCGTGGTGGAAAACCGCCGCGATTTGTGGCTCAGTAATCGCACGCCTGCCAAGGCCGAAGCACTGGCGGATGAGCTGGGGGCATCGGTTGCGGATAACGAGACCATCGCCCGCGAATGTGACTATATCCTGCTGGGTGTGAAGCCCCAGCTGATGGGAGAAATGCTCGCCTCCATCGCCCCTATTTTGAAAGAGCGCTCCACCCCCTTCTGCCTTATTTCCATGGCGGCGGGGCTGACGGTGGCGCGCTTGCAGGAGATGGCAGGGGGCGAGTATCCCGTCATCCGCATCCTGCCCAACACCGCTGTGGCGGTGGGCGAGGGCGTGACGCTGTGGTGCTGCAGCGAGAATGTCTCCGCAGCCCAGAAGGCGGGATATATGACCCTTCTTTCTGCTTCGGGCTTGCTGGATGAAATTCCCGAGCAGCTTATTGACGCAGGCTGCGCTGTGGCAGGCTGCGGCGGGGCATTTGCGTGCCTGTTTATGGAGGCTCTCGCCGATGGCGGCGTGCTGTGCGGCCTGCCCCGCGACAAGGCTTTGAAATACGCGGCGCAGATGCTTCGCGGCACGGCGGCGCTGGCGCTGGAGACGGGAGAGCATCCTGCCAAGATGAAGGATGCCATCTGCTCCCCCGGCGGCTCTACCATCGCAGGTGTCCGCGCACTGGAGGAGCACGGATTCCGCGGTGCGGCCCAGGAGGCGGTCATCGCCGCTTACCGCCGCACGGTGGAACTGGGAAAGTGAGGGCTTAAGAATGGAACTGAAAGAAAAAACTCTGTCCTCTGAAAAACTGTTTCAAGGTGTGATTCTCGGTCTGCGGCGGGACACGGTGCAGCTTCCCAACGGCAAGACGGCCTTCCGCGAGGTGGCAGAGCATCCCGGCGGCGTGGCAGTGGTGGCGCTGACGGAGGAGAATGAAGTGATGCTGGTGCGCCAGTACCGCTATCCCTTCGGCAGAAAAATGCTGGAAATTCCCGCAGGCAAGCGTGAGGTGGGCGAGCCCCCCTTCGTAACGGCACAGCGGGAGCTGATGGAGGAAGTGGGCGCAGAGGCGGAGAAGTGGTACGACTTGGGCACCATGCTCCCCTCCCCCGGCTGCTACAATGAGGTGGTGTACATCTACATGGCGGAGGGGCTGCGTTTCTCCGCGCCCTGTCCCGATGAGGATGAGTTCCTCGCCATTGAGAAGATGCCCCTTTCCGACTTGGTGGAGCTGTGCCTTAGCGGCGAGGTAGCCGATGCCAAGACGGTGGTGGGCGCGCTGAAGGCCTATGCCCTGCTGCAGCAGGGGAAAAAACCTTGCGCTTTGGACAAGAACGGTGTATGATAGGGGAAAGGAATCGGGAGGTAACACTATGAAAAACTTTAGTAAGACCCAAATCATTGAGCTGGTGCTGCTGGCGATGGCAGTGATTTTCTGGCTGCTGCGCAGAGCCAACATCCTCTATGTCCCCGGTCTTTCTTCCATTCTGCTGGGCATCGTGCTGGTGATGGTGGGCATGGGTCTCATTGCCAATAAGCAGGATAAGGTGAAGAAGTACGTGGGCATTGCGGTGCTGGCCTTTGGCCTGTTGAATGTCATCGTGGCTTTCTTCGAGTTCACCGGCAGACTTGCATAAATTCGCGACTACATAAAATTTTCTTTCGCTGTGTTGCATATTCGCGTGCAACACAGCGTCTTTTTTCGCCTCTTTGTAAAAAGGAGGTTTTTTCTATGACACAATTTGACGGCGTTTGCGCCTGCTGCGACCAGTGCGGCGGAGAAATTTACATGGGTGAGGAGTATTACCGCATCAACGGGGAAAATGTCTGCGAGGATTGCTTTGTGGACTACGCCCGCTTGCTGCTGCGCCCCTTCCTCACAGGAGGTGAGGTGTAAATGGAGGAGAAGTGGCAGGCGGTGCTGGAACAGGCCATCTGCGCTCTGAGCCAAGCCTGCGAAACTGCGGCAGAGGCCATCTCCCGCGGCGAAGCAGGGGTGAAGGACATCCGCGAGCTGACCACGGCGCTGAAGGAGCTGAATGCACTCCACCGCAGCCTTGATAGCGGCGGCGAGGAGGAAGCGGCAACGGTGGAGGTGTCCTTTGATGGGGACGGCGAGGGATGGAGCAAGTAAAAAAGAGCCCGAAAGAGCTCTTTTTTATCCTCTCGAAGAAAGGGGAGGCTTTTTATTGCCTTTTCCGCTCCAAATCATCAATGCGATGGTTCGCCACTTTCATGCGTTCTTCCAAGACGGCTTCCTGCTCTTCGAGGCGGTAGGTGCGCTCGACGATGTGGTTGTGGACTTCCACCTTCTTCTCCAGCTGCTCCAAGCGATAGGCAATGAGCGCCGCGCTGCGGCGATTGGCGAAAGATGCGCCGCCCAATGTGCCTATCAGTGCCAGCGCCGCCACAGCGATGTCGCCCCAAATCTCCATGTATCCTCCCCCCTTTCGCCGATGGATTTCCCTCTTTATAAAGGGGGCGAAAATGGGGGGTGTTGCCCCAGAATGGGCAACAGAGGGGGAAATTTTTTGCTTTCCATGAAAAAAGAGCCCACACGGGCTCTTTTTTATTCTTCCCAATCCATCAAGAAGTGGTATATCCCGTCCTCGGACAGGACTCCTCGCTTGAGGGTGGCGGGCAGCAGCCCCGCCTCATCGGCGGCGAAGTCACTGCGCCAGTACTCGCTCTCATAGTAGGTCGCCAGCGCCCTCACCATGGCGCGGCAAACGGGGCTGCACTTCGCGGCGGTGGGGTCACTTTTGAAAGCCGCCGCCACCGTGTCGAAGCACCACTCCATCTTCTCAACGCGCTCGATGGTCTTTTGAAGCTCCTGCGGTGTCATTTTTTCCACCCCAATCGCTGTAAGTTCTTCTGCAAGTCCCCCAAGAAGAAGGACACGGCAAAGCCCACCACTACCAGCGCGAGGGACAACACCGACACACCGTTCCAGCCCAGCACGCAGTTGTCGCTGAGCATGTTGGGGATCATGGAGAGAAAAATGCCGAAAATCACGGAAAATGTGGCGGTATACCACCGCTTGAAAAGGACACTCATGCCGAAGGAGATGGCCACCGCGCCGATAGCGAGCCCCACCACCATGGGGAGCAGGATGCTCCACTGCAAATTGGCCAGCGCCGCCACGTACATCTCGTAAAAACCCAAGGTGGAGAGGAACACGGCGGGGTCAACGCCGGGGATGATGGCGGTGGCGGCTACGGCCACGCCGAGGAGCACCGATTGGAGCAAGGTGGGGTCGGTCACTTGGGGGAAGGCGTTGGGGTTCATGGTGAAAAACCATATGCCAAGTCCTGCTGCGGCGAGGATGATCACATAATAGATGGGCTTGAAGCCCTGTTTCCGCACCTCTTTCCACACCATGGGCAACGTGCCGAGAATGAGGCCGAGGAAGCAAAAACGGGTGGGCATCTCGTAAGAGCCGAGGAGAAAGTTAATGAGCTTACTAAAGAGGAGGACACCCAAAAACATGCCCGCCACGAGAGGCAGGAGGAAGGTGATGTTCTTCTTAAACCGGACAAAGAGCGTACCGAGGGCATCGAGGGTGGCTTGATAAAGGCCGAAGATAATGAGCAGCACGCTGCCGCTGAGCCCCGGGGCAACGCCGCCGAGCCCTACGATGATTCCTTTCCAAAACCGAGACATAGCTACAGATCCTTTTCCTTAATTTTTAGGTATTATAGCACGGACAGACGAAGGGAGCAAGGGAGAAGTCAACAGGAGAGTCGTGTAAAAAATGAAAACTTTCTCCCAAAAACTTTTGACAACCTCCCAAATTTCTGCTAAATTATACTCGTTGCGTAGCGAAAGCGTAAGTCCAAACGGACTTGCGCTTTTTTTGTTTGCCATTTTAGAAAGATGAGGTATGTATGAGTAAAAACATCAATGAAAAACAACTCAAGGCGGCGATTTTGTCCCTGTCGCTGCTGACGGTGATGGCGGGTGCTGCCGTTGCGCCCGCACTGCAAATTATTTTGGAATATTTCAAGGACGTGGAGCAGACACTGGTGCAGATGATCATCAGCATCCCCGCCCTGTTCATTGTGCTGACCAGCTTTGTCTTCCCCGCACTCGGCAAGCGGTTCAAAAGCAAAGAGCTGGTGATGATCGGCCTTGTTTTCTACACGGTGGGCGGATGTTTGGCAGGTGCTTTCAGCAATATCTACGCCGTCCTTGCTTTCCGCGCACTGGTGGGTATCGGCGTGGGCATCGTCATGCCCCTGTCCACAGGTCTGCTGTCCTTCTACTTCCCGCCCCAGCAGCAGGATAAGCTGATGGGCTATTCCTCCGCCATGAATCAGATGGGCGGCGTGGTGGCAACGCTGATTTCCGGCATCCTCGCCACTGTCAGCTGGCGCGCCAGCTTTCTCGTCTATTTGCTGGGCTTAATCAGCATCGTCCTCTGCCTTGTGTTTCTCCCCAACGACAGAATCGGTGCAAAGGAGCAGGGCAAAAAGCACGGTGCTTGGAAACAGTATCACGTCTATATTATCGCTATTTTCCTTTTGATGCTTACCTTCTTTGTCTATCCCACCGCCTTCGCCATTGAAACGGCAAAAGCGGGCGTGATCCCCCAGCGGTATATTGCCGTCATCATGGCGGGGTTGGATTTCGTGGCCTTCCTCGGCGGTCTCGCCTTTGTCCACGTAAAGAAGATGATGGGTGGAGCGATGAAGTTCTTTGCACCCGCCCTGTTCTGCATCGGATATCTCTGCCTCCTTCTCGGCGAGGGTTGGGTCGGCGTGATTCTCGGCTCTGTGCTCATCGGCTTTTCCAACGGTGTGGGCATTCCCTTTATCATTTCCTCCGCCTCCCGTAAGGCAGGGGCAGAAGCCGCCACCACGGTCATGCCCTTGATCTCCATGGCCATGTACTTGGCGCAATTTATTACCCCCATGGTGCTGTCGGTGGTGGAATCCACCTTCAGCGGTGGGCTGATCTCCCACCTGCCCTATGCCGCCGCCCTTACCACAGGCATTTTGTTCTTCCTTTGGTCGTGGCGCATCGCATCGAAATAAAACGCGGCAAAACGCCCGCACCGATAAAGGGTGCGGGCGTTTCGTATATAGGGGAGAAACTTGAACTGCTTACTTTCCTTCATACCCATGATGGCAGCAGCATCGACGGGGCCGCACTGCACCATGGGAGCAGCGATCTCCATCATGAGGGCATGGCGTTGTCGAGGAGGAACAGCAGACGGCCGTTCAGCTCACCTTCAAAATCTGCGGGAACGGTGACGTTCACCGTCAAACCGCCTGCTTCGCTACTCTGAGCAGGTGCGCCGCAGCCCACCGGCAGGGAGAGCATCATACACATTGCCAAAAGCAAGGATACCATCTTTTTCATTGGGTAACGCTTCCTTAATGAATTATGCGCATAACTATACGCCACATTTTGAAAAAATCAACGGTTTTATACATGAGCATTTGCTACATAGCGGCAAAATATTCTGTAGAGTTTGCACAAGGGTGTGCGGGAGTTCGGTCACGGTGCGCGAAAGGATGGATAGATATTAAGGGAATATATGGAAAGAGCCTCGATAGGATTTGTAGGGAACGGCCTATGGTCGTTCCGCGGGCGACTACAGGTCGCCCCTACGACACCACAAGAAAGTGCGAAAAAAAGGTGCGTACCGTTTCCGATACGCACCTCAGTAAAATTTATCCCGCGTTTAGCATATTCTCAATAAAAATCCCGTACCTGCGGGTGGGGTCGTTCACAAGGACATGAGTGACCGCTCCGATGATGCGCCCGTCCTGCAAAATGGGACTGCCCGACACGAGTGACTGTTATTAGGAACAACTTTTGTCTTTCGTTCTGAGATTACGTCCACAGAGACAGTAATAGAAGGGAAGAAGCTAACAGATCAGAATGGAGCTATGGTGTTCATGATCATTAATTGAATACGGATTTGCGTCAGCCGACGGAGAAATTAAACTCAACAGCGGCGCTCTCTCCGGCAACGTGGATGGCAAAGGAACCATTGACATCCTCAAAGATGTAAGCTTCGGCAGCACTGTCCAAGGGGATATCGAAGATGATCTCGTCGTTATTGATGACCACCATCCGGAAATTGCCGGCGGTGACATTCAAATAACCGACGGTAACCACAACATCGGAGTCCGCGAAGTAGTTGGTGAGATACAGCTGATCCACGCCGTTGAAGTTTTTCGAGTAATATTCACTGCTGGAGATGATGCCGACCGAGGTCTCGCTATAGTTCAATCCGGAGGAAACGGTCTGCAGATGGATGATGTCCTCGTCGGTAATGGTCTGCAAATCAAAATTGTCATCACCGTTGGTGTCCTCGTACACGGTTCCACAGGCGACCAGCGTCAGGCTCATCAGGAACACAAGTAGTACGGAGAATAATTTCTTCATAAATATGACCTCCTTTGAAGTATTTTTTGTTATTATATCACAGAAGAGAAAAAAATGACAGGGGAAAATAGCCCCTGTCATAGGTTTAATTTATTCTGCTGCGTCCAGCATGTTCTCGATAAAAATACCATACCCCGTAGTCGGGTCATTTACGAGTACATGGGTTACTGCACCGACTATCTTATTGGACTGTATTATTGGACTGCCCGACATGCCCTGCACGATGCCGCCCGTCTTCGTTAACAATGCCTCGTCCGTTACCTGCAGGAGCATATCCCGTCCGTTTTTGCCGTTTTCATACACCTTTTGGATCTCCACCGTATATTCCCGCGTGTCCTCCCCCGACACAGTGGCGAGAATGGTGGCCTCGCCGCAGTGGATGTCCTCAGATGCTGCCACCGCCATAGGCTCACCGCTAAAAAACGCCCCATCCACCGCGCCGCCGAAGATGCCGCAGCTGGTGTTGGCGCGCAGTGTGCCGATGTCACGCTGGATGGAGAAATCCCCCTTCAGTTCTCCCGGATCGCCTGCCGCGCCACGCTTCACCGCCCTGACGGTGGTGTGCATGATAGAGCCTTTTTGCAGCGTCATGAGCTGGGCCGTGTCCACGTCGGTGATGCCGTGACCCAGCGCGCCGTAAGTTTGGGTGGCGGGGTCATAGTAGGTCAGCGTGCCTACTCCCGCCATGGAGTCGCGGATCCACACCCCCAAGCGCCACACGCCGTCTGCCCCCTGCTTGGGCGTGTCAGCGAGGGAGAGGATGCGCTCGCCCCGCTGGACTTCCATGGTCACCACAGCGCCGCCGTTTTCACGGAGAAGGGACTGGACTTCCTCAATGGAAGAAACTTCCTCGCCGCCTAATTTGAGGAGCAAGTCCCCTTTTTCCAGCACGGCGCTATTCTCCACTGCCACCACCAGTGCCCCATCGGCGAAGAGCTTGATGCCCACCGCCTTGCCTAAAGGGATCACTGTCCGCGCCTCTGCGCCGTAAGCGGGGATGACAAGGGAGAAGGCCATAAGGAGCGCTGAGATAAACGCCAACAATCGAAATTTGCCTCGTTCATACAAAAAGATCACCCCTTTTTGATGTTGTCATCGATGACCATGTGTATTTTTTGTTTTTGAGGCAAAGCTATGTCCGTTAAATACAGCCAAAAATGGTATAAGAGGCGATGATGACAAAATTTAGAAAACCCTCTTTACTAATAAGCCATAATTTGGTATAATTAGCTGTCAAAAAATGCGTAATTTCCTATTTTTCCATATTGAAAGGATGATACAGCAATGAGAACCATTGGTACTGTGGTGCGCGGCATTCGCGCTCCTATCTTCCGCGCCGGTGACGACGCTGTAGCCATGACCGCCGAGACTGTGCTGAACGCACTGAAGGCCAACGACATCGCCCCCCGCGACAAAGACGTGGTGGCAGTGACGGAATCTGTGATCGCACGTTGTCAGGGCAACTATGCAACCGTGGAGCAGATCGCCAAGGATGTGAAGGCACGCACCGGCGGCGGCACAGTGGGTCTTACTTTCCCCATCACCAGCCGTAACCGTTTCTCCGTGCCCTTGCGCGGCATCGCCATGGGCTGTGAGAAGGTGGTTGTCATGCTGTCCTACCCCTCCGATGAGATGGGCAACGCTTTCCTCACCCTGGAGCAGGTGGAGGCCGCAGGTGTCAATCCTTGGAGCGATACACTGACCGCTGACGAGTTCCGCGCCAAGTTTGGCGATGTGCGCCACACCTTCACGGGCGTGGACTACATCTCCTTCTATCGCGAGGTCATTGAGGAGGCCGGCGCTAAGGCCGAGATCATCCTCTCCAACCACGTGCAGGATATCCTCAAGTATACCGACACTGTCATCGCCTGCGATATCCACACCCGCCGCCGCAGCAAGAAGCTGCTGCGCGATGCCGGTGCCAAGGTGGTGCTGGGTCTTGACGACCTCATGACCGAGAGCGTGGATGGCAGCGGCTACAACGCTGAGTATGGTCTGCTGGGCAGCAACAAGGCCGATGACGACCGCGTCAAGCTCTTCCCCCGTGACTCTATGGCAGTGGCCGAGGCGCTGGGCAAGGTCATGAGCGAGGCTACGGGCAAGCAGATCGAGGCCATGATCTATGGCGACGGCTGCTTCAAAGATCCCGTGGGCATGATTTGGGAGTTTGCCGACCCCGTCTGCGCTCCCGGTTACACCGCAGGTCTCGAGGGTACGCCCAATGAGCTGAAGCTGAAGAACCTGGCAGATGCCGAGTTTGGCGCACTGGAGGGCGAGGCGCTGCAGCAGGCTGTTGCCGACAAGATTCGCAACAAGCAGCAGGGCTCTTTGGTGGGCAACATGGCCGCCATGGGCACCACCCCCCGCCGCATTACCGACCTGCTGGGTTCTCTGTGCGACCTGACCAGCGGCAGCGGTGATAAGGGTACGCCCATCATCTACATTCAGGGCTACTTCGACAACATGACGGATGAATAAAAA
>CAYTOO010000051.1:0-13328 GCA_964439545.1 uncultured Oscillospiraceae bacterium | reverse complement strand
GACGCCCACGTACATCTCCACAAAGTCAGAGCCGGAGATGGACAGGAACTTCACATCCGCCTCGCCTGCCACAGCGCGGGCAAGGAGGGTTTTACCAGTGCCGGGAGGGCCAACCAGCAGCACGCCCTTGGGGATATGAGCGCCGAGGGCGGTATACTTGTCGCCGTCGCGGAGAAACTCCACGATCTCCTGCAGCTCTTCCTTCTCCTCATCAGCGCCGGCTACATCGCGGAAGGTGACCTTTTTGCTGCCCTCAGGGAGAGAGCCAACGCGAGCCTCACCGAAGTGAGCCATCTTATCATTGACACCGCCGCCACCCATGCGACCCATGAGGTTCATCAGCAGGATGAAGGCAAGCACCGCCAACACGTAGGGCAACAGCAACTGCAGCCAGTTGGTAGAGTGGTCGGCGTAGTAGTTATAGTCGGAAATAATGCCGCTGTCGTACTGCTCCACCACCAAGTCGTTGAGATCATCGTAGAAGAGGTCGAAGCTATAGAGATAGCATACAGCGATTGTTTCATCCTTCAGCGTGGCGGTGAGGGTGTGCTCAACGATGGAGAAGCTCTCCACCTTTTCCTGCACGAACAGCTCGCGCATCTCGCCGTAGGTGATGCCGCCATTGCTGCGCATATTGCCCGTGAGGGTCAGCAGCATCACCAAGGCGATCACCAGTAAGATGAGTCCGCGGAAATTAAATCTTCTCGGTTCCGCCATGGCTTAACCCTCCCGACGCAGGAAGCGTACTCCCTGCCAGCACTGGTCGCGGCCGATGCTGATAGCGATAAAGGGTCGGGCCTGCAGCTGCGCTACCGGTACATAGGGGTCAGCCCAGAAACGGGCATCGAGAGAGCCGGTACGGTTATCGCCGAGGAAGAAGACGCAGCCCTCGGGGACAACAAAGGTCTTGTCGCTCTCGGTGATGCCGCGGGCGGGGAGATACTCCTCTTCCAGCTTCTCGCCGTTGATATACACGTAACCGTCAGCGAAGCTCACCTCTTCACCGGGGAGACCGATGGTGCGCTTGACCAACACTTGGCCTAACTCCTCGCTCCAAAACGTGACGATGTCTCCACGCTCGGGGACGGGGTCAGACACGGTAAAGGGAAGACGCCAGCCGATCATGGCACTCTTGGTAGGGATGGTGGTCTCCATAGAGCCGCTGGGCACCCACGCCACCTGCAGCACAAAACGGAAAACGAGGAACACCGCCGCAAGGATCAAAATCACATCGCCCCACTCTTTTAAAAAGCGGCGAAATGTCCATTTTTCCTTGACCGCAGGCTGCTCCACACGGTTTTTCTTTTCATTCATAGGGCATCGCCCTCCTGTTTCTTTTCCCTCACAGGGGAGAATTATTTGGTATAGACCTCAGGCTTGAGGACACCGATGTAGGGTACATTGCGGTATCTCTGGTCATAGTCGAGGCCATAGCCCACCACGAACTCATCGGGTACATCAAAGCCTGCATAGTCGGCAACGACGTCCTTCTCACGGCGGGCGGGCTTATCCAGCAGGGTGACGATGGTCACGCTGGCAGCGCCCTTGGTCATGAGATACTTCTTCAGGAAGTACAGGGTATTACCGGAGTCGAGGATGTCTTCCACCACGATGATATGACGGTCGGTAATGTCCTTCTGCAGGTCACGGGTGATCTCCACCACGCCGGAGGTGGAAGTCCCGCCGTGATAAGAAGCAAGACCGATGAACTCCAGCTCGCTCTTGATCTGGGTGGCGCGGACGAGGTCTGCCATGAACACGAAGCAGCCCTTCAGCACGCCCACGAACACGGGGTCTTTGTCACAAAATGCGTCATACAGCTGATCGCCCAGCTCCTGAACACGCGCAGCCAGCTCTTCCTCGGTAACCAAGACCTTCAAGATGTCCTGTTCCATATTGCTCTTAGCCATTGCCTGTTTCCTCCTGAGTATTTTCTCTCTTAATAGTAATGTTTATTTTTCTACTGTCAACGAACAGCGTAAGTGTACAACTGTTTTCATTCAAGTATACGCCGCAGACCTCGCCTTTTAGACACACTATCGGCAACAGCTCACGCTGCAAGGGGGTGATGTTACGGTCTGCAAAGATGCGCTTTAAACTGCGGCTGCCGTTTCCCACTGCGATACGGTCAGAGATCTTCCAAGGGCGGACGGTCAGCCCTTCCACCTCGTCCGATACGGTTAGGGTGAAATCGCCCCAGTAGTTGACACCTGTGTGCAAAATCTGCTCCTCGGGGGCGGGCTGTGCCACGGAGAAGGTCATCTCCCCTTCCCCACAGCTAACGCAGGCACCATCGGGCAGTGTCAATGTACCGCGGCCTTTTTCCACCAAGTCCAGCATGGCGGCAATGTGGGCGGCAGACACATCCTTTTTCCCTGTGGGAAGGCGGTGGAGCATCAAGCGCAGCATGCGCCGCCGCAGCACTTCGGGTGCTTCTCGAAGCACATTCAGCGAAATTGCTGTGCCCTCAGCGGGCAGTTGTTCCCGTGCCAGCGCGTCCAAATAGTCGTTCTCGGCACGGACGATGGCGGCGGTGCGTCCCAAGGCGGCGGAGAGGTTGCTGTTGATGGTCTCCAGCTGCGGCCACAGCTCCAAGCGGAGACGATTGCGGGCATAGTGGATATCGCGGTTGGTGGAGTCCTCCACAAAGGCGATGTTGTGTTCGGTGCAGTAGGACTCAATCTCCTCGCGGCTTGTTTGCAGCAGGGGACGGATGAATTTACCGCGCACAGGGGGAATGCCACCCAAGCCCTCGCTGCCTGTGCCGCGAAGGAGGTTTAATACTACCGTTTCGGCGTTATCCAGCCCGTGGTGGGCGGTGGCGATACGGCTTGCGCCGATTTCTTCCGCTGTGCGCTCTAAAAACTCATAGCGCAGACGGCGACCCGTCTCCTCCACGGAGAGTTTCCACTCCTGCGCCCGTTCATACACGGGGGCAGCGGCAGTGTAAAAAGGGATATTTTTTTCAGCGCAGAAGGCGCGGACAAAGCTCTCGTCCGAATCGGCTTCATCGCGCATTTGATGGTTGAAGTGACCCGCCGCTACGGTAAAGCCGCAAGCAGGGGCGATAGAATGGAGATAATGCAGCAGGCACATGGAATCCCGCCCGCCGGAGACGGCGCAGAGGACTACCCCTCCCTGTTCGGGCAGCATGTCCCACCGATGCATCCACCGCAGCAAGTCCATGGTTTACTCCTCGTCGTCGTAGCGGTTCTCCAGTGTGCCGAAGGCTGTGTATTCCGGCATCCAGCGGAGCATGACCTTGCCCGTTTCGCCGTGGCGGTTCTTGGCCACGATGCACTCGGCAATGTTATGCTTATCGGAGTCCTCGTTATAATAGTCGTCACGGTAGAGGAACAGCACCACGTCGGCATCCTGCTCGATTGCGCCGGATTCACGAAGGTCGGAGAGCATGGGGCGCTTATCCTCGCGCTTTTCGTTGGCACGGCTCAGCTGGCTGAGACACAGGACGGGTACCTGCAGCTCCTTAGCCATGATTTTCAGCATACGGCTGATGTCGGACACAGCCTGCTGACGGTTTTCGCCGCTGTAGCCCTTGCCGCCGGCAGAGGTCATCAACTGCAGATAGTCGATGACAACAAGTCCGAGGTTATCAAGGCGACGGCACTTGGCGTTCATATCCGCAACGGTCAGCAGCGGGTTATCGTCAATGCGGATGTCCATGCGGCTCAAGGTAGAGGCAGCCTCGGCAATGCGCTGCCAATCGCTCTCGCGGAGATTACCCGTCATAAGGCGCTGGTTTTCCACCAAGCCCTCGGTGGCGATGAGACGGGTCACCAGCTGCTCGCGGGACATTTCCAAGGAAAACACCGCCACCGTTTTATTGGAGGCGCGGGCACCGGAGAGGGCGATATTCAGTGCCATACTGGTTTTACCCATACCGGGACGGGCAGCCAGCAGCACCAAGTCGGATTTACCCAAGCCGTTGATCTTTCCATCCAGCGCGCTCAAACCCGTGGTAAGGCCGGGAAGGGTGTTTCCGCCGCCGTTTGTCAGTTCAGCAAGGCGATCCATCACATCCTGCAGCACAGCGCTGACGGGCACCATGCTCTGACCGGAGCGACCGCGGCGAATGGCGTAGACCTTCTGCTCAGCACTCTCCAGCGTTTCTCCTGCATCGCCGCCGCCATTTTGCACCATGGCGGTAATATCGGCAGCAGCGGCTGCCACCTGTCGCAGCAGGGCTTTTTCGCGAACCAAACGGACATACTCGCCCACGTTGGCGGAGGTGGGTGTCACCTCCATGATCTGCACGAGATAGGAGCGGGTGTTCTCGTTATAAGTACCGTTCTTCTCCATCTCGCCGGCAACAGTAACACCGTCAATGGGACGGGAATAGATGAACATATAATAGATGGTCTCAAAGATCTCGCGATTCTGCCGCAGGTAGAAATCCTCCGGCTGCAGCTGATCCATCACATCTTTGATGCACGATGCGTCAATGAGCATAGAGCCCAGCACCGCCTGCTCCGCCTCAGCGGAATGGGGCATACCCCGCAGCAGCAGCTCGTCCATCTTGCTTCCCTCCCTTAAAAAACCTCGTAGAGTTCGCCGTCCGCAGACGGCGAATAAATTCAATCATTTTTTCGGCGACATGCGCGTCGAAAAAATACTTCTCAGCCGCCAGTGTGTCCGCAGGACGCGCGCAGCGGCTGCAATTGGCAACAAAATCGTCAGATTTTGTGCCAGTAGCTTTTACTTCTCCTCGATGACAAGGACATTAACGAGGCCGCTGACCTCGTAGCCCAGCTTGGCCTTTACCTGGAAAGAGCCAAAGCTCTTGATGGGTTCATCGATGACCAGTTTCTTGCTGTCGATCTCGATGTCGCACTGCTTCTTCAGGTTCTCAGCGATGGCAGCGCCGGTAATAGCGCCGAAGAGCTTGCCTCCCTCGCCGCCCTTGGCGGCAACCTTCACCTGGCAGCCCTTGAGCTTCTCGGCGATAGCCTCGGCAGCGGCCTTAGCCTCAGCATCAGCCTTAGCCTTGGCCTTGGCCTGCAGGTTCATCGTATTCACGGCATCGGCGGTGGCCAGCACGGCCATGCCCTTGGGGATGAGGAAGTTGCGGGCGTAGCCCTCAGCACACTCGATCATCTGACCCTTCTTGCCCTTACCCTTAATATCTTTCGTCAAGATCACTTTCATGGTTATATTCTCCTTATCTTGGTTTTATCATTCTTTTAGTCGTTGAGATAGGCCTCGATGGCGGCAAGGAGCTTTTCCTTAGCCTCGGGGGCGGTCATGCCGCTGACCTGTCCGCCGGCGGTGGTAGAGTTGCCGCCGCCGCCCAGCGCTTCCAGAATCACCTGCACGTTGATCTCGCCCAGAGAACGGGCGGACATATAGATGCCGTCATCCTTGGTATAGATCACGAAGGATGCATCCACGCCGCGGATGGTCAGCAGCTCATCGGCAGCCTTGGCGGCGGTGACACGGTCGAATGTCTCCTCGGAGACCACCACCGCCATGTTTCCGTGATGGATCTCTGCCTGACGCATGATCTCATGGCGCTGAAGGGTGGCGCTCAGATCCGTTTGGAACATGCGCTGGACATCCTGGGTATCAGCGCCGATGCGGCGGAGATACCCTGCCGCCTCGAAGGTGCGGCCGCCGGTGCGGTTGGTGAAATTCTTCGTATCCAGCACGATGCCGGAGAGGAGGGCTTCCGCCTCCACGCGGAGGACATCGGCAGGCTCTACCAGATACTGCATCAGTTCTGTGACCAGCTCACTGGCAGAGCTGGCGTAGGGCTCATGGTAGTTAAAGGTCATCTTATCGATGTAGCGGCTGCCGCGGCGATGGTGGTCGATGACTGCCACACTGTTGCAGCTCTCCAGCAGCGCGTCAGACTCCACACTGTCAGGGCGGTTGGTATCTACCACCACCAGCAGGGTGCTTGCCTGTGCGTGGAGGAAGGCCACATCGCCGCTGACGAACACGCCGGCGTACTCGGGCGCTTTTTGCAGCTTGTTCAGCACAGGATGGACGGCGTTATTCTCCGTATCCATGACGATCTGTACTTTCTTGCCCAGCTTACGGCCCATGCAGCAGATACCCACGGCTGCGCCGAGGGAGTCCATGTCGGCGTACTTATGACCCATAACATAGACATTGCCGGCTTCCTGCATCAGCTCACGCAGAGCACTTGCCATAACGCGGGACTTCACCTTTGTGCGGCGCTCCGCTGCCTTGGCGCGGCCACCGTAGAACTCAAAGTTGCCCTTGTTCTTCACCACCGCCTGGTCGCCGCCGCGGCTCAAAGCCATTTCCAGCGCCAGCTCAGCGTTTTTAAACAGAGTGGCAAAGGATTCCTCCTCGCGGCCAACGCCGACGGAGAGAGTAGCAGCAACGCCGCCGGATTCCACCGTGCGGACGGTGTCCAGCACAGAGAACTTCTGCTCGGCATAGAGAAGGAAATCCTTCTCCTCCATGGCAAAGAGATAGCGGTCACGGTCATAGCCCAGCAGCAGCGCACCTGTGTCGGCGCACCAGTCGTTGAGCTTGCCTTCCAGCTCTGCCAAAAGGGCAGATCGCTTGGCTTCGGGACAGGCAGCCATCAAATCTTCATAGTTATCCACCATGAGGATCGACACCACAGGACGGGTCATCTCCAGAGTGCTGCGCATCTGCTCGGTATCGGTAATGTCCATCCAGTAGGTGGTGGCAAGAAGACTGTGTCCGCCGCGCTCACCTTCCGTGCGGCTGATGGTGCCAAACACACGATAGGTGCGGTGGTTCCACACCACATGGGTGGGGCACTCCCGCTTATCCTCCAGCAGCCAATGGGTCTTGAAGCCGGGCACTACATCGCTCAGCGCCATTTCGTAGAGCTTTTCCTCCAAATCGGACAGCACCACAAACTTCTCATTGCCCCACAAGATCTCCTCGGTGTTCACATCGAACACCAGCATGGGCAGGGGTGTATAGAGCATATTGTTGGAACGGGCAGTGTCCATGCCGCCGCCGACACGATCAAAATACTGGCGGATATTGCGGCGGGTCGATACATTGCGGCGAATGCTGATATACAGCACCACACCAGCCAACAGCGCCTCAATAAGCGCAAGCGCGGGCGAGAATTGGATCATCAGCACCACGAAAATCACAAAGCACACCACAAAAAGGGCTGTGTTGGTGCGGAAGCCACGAATGAGTTTCTTATTCAAAGAATTCGCCTCCCTCATAATTGAGATGGGGTTCGTTACAACGAAATAGAGATACTGCTCCACAGTAACGATTGATTATACCATACATTTCAAAAGATAACAACCACAAAATGTTGTGTCAGCCCCTCCCCCCTGTCACAGCCTGTCAGCCCCTGTCGAAAAGTTAGGGGTGTACAAAAGAGGGAAAGTGTGGTAAGATTTATGCAGAATGTGGGTAATCCACAGCTGTTTTTGTTCGTTTCGCGGAAGTGATCCGCGAGGATATACACACAAATTCATAGGACTTTGGCAGGGCGAAAACTCCGTATCAATGCAGCGAAACAGGGCTGTATTTCGTGCGGATCGCCTTTGTTTTGCTATACATTTTTCGCCTCTTTGTGCCGAAATCCTTACGTTTTACATTAAAAAAGGAGTAATTCATGGCAGAAAAACTGAAAATTATCCCTCTTGGCGGTCTCAACGAGATCGGCAAGAATATGACCGTGTATGAGTATGGCGGCGAGATCATCGTGGTGGATTGCGGTATGGCCTTCCCCGGGGATGATATGTACGGCATCGACTGCGTGATCCCCGACATCAGCTATCTGGTGAAGAACCATAACCGCCTTCGCGGCCTGTTCATCACACACGGTCACGAGGATCACATCGGAGCCATCCCCTATGTCCTCAAGCAGATCAATCTCCCCATCTACTGCACGCGATTGACGGCAGGGCTCATTAAGCTGAAGCTGCAGGAGCACGGTCTTTTGAACTCCACTAAGCTCATTACGGTGGAGGCGGGGCAGACGGTAAAGGCGGGCAAGTTCCAAGTGGAGTTCATCCACGTGAACCACTCTATCGCCGACTCGGTGGCTTTCGCCATCCACACCCGCATGGGCACCATCGTCCACACGGGCGACTTTAAGATCGACTCCACACCCATTGATGGTGAGGTCATCGACCTTGCACGTCTCGGTGAACTGGGCAAGGAAGGCGTGCTGGCGCTGCTGGCGGACTCCACCAATGTGGAGCGTCCCGGCTATACCCTCAGCGAGAGCGCCGTGGGTGCAACTTTCAAGCGGCAGTTCTCCAACTGCGACAAGCGCATTATTGTGACCACTTTCGCCTCCAACGTGCATCGTGTCCAGCAGGTGCTGGATGCCGCGGCTGCCTGCGGGCGCAAGGTGGCAGTGACGGGTCGCAGCATGGAGAACATCATGAAGGTATCCACGGAATTGGGCTACATGAAAGTGCCCAAGGGGACGCTGATGGACATCCACAAAATTAAAAACCTGCCCCTCAATCAGCAGGTGATCGTCACCACAGGCTCCCAGGGCGAGGAGATGAGCGCATTGTACCGCATGGCCTTCTCCACCCATCGGCAGGTGGATATTGGGCCCGGGGATAAGGTCATTATCTCTGCAAGCGCCATCCCCGGCAACGAGGTGGAGGTGGGCAGAGTCATCAACGAGCTGTTCCGCAAGGGCGTGGACGTGGTCTATGATAAGGCCGACATGCTCCACGTGTCGGGTCACGCCTGCCAAGAGGAACTGAAGATCATCCACGCGCTGACACGTCCCCGCTTCTTTATCCCCCTCCACGGTGAACAGCGCATGCTGCAGATCCACAAGCGTTTGGCAGAGCAGATGGGTATGCAGCCCCACAACGTCTGTGTGGCAGATAACGGCAGCGTCATTGAGCTGACCACCAAGCACATGAAGTGTGAAAACACCGTGAGCGCAGGCGAGGTGTTCGTGGACGGCGGCGCGGTGGGCGAAGTGGGCACGGTGGTGCTGAACGATCGTAAGCTGCTGGCGCAGGACGGTATGGTTGTCGTGGTGCTGACCATGTCCAGCCACGACCATCAGCTGCTGTGCGACCCCGAAATTATCACCCGTGGCTTCGTGTATGTGAAGGAGAGCGAGGAGCTTCTCGCTGAGATGCGCCGCGTGGCCATGGAGACGGTGGGCAAACTGCCCGCCAAGCGCCGCCGCGACGATGGTGAGGTGTATCGCGCCGTGAAGTCGGCGGTCAGCAGCTACCTGTTTAAAAACATGAAGCGCAGCCCCATGATCATACCGATGATCACTCGGCTGTAAATAGTTAAAGTTAGCCCCCATAAAGAAATATAGGAGGACGATGCTATGAAAGTTTTGCAGTTCTACAAGGACGGCTGTCCCACGCTGGGCGTGGTCACCGACAAGGGCGTGGTGGATATGTCCGCCTACCCTCACCTGCCCCAGACCATGCTGGCCCTGTGCCAAAGCGGTGATTTTTCAGCACTGGAGGGCTTGGACGGCCCTTATCTTGAGGAGAGTTCCCTCACCCTCGCCCCTGTGGTGACGGGGATGGAGAAAATTCTGTGCATCGGCCTGAACTATCGCGCTCACGCTGAGGAGACGGGAATGGCAATCCCCACCTGCCCCACGGTGTTCTGCAAGATGCCCAACGCACTGGCAGCACACGGCGATATCATCCAGCTGCCCGAGGCAAAGGAGTTCGACTACGAGGCAGAACTGGTGCTGATCATGGGTGCAGAGGGCAAGGTGTTCGCCGCCACCTGCGGCAACGACCTGTCTATCCGCGAGTGGCAGAACGCCTCTACCCAGTGGCTGTGCGGCAAGAGCTACAACGGCTTTGGCCCCATTGGCCCCTATGCAGTGGATTTCGAGAGTCTGCCCAAGGAGGGCGCTGCCATTTCCTGCCGTGTCAACGGCGAGGTGCGGCAGAATTCCTCTACCTCTGACCTTATTTTCAACGCAGAGGAGCTGGTGGCCTATCTCATGCCCCGCCTGCCCTTGAAGGCGGGCGACATTATCTTCACGGGCACGCCCTCGGGTGTCATGCTGGGCTATCCCGCCGATAAGAAGAATTGGCTCAAGAGCGGTGACGTTGTCGAGGTCACCATTGAGGGCATCGGCACGCTGAAGAATGCGCTGAAGTAACTTTGGACAGAAAAAATCCCGACCACTGGTCGGGATTTTTTGCGTTTTAGTTGTTATCACCGTTCTTACGGCGAGCGAGGAGATTTTGAGCGGCTTTTTTGGCATCGTCCACATAGCCGCTGCCGTCAATGACCTTTTGCAGCTGCTTGTCGGTGTAATCGTGGAAATTATGCTCGAAGTTTTCCACGGTAGTCATGTCTTCTCTTGCCTTCTGCTCTGCTTCAAACTGCTCCAAGGGGGTAATAGGCAGCACCCAGTCCACATGGCGGCAGTTGGGGCAGTAATACAGCGCCAAATAGACTCTTTCCTCTACGGGGTCAAGCATGCTGGTGCGCATATCCACGTAGCCCTTTTGATGGAGCTTCATCTCCGTAGCGCAGTGAAAACAGTGCTTTTTCTTACCAAAGATCATACGCGTTACTCCTTATATGTAATTTACATTCGGTTATTTAGTCCACAAATACGGCGGTGCCGCTGGCGGTGACCATCAGCATGCCGTTGTCAGTGCCCAAGACCTCATAGTCGATGTCCACGCCCACCACGGCGTTGGCGCCCAGCTGATAAGCGCGCTGCTCCATCTCGGCAAGGGCTTGGTGACGGGCGTTCATCAGCTCCTCCTCATAGGTGGCGCTGCGGCCGCCGAAGAAGTCGGAAAGGCCTGCGGCGAAGTCCTTAATGACATTGACACCTGTGATGACCTCGCCAAAGACGATGCCGAAATAGTTGACGATTCTCTTGCCCTCTACAGAGGGGGTGGTGGTGATGATCATGGGATATTCCTCCTTAGGTGATGATATGTAGGAAGTCTATTTATCGCTGCCCGAATTTCTTTTCCAACAGTTCGCGGGCTACTGCAACGGCATCGGGGTGTCCGTCACGCTCCACGATGCGCTGCAGCTGTTCTTTGAAGTAGTCCTTGAAATACATAAGGAATTGCTGGCGCGGGGTGGGGCTGTCGTCCGTTACAGGGGCTTTATAAAACTTATACTGTCCGCACTGAGGACATTCGTAAATCGTCAGAGGCAAGAACTCTTGAAGGGTTCTGAACAAGCCAGGCTCCACAAGCTGTATTTCGCTGTTGCTGTGAGACAGCATCTACATTACAGTCGTTGCAGCGCACGGTACGCTGGGGGGCAGGCTCTTCCGCGGGGATCTCTTCCGCTACGGGGTCGGGCGCAGTGGTATAGGGCTTTTTGTTGGGCATCCAGTCGGGATACTTTGCCATGGCGGCCTCCTTTTAATATTCGGGGGCGTTGGGGGTACGGCGGTAGAGGAGGGGCTTGCCTTCGGGATCTACCAACACGGTCATGCCGATGCCGCTGCCTGCCCCGTGAACAAGATACTGCACCCCAGTCTCTGTGTCAACCCAAATTTCACTGCAGTTCAGCACACCTTGGGAATATACTTTTTCAAAACGATCTTTTGCCATTGTAGACACTCTCTTTCTCGTTGTGGAGCGCTAAGCGCTCCCTTGCCTCCCTCTGACGAGGGAGGTGGATTTTTGCAAAGCAAAAAGACGGAGGGAGAGAAAACGAAAGACTACCCCTCAGCCGGCTACCGCCGACAGCTCCCCTGACAAGGGGAGCCGCCGAATATTTAACCCGTTTACGGGTAGGTACAATTGCGTGGCTAGCAGGCCAATAAAAAGCGCACCACAGCGCCGCCAGTATCACATAGAACGTAGAGCTAAAATAAAATCCCCCCGTGTAACGGGGGGATTTTATTTCTCGGTTTAAATACCATATACCAACCAGATGTATATGTATGCTGGTACGATGGCGGCCAGGGTAAAGGGGATACCAATGCGGAAGAAATCCTTATTTTTAACGGTGTTACCGTTTTTGCGTAAAATACCAATGCCGGTAATGTTGGCCGAGGCGCCGATGGGGGTGCAGTTGCCGCCCAACGTCGCGCCGGAAAGCAGGCCAAAATACAGCGGTGTGGGGTCGATATTCAAGGCGGTGGCAATGCCGGTGATCACCGGGATCATCGTAGCCACGTAGGGGATATTGTCAATAAAGGCCGAGATGACCACCGACGGCCATACGATAATGGTGTACAGCACGAAAATATTGCTGCCGCCGGCTTTGGCCAGTAAGCCGGCCGCCGCGTCGATCACGCCCTCGGCGGTAATGCCGCCGATCATCAAAAACAGGCCCAATAAAATACCGATGGTGGTGAAATCAATGGCTTTTAAGGGCTCTACCACGGCTGCAAGGGTCTTCTTTCTGCACAGGTTGTACAGGATCCCCAGTACCATCAAAGCACAGCAGATCAAGCCGTTGGTAGCCGCCGGTTTTACCGGGATAAAGGAAGCGCCGATGAGCATCGCCAGCATAACCAGCAGTAAGTAAGAGGGTACGTAGTCGGTCACTTTGGTGCGGGTGAAAATTTTGGGAATGGGGAATTTCTCTTTGCGGAACAAATAGGCCAAAATAACGGCCGACAGTACCGCGCCCAACTCTACGGCAAAGAATATACTGGGTCTGCCTTTGAACCAGAAGAAATCCAAAAAACTCATATTTGCCGCCGAGCCCAACATAATGGCGGTGGTGTCCCCCACCAGGGTGGCCGCGCCTTGCAGGTTGGAAGAAACGGCAATGGCGATAATAAAGGGCACCGGGTTGGTTTTAAGTTTATTACAAATTTCCAAAGCAATGGGAGCGATCATCAGCACCGTGGCCACGTTGTCCACAAAGGCCGAGATAACGCCTGCAAACAGCGCCAGCGCTACGGCGGCCCACTTTACGTTGGGCACCTTTTCCATAATCAGGTCGGCCAGCAAAGCCGGCATTTTGCTCTCAATAAACAAGGCCACCAGGCCCATGGTGCCGGCGATCATCAACAGAACGTTCCAGTCAATAGACCCCCCAAGTTGATTTAAGGGGAGCATACCGGTAGCCACGAATATCACACCCGATACAAGGGCAATATAGGGACGGTATTTCTCAAAGATCAGCATAAGTACGTAGGTAACTGCAAATAAAATAATAGCCGGTAACATAACATCTTCCTTTCGGTTTTTTTGTTGTATTACAATATTAACTCAGTACATAAAAAGACAATTTTTGTCAAGGAATCAACGGTCATTGTTTAAAACTTAACAAACCATTTGGCCACTTTGCGGGCAATTTTGTAAATGGGTCCCTCCAATTCCTTTTGGGCGTCGGCCAGACGCTCTCGGATGGCAATATTCTGGGGACAATGCCGCTCGCAC
>CAYTOO010000050.1:0-13658 GCA_964439545.1 uncultured Oscillospiraceae bacterium | reverse complement strand
TCCAACGCCACCACCGACTTTGAGTTCGTCTTCCCCTTCGGCTGGGGCGAGCTGTGGGGCGTGGCTTCCCGTACCAACTTCGATCTGACCGCACATCAGAACACCTCCGGCAAGGATCAGACCTACTTCGATCCCGAGACCAACGAGCGCTATATCCCCTACGTGGTGGAGCCCTCTCTGGGTGCTGACCGCGTGGTGCTGGCTTTCCTCGTTGAGGCTTATGATGAGGAAGTGGTGGATGAGGCTAAGAACGATGTCCGTGTCGTGATGCACTTCCACCCCGCACTGGCTCCTTTCAAGGCCGCTGTGCTGCCCCTTTCCAAGAAGCTGTCTGAGAAGGCTCGCGAGATCTACGCAGACCTGGCTAAGGAGTGGATGATCGACTTCGACGAGACCGGCTCTATCGGTAAGCGCTATCGCCGTGAGGACGAGATCGGTACTCCCTTCTGCATCACTGTGGACTTCGACACCGTGGGTGACGAGAACAGCGCCGGTGACAACTGCGTGACTGTCCGTGAGCGCGACACCATGGAGCAGGTACGTATCCCCGTCGCTGAGTTGAAGGACTACCTCCGCGAGAAGCTGGCATACTAAGAAAAAGCAAAAAAAGAAAGCCCGAGAGGGCTTTCTTTTTTTGCTTATTTCAGATTTTCACCGAAGGGGGTCTCCAGCAGCTCGGGGTGCTTTAAGAAGCGGCGGAAGTCCTTATAGAACACGGCGAACTCGTAGCCCGAGCAGATACGCTCGTCCATGACCACGCCGAGGGGCATCAGCTTCTTATCATAATTGCCGCTCATGAAATCGGGCACAGGCTTACCCATGCAGATAAACACACTGGTGGTGCCGAAATCATAGCAATGATGGTGGATGTAGCTGGTCTTGATAGAGGCAAGGTTGGTGATGAACAAGCTAGTGTGGAAGGGGCTCAGCTCCACAATAGCCTTGGGCAGCAGGCCGATGTTATCCAAAATTCTTGCCAAACCCACCACCAGGCGGGGCAGCACGGGGACGGACAGCATGGCGCTGGCGAACTTGTCAGTAGAGTTCTTCTGCTCGTGGGAGGAGTTGTCAGCGATGAGCTTATCCATCTTCTCCTGAATGGCGAAGATGTTGTCCTTGGGATCAAAGTGCAGCTTCAGCGTGGTCTCGTCGGGGCTGCCGTCGGGCAAAGTCTTGAGCATGGTGAAGGACACACAGAAATGATTGCGCTCGAAGATCTTGCTGTTGACCACGAAATAGTTCAGCTTGGGGTTGAGCAGCACTGCCTTATAGTAGGCGCTGATAATCAGCGTCATGTGGTTCACGCGATGACCTTCCTTGCGCTTGCTGCGCAGGTAATCCTTGATGATATCCTCGTCGATATACTCGGTAATGGTATTCATTGCGTCGTAACGCTTGGGCATGATGTAAGGTGTTGCCGCAATAATAGGGGGCAAACCCTTTACTCTCTTTCCGTCAGGGCGCATAAGTTTCTCCTTTATGATAATTCGTTAAAACCTTGTTTTTTCACACACATGGCTTATTATACGGTACAAAGTGGCTGATGGCAAGGGAAAATTCATTTTTTTCTTTACCTTTTCACCTGTCTTTGATATACTATATCTATTATAGAAGTCCTTTTGGAAAGGAGGATGCGCTCGTGAAATTTCAGCATTGGAACATTCATCGCCCTGAAGATGGTGCGGCAGAACGCTTGATGGAGGCGGGCTACTCTTATCTTGTGGCGGGCGTTATGGCCAGTCGTGGTATCCAGTCAGCGGAAGAGGCAGCAGAATGTCTCAGCCGTGAGGAATTTTTGACCCATTCTCCCTTCTTGATGGCCGATATGGATAAGGCTGTGGCACGCATCAATGAGGCGCTGGATTGCGGCGAGAAAATCGCCATTTTCGGCGACTATGATGTGGACGGCATTACGGCTACCTGCATTTTGGTGGACTATCTCAAAAATCGTGGTGCCAACGTGATGCACTATATCCCCCGCCGTGTGGAGGATGGCTATGGTTTGAGCCAGGATGCCATCGAGGGTCTGCGCCGCAGCGGCGCAACGCTATTGGTAACGGTGGACTGTGGCATTACAGGCGTGGAAGAGGTGGAATTCGCCCGTTCCATCGGTATGGATACGGTGGTCACCGACCACCATGAGTGTAAAGAGCAGCTGCCCGATGCGGTGGCGGTGGTCGATCCCCGCCGCACTGATTGCCCCTATCCTTTCAAGCATTTGGCGGGCTGTGGCGTGGCGCTGAAGCTGGTGCTGGCGCTGGGCGGCGTGGATCGTGAAGAGGCACTCTTCTCCCGCTATTGCACTTTGGCTGCCATCGGTACGGTGGCGGATGTGATGCCCATGTGGGGCGAGAACCGTACCATCGTTTCCCGCGGTTTGGCCTCCTTGGAACGCAGCGACTTTACAGGTCTCCATGCCCTTTTGAAAGAGGCGGGCTTGGTGGGCCGCGATATCTCCTCCGTGCAGATCGGCTTCGTGCTGGCTCCCCGCATTAATGCGGCGGGTCGCATGGGTGCTGCCGACATGGCGGCGGAGCTGCTGCTGTGTCAGGATAGTCTCAAAGCACAGGAGATGGCGAAGGCACTGTGTGCCCTTAACCGCGAACGCCAGAGCGTGGAGCAGGAGATCTACTCTCAGGCCGAGAAGATGATCGAGGATCTGCCCGAGAAGGAGCGCCATGCGCTGGTGCTGTCCTCGGAGGAGTGGCATCAGGGCGTGGTGGGGATTGTGGCCTCCCGCCTCAGTGAGAAATATGCCCGCCCCAGCTTCATGGTGCACATCAGCGGCGGCGTGGGCAAGGGCTCTTGTCGCAGTTGGGGTGGCTTTAACCTCTTTGCGGCGCTGGAGCATTGCGGCGATCTGCTGTTAGGCTTTGGCGGACACGAGTTGGCGGCCGGATTTACCATCGCCGAGGAGAACCTCCCTGCCTTTAGGGAGAAGATGAATGAATATGCCCTGCGCCACGGTACCGATAAGGCGGTGGAGTCGGCGCTGGAAGTAGATATGGAGCTGCGCCGTGTGGGCGATGTGACCCTCGGTGAGCTGGAAGCACTCTCTGCCATGGAACCCTATGGCAGCGGTAACGCGCGCCCTGTGTTCTGCATTCTCGGTGCAACGCTGAGTCGGGCACAGAACGTGGGACAGAATCGCCACTTGAAGCTGCAACTGAGTAAGGGTGCAGCACGCCTTGATGGCATTTTCTTCTCCGCCACCACCGAGAGCTGCGGCTGCTGTGAGGGTGACCGTGTGGATGCCGCCTTCTATCTGCAAGTGAATGAGTTCCGAGGTAATCGCACGGTGCAGATGCAGTTGGTGGATCTGCGCCCCTCCCTCTTTCCCAGCACCCGTGAGCAGGAGGCGCTGCAGCTGTTGGAGAAATTTCTGCAGGGCGGCAGCATCAGCGGAAAAGAGGGGCATCGTCTGATGCCCGGTCGTGTCCAGTGCGCCGCTGTGTGGCGCTGTATGGAGCGGCTTGTCCCCGAGGGGGGGCTGACCACGGCATATCTGCCCTTGCTGCGCACCATCTCTGCGGCGGTAGGCGGCGCAGAGGCATTTCTCCACAGTGCTTTCGCTCTGGAGCTGTTCTGCGAGCGAGGTCTGCTGGCGCTGGAGCGCAGTGCAGATGATATTTGTGTAACGCTGCACAGAGATAAAAAAGTACAGCTGAACGACTCGCCATACCTGAAGACACTGACGGAGATGGAGAGGAAAGGAGGCGGTGCCCGGTGTTGATCGATCTGGAAAAACGATATCAAGAACTGGAAGATGTGATTCGGAGCTATAACCCTGCCGCCAACTTTGCCCAGATCCGACAGGCCTATGAGTTTGCCCGAGATAATCACGGTACGCAGCTGAGAAAAGACGGCTCTCCTTTCGTGACCCATCCTTTGGCCGTTGCCCGCATTGTGGCCGAGGAGCTGCATCTTGACAGCGAGTCCATTGTGGCTGCGCTGCTCCACGACACCATTGAGGACACCGGCGCGACCCATGAGCAGGTGGCGAAGATGTTCTCCCCCACGGTGGCTGACCTTGTAGAAGGCGTTAGCAAGCTGACCCGCGTCCACTATACCTCCAAGGAAGAGGAGCAGATGGAGAACCTGCGGAAGATGCTGCTGGCCATGAGCAAGGATATCCGCGTCATTCTGGTAAAGGTCTCCGACCGCCTGCATAACATGCGGACCATGGAGTATCAGACTCCTGCCAAGCAGAAGCAGAAGTCCTTCGAGACCATGGAGATCTATGCACCCATCGCCCACCGCCTGGGTATGCAGAAGATGAAGTGGGAACTGGAGGATCTGAGCCTCAAGTATCTCGATCCCATCGGCTATCAGGAGATCGTTACGGCCTTGGACAGCAAGGCAGACGAGTATAAAGCCTTCATGTCCGCGGTGGATGAGCAGATCACCCAGCGATTGAAGGAGAGCGGCATTACCTCTGTGGTCTATGGCCGCACCAAGCATCCCTACAGCATTTACCGTAAGATGTACACCCAGAATAAGCGTCTCGATGACGTGTTTGACCTGTTCGCCTTCCGCGTTATTGTGGACGAAGTGGCGGATTGCTACAACGTGCTGGGTGTGATCCACGATCTGTATAAGCCTATTCTGGGTAGATTTAAGGACTATATCGGCACCCCTAAGCCCAACATGTACCAGAGTCTCCACACCACGGTACTGGGTGATCATGGCATTCCCTTCGAAGTGCAGATCCGCACCCATGAGATGCACGAGGTGGCGGAATACGGTATCGCGGCACACTGGAAGTATAAAAACGGCGGCCGCGGCATCGGTGAGGAGACCCGCTATGAGTGGGTGCGCCGCCTCCTTGAAAACCAAGAGGGCGCAGATGCTGAGGACTTTATCCACTCTTTGAAGGTGGATATGTTCGCCGATGAGGTGTTCGTCTTGACCCCCCAGGGCGATGTCATCAACCTGCCCGCAGGCGCGACCCCTATCGACTTTGCCTACAATATCCATTCCGCCGTGGGTAACTCCATGGTCTCTGCCAAGGTCAACGGCCGCATTGTGCAGCTGAACCACCGTTTGCAGAATGGCGATGTGGTGGAGATCACCACCAGTAAGAGCGCCCATGGCCCCAGCCGCGATTGGCTGAAGATTGCCCGCAGCAGCAATGCCCGCAGCAAGATCCGCCAGTGGTTCAAGCGTGAAAAGCGTGATGAGAATATCGTCAACGGTCGCCAGAGCTTTGAATCGGAGCTCAAGCGCACCATGGGCGTTACCCTCAAGGAAGTGCTTAGTGATGAGGGTGTGCTGAACACCATCAAGCGCCTCAGCTATAACTGTGTGGATGATATGTACGCCGCCATCGGCTACGGCGGCATCACCTCTCAGAAGATCGTAGGTCGTCTCCGGGAGGATATCCAGCGGATGCTTCATCAGAAGCAGCTTGAGCGGCAGGAAGAAGAGGTCGTGCCTGAGCAGCCCGAGATCGTTCGCCCTGTGGTACCTCAGCGTAAGACCGCAGATAAGGGCGTCGTGGTGGAAGGCATTAGCAACTGCCTTGTGAAGTTTTCCAAATGTTGCTCCCCTGTCCCCGGCGACGATATTGAGGGCTTTATCACCCGTGGATACGGCGTATCCATTCACCGTGCCGACTGCCCCAATGTGCTGCGTGACCGCGATAAGCCCGAAATGGCAGGTCGTTGGCTCCGTGTCAGTTGGGCAGAAAAGCCGGAGGAGAGCTATCACACCACGATCCAGATCGTGGCGAAGGATCGCATTAACCTGTTGGTGGATGTGTCCACGGTGTTCTCTGCTACGAAAACGCGCATTACCGCGCTGAACGCCCGTCCCGTTACGGTGGATGGTTTTGGCGTTCTCGATGTGGGCATTGAGGTCAGTGACGGACAGCAGCTGAAAACGGTGATGAATAAGCTTGAGCAGATCCCCGGCGTCATGAAGGTCATGCGCCCTGCGGGATAAAGAACGAAAGAATTAAAGGAGATTTTACTATATGAGAGCAGTATTGACCCGCGTGAAGCACGCCTCTGTCACCATTGACGGCGCAGAAAAGCGCTCCATCGGCGAGGGCTTTTTGATCCTGCTGGGTATTACCCATGAGGATACGGAGGCTCAGGCGGTGAAGCTGGCTGATAAGCTGACGAAGCTGCGCATTTTTGAGGACGAAGATGGTAAGATGAACCGCGGTCTCGAGGAGGTCAACGGTGAGCTGATGGTGATTTCCCAGTTTACCCTGTATGGCAACTGCAAGAAGGGCCGCCGTCCCGAGTTCCTCGCTGCCGCCCGTCCCGAGGTGGCTATCCCCCTGTATGAGAAGTTTGTGGCCGAGTGCCGCGCCAAAGGTTTCCACACCGAGACCGGCGAGTTCGGTGCCTATATGGAAGTGGACTCCCTCAACGATGGCCCTCTGACCCTGGTGGTGGACACCGACAACCTGTAAGGAGGAAACCTTATGACCATTACCACGCTGCAAGTTGGCCCTATCATGACCAACTGCTATATCCTCTGCGATGAGGCAAACAAGGTCTGCGCAATTGTTGATCCCGGTGATGACGGCGCTCACATCTGCAAGGCGGTGGCCGCCACGGGCTGCACTCCCGTTGCCGTCTATATGACCCATGGTCATTTCGATCATTGGAATGGCCTCGGCGAGGTGCTGGATGCATATCCCGACCTGAGCGTGTATATCCACGAGGCGGAGGTCATCGATGGTCGCGGCGGCGACCTGCGTTTCCCTCGCTTGCATGAGCGTAATCAGCGCTATTACGATGAGGGTGACACCCTTACCGTGGGCGATTTGACCTTGACGGTGATGGTGACTCCCGGTCACTCCCCCGGCTCTGTGTGCTTGGTGGTGGGTGATACCATCTTCTCCGGCGACACCCTCTTCCGCGCCAACTGCGGTCGCTGCGACTTCCCCGGCGGCGACTATCGCAAGATGCTGTCCTCTCTCGCCCGTCTGGGTCGCATGGAGGGTCAGTATACCGTCTATCCCGGCCACGACAGAGCCACGGATATGGACTATGAGCGTTCCCACAATCCTTATATGCGTCAAGGAATGGCACAATGAAGCTGATTTTTACAGGTCATAACGACCGTTACGCCATTGAACAGGACCTGCTTGCCTTCTTTCCTGCCGAGCGCCCCGTCTATGATGAGACGGCGGAGGAATCGCGCTGCGCATGGGTGAAGCTGTCAGTAGGCGAGATATACACCACCGCGACCACCCGCATCGTCTATGACGGACGGGAGGGCCGCGGTCTTTCCCGTGTGCGCTTTCCCGAGGGTATCACGGAATATCAAAAAGAGGGTATGCGTCAGCGTGCCTTGAAGATGAGCTTTTTTAAGGCTGCCGTGCAGGTGCTGGGCAAAGTCCCCGTGTGGGGCAGCCTCACCGGTGTGCGCCCCGGTAAATTGGCGACCCGTCTCATGAAGAGCGGACAGACCCCTGCGCAGGCGAAAAAGACGCTGGAAAAGACCTACTTCGTCTCCCCCCAGCGTGCCCGTTTGTGCGTGGAGGCCGCCGAGGCAGGCCGCATTGCCAAGGAGGCCCTCGATCCCACCCACATCTCCCTCTATGTGGGTATCCCCTTCTGTCCCACCCGCTGTACCTATTGCTCCTTCGTCTCTCAGGCGGTGGAGAAGTCCTTCCGCTTGATGGAGCCCTATCTCGAGGCACTGATGGCGGAGATCGAGCAGGCGGGACAGATGGTGAAGGATACGGGTCTTGCCATCCGCTCTTTCTACATGGGCGGCGGCACGCCTACCACCCTCTCCGCCCAGCAGATGGATCGTCTGTTGACCCATTTGAATAAACATTTCGACCTTTCCAACATGGTGGAGTATTGCATTGAGGCAGGTCGCCCCGATACCATTGACCGCGAGAAGCTGCAGGTGCTCTTAGATCACGGTGTGGATCGCATCAGCGTCAATCCCCAGTCCCTGTCTGATGAGGTGTTGCAGGCCATCGGCCGCCGCCACAGCGCAGCGGATATTGAAAAAGCCATGGAGCTTGCCACCTCCATGGGGTTCCCCCATGTGAACATGGACTTGATTGCCGGTCTCCCTGCCGATACTCCCGAGGGATTCCGCCGCACGCTGGACGCCTGCCTTGCCTACGGCGCGGACAACATTACCGTCCACACGCTGAGCCTGAAAAAGGGCAGCAGCTTGACGCTGAAGGGCGGCGCGATTCCCCCGCCCGAGGCAGTGGCAGAGATGCTGGACTACGCTGACCCCACCCTCCGCAGCCACGGTTTTGCCCCCTACTACCTCTATCGGCAGAAATATATGTCCGGCAGCTTTGAAAACGTAGGTTGGAGCATATCCGGCAGCGAAGGACTATATAATATCTACATCATGGAAGAACATCACAGTATCCTCTCCTTGGGTGCGGGCGGCTCTACAAAAATGGTGGACATTCGCCGCGATGACCGCATTGAGCGGCTGTTCCACCCCAAGTTCCCCACGGAGTACATTCAGCGCAAGGAGAAGATTGCGGAAAACTTGGAAAAGTTCGCCGCCTTCCACCGTGAGATGCTGGAAAAATAATCGCAGAAATTAAGCCGCGGAGGTGAGCACCACGCAGAAGAAGTCATTTATATCGGGCGCGGCGGTGCTGGCTGCGGCAGTGGCGGTCACCAAGGTGCTGGGGGCGCTGTATAAGATCCCCCTTGGCAACATGCTGGACAGCACCGGCATGGCCCACTTTTACGCCGCCTATAATGTCTATACCCTGCTTTTGACTCTCTCTACGGCGGGCTTGCCCATCGTCACCTCCCGCCTTGTGGCAGAAGCCACGGCGTTAGGTCGGCATCGACAGGCACAGCGGGTATTTACCACTGCCCTGTGGCTGCTGGGTTTGGCAGGTCTTGTCTGCACGGCGCTGATGTTCTGCTTCCCCCGCAGTTTTGCCAACCTCCTGCAGGACGGCGATGCGTGGATGGCGATTCGCGCCCTGTCTCCTGCGGTGGTGTGCGTGTGTCTCACCTCTGCTGTCCGCGGATATACACAGGGCATGAATGAGATGACCCCCACGGCGGTGAGCCAAGTCATCGAGTCGGCGGGTAAGCTGGGCATCGGGCTTGGATTGTGTGCCTATCTGCTGCGCCGTGGCGCGAACAGTGCCGAGGGTGCTGCTGCCGCTATTTTTGGCGTGACGGTGGGTGCGGCGCTGGCTTTGGCCTACCTTTTATTGGTGCTGGCCCTGCGAAATCGTCGCGTCATTGTGGCGCGACCCGATACTCCTGCGCCTCGCAGAGAGATTTTGCGTGAACTCGTCTCCAGCGGCATACCCATTACGGCTGCTGCCGTGGGCATGAGCGTCATCACACTGATCGACCAAGCGCTGGTGCTGTATACTCTGCAGCATAGTCTCCACCACACTGCGGCACAGGCGGTGGAACTCTATGGACAGTACACCTTCGGCATGACCCTTTTTGTGCTGCCTTCGTCTTTCGTCATCCCCTTGTCGGTGTCGCTGATGCCCACCCTCTCGGCAGAGCGCGCCAAGGGAAATGTGGCGGCCCAGCAGCACCATATCCGCACGGCGCTGCGGATAACGGCGCTGTTTGCCTTCCCTATGGGTGCAGGCCTGAGCGTGATGGCAGGGCCGATTTTAGCCCTCCTCTACCCCGCAGTGCCGGAAACGGCAGCGGCGGCTACCCCCCACTTGCAGGTGCTGGGCATCGCCTCTTGCTGTGTGTGCTTGATGACCATCACCAACGGCATTTTGCAGGCCTGTGGCCGTGAGCGCTGGCCTGTGTGGACGCTGCTGACAGGCGGTGTGGTGAAGGTGGTGGCGACCGTCATTTTGGTGAGTAACCCCAACATCTCCATTGCCGGTGCTGCATGGGGTACGCTGCTGGGCTATGCGGTCATTGCGGTGCTGAACCTAGTGTGCGTAAGCCGTACAGCAGGTCGCGGTGCGGGCATCGTGAGCGCCTTGTGGCGCAGCGCTGCGGCGACCATTGTGATGGCGATTTTTGCCCGCGGATGCTACGCCTTCCTCGCGGGAAAGATGGAACCCGCTCTTGCTACGATGGCTGCCATTGCTTTAGCGGTTGTGGTGTACTTCATCCTCGCTTTGGCAGTGGGTGCTGTAACAAAAGAGGATGTAAAAAGCCTCCCGTTTGGCAGAAAATTGACGAAATTTATACCGTTCCCGTGATTTTTTCGTATTTCTGTGAAAAAGTCTTGCAATGCGGAGTTAAGTGTAGTACACTTTTATGTGCAGTCCGTTTCGGACGCTATTTTTGCTTTTACACGCGGCCGTGCGCTGTGCGCCGTCTGCGCTACAAAGGAAACTTTTTTAGGAGGAATATCCATGAATAAGACTGAACTGATCGCCGCCGTCGCTGAGAAGGCTGGCATGACCAAGAAGGATGCTGAGATCGCTGTTAGCGCTACTTTCGCTGCCATCACCGAGGGCATGATCGCCGACGGTAAGGTGCAGGTTGTTGGCTTTGGCTCTTTCGAGGTGAAGCAGCGCGCTGAGCGCACCGGCATCAATCCCCAGACCAAGAAGGCTGTGAAGATCCCCGCCTCCAAGGTTCCCGCTTTCAAGGCCGGCAAGGCTCTGAAGGATGCCGTTAAGTAAGAAAACGACAAGATGAAAGTCCCGCCGCCGTGAGGCGGCGGGTTTTTTCCTAATAGGAGAACACCTATGAGATTGGATAAGTATTTGAAGGTCAGCCGCCTCATTAAGCGCCGCACCGTGGCAAATGAGGCCTGCGACAATGAGCGCGTGTCGGTGAATGGCCGCGTTGTCCGCGCTTCCTACGATGTGAAAGTGGGGGATAAGATCACCATTCGCTTCGGTCAGAAGGAACTGACGGTGGAGGTGCTGGATGTCCGCGAAAACGCGGGCAAGGACGATGCCTGCACCATGTATCGGCAGGTACAGTGAAAAAGGAAAAAAGCGAGGGAGAAGCCCTCGCTTTTTTCTATGTATTGACCCGTCCATTGGCAATGCGGATGGTCAGCAGGATTTCTCCCTCGTTATCCTGTCGTCCCACCGCCGCCTCAATGCCGCTGCGCTGCAAGAAACGGACAGAGCGCTCCACGCTATTGAGAAATAAGCGTACATCCTTGAGGATGTAGGTGGTGCGGCGGGCTGGGGGTGTTAGTTGTCGCTGCTGTAGGAGGGATTCGATGTATTCCTCTGCTTTTGCCACGTTCATTTGCTCTTTCACCATGTGGCGGAGAGCCGCAAGTCGTTCTTCTTCTCCCTCTAAGCGCAGCAGCACGCGTGCGTGGCGCTCGGTGAGGCGCTGGGCGAGGAGTGCTTGCTGCACCGATTCCTCCAGCCGCAGCAGCCGCAGCTTGTTGGCGATGGCGGATTGGGATTTTCCCAGTTTTTGCGCTGCCTGTTCTTGGGAAAGACCATAGCGGGAGATGAGGTGGGCAATGGCGGCGGCTTCTTCAAAGCAGTCCAAGTCACGCCGCTGCAGGTTTTCGATGAGGGCTAAAAGTTCTGCATCCTGCTCGTCCACTTGGGCGATGAGACAGGGTGCTTCTTTGAGCCCCGCCAGTTTTGCCGCTCGCCAGCGCCGCTCCCCCGCCACCAGTTCGTAGCCGCTCTTTGCGGCACGGACAGTGAGGGGCTGCAAAATGCCAAAAGCGGCAATACTCTCCGCCAACTCCTGCAATGGGCGTTCTTCGAAAATGCGCCGTGGCTGGCAGGGGTTGGGATGGATGTCTTGTAGTGGTATATGGTGTACGCGGCGGGAGAGAATGGTGCGTTCGTGACTTCGTTTCATAGCAGCCGCCTCCTTTTTCTCCAGTATACGGCAAAGGTCCCACAAAAAAGCGTGAGTGCTGTCGGGAAACAGAAAAAGATTGCAGCAAAGGGGGTGGTGTGGTATTCTTTTGTCAAGAAATACTTGAGGAGGTACGTGTATGCCGCAATATATCTGTCCCTCACCCATCGGGCCGCTGACACTGGTGGAGGAAGACGGCGCACTGGAGGCGGTGCGGTGGAATTTCGACCTGCCCCGTGACGCCGCGCCCATGGCGCTGCCCGCTACGCCACTTCTGCGGCAGGCGGCGCAGGAATTGGCGGCATATTTTGCAGGAGAGCTGAAAGAGTTCACCGTTCCTCTTGCACCCAAGGGCACGCCCTTTCAGCTGAAGGCGTGGCAAGCCCTGCGGGAGATTCCCTATGGCGAGACGCGGTCGTATAAGGAGTTGGCGGCGGTAGTGGGCAACGAAAAAGCCTGCCGCGCCGTGGGTATGGCCAATAATCGCAATCCCCTGCCCATTTTCATCCCCTGTCACCGCGTGGTGGGTTCGGATGGAAAACTGGTGGGCTATGCAGGCGGTTTGGATGTAAAAACCTTCCTGTTGAATTTGGAAAAAGAATAAGAAAAGAGCCTGTCGCTTGTGCGACAGGCTCTTAGTTTGTTTTGAAACGGATTAGCCGATGACTTCGCCGACAGCTTCCTTAGCGGCGATGTCACGCAGAGCATCCTTGTGACTCAGATTCCAGCGACCCTTCTCGTCGATCTCCATGAACTTGACCCACATCATGTCGCCCACCTTGCAGGCATCCTCCACCTTCTCGATGCGCTTTTCAGCCAGCTTGGAGATGTGGACGAGGCCGTCCTTACCGGGAGCGATCTCAACGAACACGCCGAAGGTCATGAGGCGCACGACGCGGCCGTAGTACAGCTTGCCAACCTCGGGAACAAAGACGATATCGTCGATGAACTTCTTGGCCTTCTCGCAGCTCTCAGCATCGGGAGAGGCGATGTGGATGGTACCATCGTCTTCGATGTCCACCTTGGCGCCGGACTCGGCAACGATCTTCTGAATGACGCTGCCGCCCTTACCGATGACCTCGCGGATGCGATCGGGATCGATGTGCATGGTGATCATCTTGGGAGCGTAACGGCTGACCTCGGCACGAGGCTCAGCGATGACGGGCAGCATGATCTGGTCCAGGATCTGCACGCGGGCATCATAGGTGATGTCCAGAGCGTTCTCGATGATCTCCATGGTGAGACCGTCGTTCTTCAGATCCATCTGGATGGCGGTGATACCCTTCTTGGTACCGCCGACCTTGAAGTCCATCTCGCCGTGGAAGTCCTCAACGCCCTGAATGTCGATGAAGGTGGTGAAAGAACCATCGTCATCCTGAATGAGGCCGCAGGAGATACCGGCAACGGGAGCCTTGATGGGCACACCGGCATCCATCAGAGCGAGGGTAGAACCGCAGATAGAGCCCTGAGAGGTAGAACCGTTGGAGGAAACAACCTCGGAAACCACGCGGATAGCGTAGGGGAACTCCTCCACGGAGGGCAGCACGGGCACCAAAGCGCGCTCAGCCAGTGCGCCGTGACCGATCTCACGACGGCCGGGGCTGCGAGCGCCGCGAGCCTCGCCCACAGAGTAGGAGGGGAAGTTGTAGTGGTGCATATAGCGCTTCTCGGTCTCCTCCCAGATGGTATCCAGCTTCTGGTTGGCAGAGAGGGTGTCGAGAGTGCAGACGGAGAGAACCTGGGTCTGACCGCGGGTGAACAGGCCGGAGCCGTGGACGCGGGGCAGAACAGCAACCTCTGCATCGAGGGGGCGGATCTCGTTCTTGGCGCGGCCATCAACGCGATGACCCTCCAGCAGCCAAGCCTTGACGATCTTCTTCTGGAACTTGTAGGTGAACTCCTCCAGATACTGATCCA
>CAYTOO010000049.1:0-13719 GCA_964439545.1 uncultured Oscillospiraceae bacterium | reverse complement strand
TTTTGTCAACACCTTTTTCCTCTTTTTTCGACGGTATTAGCAATTCAAAAGGCAGACTCAAAAGCCTGCCTTTTTGGTTATGGCTGGATGTAAGATCAACCCTTCTCTACAGCGAACGTATACTCAGCACCTGCGGTGACAGGGGTGACATCTGCGCCCGTCATGGCGTATTCGCCATCAATATAGAACGCCCAGTACGTGCCATCTTCTTCATAGACAGCGGTGACACCGTTGACTTCCTTAATATAGATGCCGTAGGGACCCTCTTCGCCCTTCAGGACGCCCAGTTCCTCCAGTGCCTGGCCAACGGTCTCGGCATCGGTGTTGATGGTGGCGGTGATAGTCTCACCCTCGAGATAGGTGATCTTCAGCGTAAAGCTCTTGGCACCCTCACCCATTGTAGCACCATCGGTCACAGCGGTGACACCTTCATCAACGAGTCCCTCGTCTGCAGCGGGTGCGCCGCAGGCACACAGGGACAGCGCCAGCACCAGCGCCAGCACGAGAGCAGTGATCTTCTTCATAGTCTTTTCCTCCTTATTCATTCAGCAGGCCAATCAGCAGGCTGCCGCGGCGCACCGACACGGTAATGGGCGCGCCCACAAAATGATTGCTGACACCCAGCGGGAAATCAGCGGTGAGGACAACATCTTCCACCTCGTACTGTCCGCCGCGGATGGTGACACCCTCTGCATCTGCCCCGAGGCAGAACACGGAGAGGATGCCCTTATCTTGGGCGGGGAAAGTCACGGCACTGTCACGGATAGCTGTGTACATCTCGCCGCCACCGTAGAGATAGCCTTGGGCTTCGTGGGAGGCGAGATAGAGCAGTGCTTGGAGATTGGCAATGGTGTGGTCGCTGCGCTTACCGCCGAGGCCGCCGTAGATGTGGAACTCCACCTCACCACGGTGCAGGCCTTCCTTAATGGCCAGCATCATGTCGGTATCGTCCTTTTCCACGGGGACGCGGAGAATGTTGGCAAACTGAGGCACAGTATCCAACGAGTCGAAGTCACCAAGGAGCAGATGGGGTGTCACACCCGATTGCTCGCACCAGCGCCAGCCGCCATCGGCGGCGATGATGAAGTCCTCTTTTTGGGGCATGGTGTGCAGACCGTAGAAATCGCCTGCGCCAAAGATGAAACACGCCATCGCCCTTGTCCTCCCTTTCAAGAAACAAAAAGCCTCTCCTTCGGGAGAGGCTAAGTATCAAGTGCAACCGCCACACACACCGCCCCTGAGATGTGTTAAACGCTACACTCCTCGGAAAGACCCGGCTTTACGGTGGCAAGGACGCCGCTGCGGAAACAAACCGCATTCCAACGGAGGTGTGTATCATATTTACATAGGTATTGTAGCACCGTGACTTATAAAAGTCAACTGCCCAGCACTTCCGCCCACTCGCTCTCGCGGAAGCCCACCAGCACCTTGTCCTCCATGATCACCATGGGGCGCTTGACCAGCATGCCATCGGTGGCGAGGAGCTGCATCTGCTCTTCCTCCGTCATGGTGGGGAGCTTATCCTTCAACTCCATAGACTTATAGAGAAGGCCGCTGGTGTTGAAAAACTTCTTCAAGGGCAAGCCGCTGCGCTGATACCATTCACGCAGTTCCTCCAAGGAAGGATTCTCTTCCTTAATGGGGCGCTCGGTGAACTCTATGCCGCGGTCAATGAGCCAAGCCTTGGCACGCTTGCAGGTAGTGCAGCGCTCGTAGCAGAGAAATACCATAGAATATACCTCCTATTATCTTACGCGCCCTTGAGCCAATCGGGGGCGCTGCGGCCATGGACACCTGAAACCAGTCCCATCGCCACGAAGAGCATCAAAATAGACGAGCCGCCGTAGCTGAAGAAGGGCAGCGTCAAGCCGATGACGGGCATAATGAAGAGGCACATGCCCACATTGGCAATGATTTGGAACATCAGCATAGCCACCACGCCTACGCAGATGTAGGCATCCATACGAGTGCGGGCGTTGCGGGCAACGATAATGCAGCGGATGATGATGGCGGTCAGCAACAGCAGCACCACCATGCAGCCAACCATGCCCAGCTCCTCACCGATCACAGAGAAGATGAAGTCCGTATGACGGGCAGGCAGGGAGCCGCTATAGCTGCTTTGGGTCTGTGTGCCCTGCCCATAGCCAAGGCCGAAGAATTTGCCGCCGCCCAAGGTCATCAAGCTGCGGGTCTGATGCCAGCCTGCACCCATGGGGTCATAGCTATGGTCGAAGATGACAATGAATCGCTGCTTCATATAATTGGGGATGAGGTTCTCATTCCACAGAATATAGAAAGCCAACGCACCCACCACACCGCCGATGGCAAACCAGCGGAGAGCGACACCTGCCACAAAACACATGGCGGCGAAAATAAAGAGCATGACCAGCGCACTGCCCATATCCGCGGAGATGAGGTAGTACATCAAAAACAGCGGTGCAAGATGGCACACCAAGAAGGCCACATGGGGAATCTTCTTCAACGTGTAGTTCTCCTTCAGCCATGAGAGCTGATAGGCCAGCACCACGATGAACAACACCTTGACGATTTCGGCGGGCTGGACATTGACGGGCAGGAACTTGAAGTCAAGCCACGCAAGGTTGCCTGTTTCATCGCCGACACCCAATGGGGTTTTCAGCAGTGCAATAAGGCCGAAATTGACGATGGTCAGCCAAATCCACAGCCGCACCTTCTTTTTCATCAGTTCGTTTAAGTCCACCTGCTGCACCAAGAGGAACAGCACCACACCAATAAGAGAGCCTACACCCTGCACAATAGCAAGGCGGTTTGTCTCCATATAGCGGGTAGCGGAGGAAATCATAGCAACACCAAAGCCGGAAGCAAAGATGCAAAGGGTCAACAAGATGCCATCGGTGTGGCGCAGCATGTCCTGCAAGTATTCTCTTGTACGGCTCATGGCACCACCTCCTTTTGGGGCTAATAAACTACATGTAGTTTACCACAAGAAGTTTTCTGTGTAAACGGGTGGTAGGCTCTTTATTTTTGAAAAACAATGTGATAAAATGAGTTGATATTTCTCTATAGAAAGAAAGGAGGCGGCAGAAACATGGAATATCTCTCCCACAGCGCGGAGGAGACGGAGGCATTGGGCTGCCGTCTTGCCCAGCAGCTCAAGGGCGGCACAGTGATTGCCTGCCGCGGCGGTTTGGGCATGGGGAAAACGGCTCTTACCCGCGGCATCGCCAAAGGTTTGGGCTACAGCGGTCGCGTCACCTCCCCCACCTTTACTATTGTCAATGAATACAATGCACCCACTCCCCTGTTCCACTTTGATATGTACCGTCTCGACAGCAGCGATGCCCTCTTTGACATCGGCTGGGAGGATTATCTCGACCGCGGCGGCGTATGCGTGGTGGAGTGGAGCGAGAATGTGGAAGATGCGCTGCCCGCTGACACCATCACGGTAAGTTTTGTGCGGGGTGAAGAGGACAATGTGCGGCACATCACGGTAACGGGAGGCGGCTTTTAATGAAAGTATTGGCATTGGAGAGTTCTGCCAAGGCCGTCTCCGTGGCTGTTTGCGAAAACGGCGCGGTGGTGGCCCAGGGCTATCAGAATACAGGATTGACCCACAGCGTCACTATGATGCCGCTGTTGGAGAACATGTTGGAAAAGGCATCCATCAAGCTGGAAGATTGCAACATCATCGCCGTGGCGGCAGGGCCCGGCAGCTTTACGGGTCTGCGCATCGGCGTGTCGGCAGCGAAGGGTCTTGCTTGGGCGCTGGACAAGCCCTGCTGCGGCGTGTCTACCCTTGAGGCTATGGCGGAAAACGGCCGCGCTTTTGAGGGCACGGTCATCTGCGCTATGGATGCGCGGAGACAGCAGATTTATAACGCCATCTTCACCTGTCACGAGGGCGAGTTAACGCGACTGTGCGAAGATCGCGCCGTGGCGCTGGAAGTGGTGGCGGAGGAACTGAGGAACGACTCCGCTCCCAAACTGGTGCTAGGCGACGGTGCAGCGCTGTGTGCCGAGTATTTGAACAGCCACGGTGTCCCCTGCCGTATAGCACCGCCCCAGATCCGCTTTCAACAGGCAGCGGGTGTTGCTCTCGTTGCTGAGCGGATGGCAGCAGAGGGTCGCACCCTGTCGGCGCAGGAACTCACCCCCACCTACCTGCGCCTTTCTCAAGCGGAGCGCGAGCGGTTGGAGAAGGGTCTTCCCTTAACGGTAGACGGTAAATAAATAAGAATTCCATAAACACCTATATTATATATTACGGAGGAGAGAACAATGTACGGAGAACGCGTTCATGTAATGGATCACCCTCTGGTGGCTCACAAGCTGACCATCATGCGTGACAAGAACACCAGTGTGAAGGATTTCCGCGAGCTGGTGTCCGAGATCGGTATGCTTATTACCTATGAGGCTACCCGCGATCTGCCCTTGACCACCAAGCATATTGAGACCCCTCTCTGCGAGGCGGACATGCCCACCCTGGCAGGTAAGAAGTTCGCTGTGGTGCCCATCCTGCGTGCAGGTCTCGGTTTGGTGGACGGCGTGCTGCGCATGGTTCCCTCTGCCCGTGTCGGTCACATTGGTATGTACCGCGATGAGGAGACCCTAATTCCCCATGTGTACTTCTGCAAGATGCCCAAGGACATTGCCGACCGCGATATTATCATTGTCGATCCCATGCTGGCTACCGGCGGTAGTGCTGTGGAGGCCATTACTGAGATGAAGAAGATGGGCTGCCGCAACATTAAGCTGATGGTGCTGGTGGCTGCCCCCGAGGGCATTAAGGCCGTCACCGAGGCTCACCCCGATGTGGACATCTACGCAGGTGCAGTGGACAGCCACCTCAACGAGCGTGGCTACATCGTCCCCGGTTTGGGCGATGCAGGCGACCGCATCTTCGGCACGAAGTAAGCTATGTTCAGAGAACTGGTCAGAAAAAATAAGCAGCTCTCCCATGAGGAGTGCCTTGCAGTGCTGCAAAGTGAAACTCGCGGCGTGCTGTCCGTCCTCGGTGACGAGGGCTATCCCTACGGTATGCCCATGAATCATTTCTATAATGAAGAGGACGGATGCATCTACTTCCACTGCGGCAAGGGCGGTCATCGTCTTGACGCGCTGCAAAAGTGCGATAAGGTCTCCTTCTGCACCTATGATGCAGGCACACCTAAGGAGGGCGATTGGGCGCTGCTGGTGAAGAGTGTCATCGTCTTTGGCCGCATGGAGATCGTGGAGGATATGAAGGCTATCGCCGACATTACCACCAAGCTCAGTTTGAAGTTTACCGAGGATGTAGAGTACATCCGCAGGGAAATCGAGCAGCACGGTCATAGAACGCTGCTCCTGCGGCTCAAAGTAGAGTATATGTGCGGTAAATTGGTGACAGAATCGTAACGGGCAGCACTTTATCACAGGAAATTAGCATGATTCCCCTTTACAGACGGCAAAATTTGGCGTATAATGTTTTGCAATCACACTTTGTTGGAAAGGCGGTGTCTCAATGAGCGACTTTACACGTAAATTCAATACCGCAGAGGATCGGGAAGTGCAGGTCCAGCACGTGCTGACCACGGTGTATGAGGCACTGAAGGAGAAGGGCTATGACCCCATCAATCAGCTGGTGGGCTACATCATCTCCGAAGATCCCACCTACATCACCAACCATAACGGCGCACGCACGCTGATCTGCAAGATCGACCGCGACGAACTGCTGCAGGTGCTGCTGCGGAACTATTTGGGTATTTAAACGAACGAAACGACCTCTCCGAAATGGAGAGGTCGTTTTTTATGCCATTTTTTCCCGATTTGACAGCGCTAAGTTCTTGTGGTATAGTAGCTGTTATCTATGGAATAAATTTGATACGGAGGATTATATTATGGCAGAAGTGAAAAAGGGCGAAGGCCTTGTTTATAAAAATCATCCCCTGCGCCGCATCGACAATCTGATCTACTACGGTTCTATGGCTGATAAGTACATCATCATGCTGCAGATCCTTGAGACCAAGAAGGAGCAGGACATGGACGTGGCTACCAAGGTGTCTGTGCAGCTGCAGCTGACCGACCCCGAGCTGAAGTCCCGCGACCGCGTGGTGAAGAAGTCCGAGAAGAACAGCCTCTATGCCGCTATGGACGTGGGCTGCATCTGGCTGGAGCGCGCTCTGGCAGGTAAGCTGTAATGAAGCTTTCCCGCAAAATTCTCAGCGCTGTCACACTTCTTCTCTGCTTAGCTTTATTTGTTACCCTGCTGCCCACCACGAAAGCATGGGCGGCACAAAACACCAAGACCACGGAAGTCACCTTCTCCGATGAGGATTTGGATGTCATGCGCAAGGCATTGGCTGTGGGCGTTGAGGCTCGCGGCAAGAAGCCCGAGCTGCCCCGCCTCCTCCCCAGTGACACCACTGTGAAGGGCGTGGGTAAGGTCATCGAAAAAGACCTCCCCCTCTACTTCAAAGACACCGAGGACAGCAGCGTGTACGCCTACCTCCCCAAAGAGGCCATCGTGTCGGTGCTGGAGGATTGTGAGGAGATGTTCCGTGTCAGCTACAATAACTGGACGGGATTCGTCAACGCTGAAGCCATTGAACTTTTCAAGCGCAATGACACTTTCGCCTGTTATGGCATTGTGGACACGGAGGAACTGAGCGTGTACGCCGAGGCTGCGGCTGAAAATGAAACTGCCGAGCCTGTAGCTACCCTCTCCGGCGGTGCGCGCATTGAGGTGAGCTCTTTCCAGCATGGTTGGTTCGCCGTCAAGAGCGGCGATATTGAGGGCTTCGTGTCGGGCGATAGCCTTGACTTGACCCTTGAAAAAGAAGCGCCCAAGCCCGTGGTGAAAAAGCCCACCAAGACAGAGACGAAAACCGAGGAAACATCTGATTCCAAGTCTGACAGCAGTTCTACCGTGGTCAACGGCAGCGGCAGCGACATTGCCGCCTACGCCATGCAGTTTGTGGGCGTGCCCTATGCTTACGGCGGCTCGTCCCCCAGTGGCTTCGACTGCTCCGGCTTTACCCGTTATGTGTTCTCCCACTTCGGCGTGGCGCTGCCCCATGGCGCAACGCCCCAGCTGAACAGCGGCGTGGAGGTGTCCCGCGACAATCTCCAGCCCGGCGACTTGGTGTTTTTCCAAGGTACTTACGCTACCTCTTCTGCCGCAAGTCACTGCGGTATCTACATCGGCGATGGGCAGTTTATCCACTCCGCATCCAGCGGCAATCGTGGTATCACCATCTCCAGCCTCAACGACTCCTACTATTCCCGCCACTATCTGACGGCGCGGCGTGTAGCCATCTAACGACATAGAAAAAGCCAACCCTCACGGGTTGGCTTTTTTGCGTCTTATTGGCGGTTCTTAGAGGCGGTGAGGGTATTGCACATGAGCTGTGCGCGGGTCAGAGGGCCTACACCGCCGGGGACGGGAGTGATGTAAGAGGCTTTCTCGGACACCTCGCTGAACAACACATCGCCGCAGAGCTTACCATCTGCGCCGCGGTTCATGGCAACATCCACCACCACTGCGCCCTCCTTCACCATGTCGGCGGTCACGAGACCCACACGGCCAACGGCGGACACGAGAATGTCGGCGCGGCGGCACTCCTCTGCCAAATTGGGGGTCTTGGAGTGGCAGATGGTGACGGTGGCATCACGCTGCAGCAGCAGCTGTGCCATGGGTTTACCCACAATGTTGCTGCGGCCCAGCACCACGCAATGCTTGCCCGCAGGGTCGATGCCGTACTCATCCAGCAGCGCCATGACACCGCCGGGGGTGCAGGGCAGGAAGCGGGCTTTCCCCTGCACCATGGCACCCACATTTTCAGAGGTGAAGCAGTCCACATCCTTCTCGGGGGAAATGGCGCGGATGGCGGTCTCCTCACTGAGATGCTTGGGCAAAGGCAACTGCACCAAGATGCCGTCTACCTCCGCCTGCTCATTCATCTGCGCAATCAGTTCAAGAAGTTCCGCCTCGGTAGCATCGGCGCTCAGATGATAGTCAAGGCACAGGAAGCCGCAATCGGCGCAATCCTTGGCCTTATTGCGGACATAGACGGAAGAGGCGGGGTCATCGCCCACCAAAATGACAGCCAAGCCGGGCTTGCGGGGCAATGCGGCGCTCTCTTTTGCCACGCCTTCCTTCATCTTCGCGGCAAGCGCCTTGCCATCGAGAATCACTGCGCTCATACCTCTTCCTCCTCTTTCACTTCTTCAGCTGCCTCAACAGCTTGCTCCTCTGCCGCTTTACGGGCGGCGAGGACGTTGACGAACAACTCCTCTTTCTTGTGGGGATGGAGTTTGATGTTGTAGAAGAGCATAAAGGCCGCTACAAGCACCATCACCACGGACACCGCTTGGGACACGCGGATGGGCTGACCGAAAATCTCCCAGCCGAAGAGGTAGAGACTGTCGGTGCGGAGACCTTCGATCCAGAAACGGCCGAAGCCGTACCACAGGAAGTAGAACCACGTGACCTCGCCATCAAACTCGCGGTACTTCTGCACGAAGAACACGATGATGAGAAGGCCGATGACGTTCCACAGACTCTCATAGAAGAAGGTGGGATGGACTTCAATAAACGAGCCATCGCGGAGCATCAGCTGCATGCGGCAGAAGATGTCGGTCTCCGCGCCGAAGGCTTCGCGGTTCATGAAGTTGCCCCAGCGGCCTACGGCTTGACCGATGAGCATGCCCATCATCACCAAGTCCGTCATGGCGAAGAACTTCAGCTTCTTTGCGCGGGTGTAGAAGAAAATCACCAGCAGCACGGCGATGACGCCGCCGTAGATGGCAAGACCGCCATCCCACACGGCGATGGCCTCGCCCCAGAGGAACTTGCCATCGGCATCGCGGAACAGGTCGAGATAGAAAATCACATAGTAAAGTCGTGCGCCGATGATACCGCAGGGGATGCCCCAGAGAAGACAATCGAAGATATTGTCCTCGCTGATGCCGTATTTCTCTTTTTGACGCATACAAAACAGCACTGCCAGCACCAGGCCGAGGGCGATGATAATGCCGTACCAGTACACACCGCCACCAATGTTGAGAGCTTTAGAAGAGGCGGTGAATGTCCAATCGCCGAAGAGACCGGGGAAAGCGATAGGGCTGTCGTGCATGACGGCAGTATTCATGTTGATCATTCTGCTCCCTCCTCTTCTAAGGGGTCGATGATAGAGATAGCGCAGCGCTCGGCTACGAGATTATCACGGATAAAGGCCACCACATCTTCGCGGGTAATGCTGTCGAACACCTCGGGGAAACGGAAGGGATCATAGCCGCGGAACTGTGCCTCCACCACGGAAACGGCGATGTTCTCAAAGCTGTTGAGCCCCTTGAGGGTAGAGCCGAAGTTGGCGTTCTTAAGGCGCTGATAATAACCCTCATCCACGCCCTCTTCTGCCACACGCTTGGCCTCGGTGAGGATAGCGTTCAGCACTGCATGGGGATCGGGGGTATCGCCGCCGAGATAGACGTAGGCAGCACCGGGCAGCAAATCGTAGCTGCAGCCAAAAGAGCCGTTAATAAGACCCTCACTATAGAGGCGGGCGTACAGAGGGCTGGACTCGCCCAGCAGCACATCGATAGCCAGGTCGCCCAGAAGATTATTGCGCATCTGCTCCTCGCCGCCATGCTGGGGCGGGCACTTGAAGCCCGCCATAAAGGTGGTCATAGCCACCTCCATCTTGCAGCGGGTCTCCTTTTCGCAGGGCGTGAGATCTTCCTCCGCGCCGTAGTCACGCGCCACTGTCACCGCAGCGGTGTCGGGGAACAGTTCTCCTGCGAGGGAGAGAATTTTCTCCTCCTCCACATCGCCCACCACCACGAGGCACATATTGGCGGGGTTATAGAACGCCTTATGGCAATCATAGAGGGTTTGAGCGGTGATGTGGGAAATGCTCTCCACGCTGCCCGCGATAGGCGTGCGGGCGGGGCTATTTTTATACAGTGCCTGCATCATGCGCTTGTAGCACTGCCACTCAGGGTTATCCTCGATCATGCCGATTTCCTGTCCGATGATACCCTGCTCCTTCTCCACCGACTCCTCGGTGAAGTAGGGAACAGAAACGAAGGAGAGGAGAATTTTCAAATTCTCATAGAACTTCTCCGTGGAGGAAAAGTAATAGCAGGTGATGGCGTTGGAGGTAAAGGCGTTGGGCTCAGCGCCGTTGGTGGCCAACATCTGCAAGGCGTTGCCCTCTTCCGTGTCGAACATCTTATGCTCGAGATAGTGGGCGATGCCTGCGGGGGTGTCCAGCCATTCACCGTCACCGATCTTAAAACGCATATCCATGCCGCCGTAGGAAGTGCCGAACAATGCGTAGGTACGGCGGAAGTCCTTCTTGGGGACAATGCAAACCTGCAGGCCGTTAGGCAGGGTATGGCGATGGATGGTCTCACCAATGCGGGGATACGTTGTCATCATACGGCTGCCTCCTTTCCCTTAAGGAAGAATACGGTGTCAAGCGTGCAGCTGGCAGCTGCGGCGCGAATGCGCTCGGGAGTCACCGCCTGCAATGCAGCAAGCAGATCCTCGGGCGTTTCATCGGTGTCGGTGGCGTTCTGACCGAGATAGTAGTTCTCCTGTGCGCCCTGTGCATCCTGCAGAGAGGTCAAGGAAGAACACATGGTGGCCATTGCACCGTCAAACTCCCAATCCTCCCACTCGCCATTGGCTACTGCCTGCAGCTGCGCCATGATTTCAGCAACAGCCGTGTCGTAATTCTTGGGCTCGATGCCGCAGGCCACCGTCAAGATGCCCTTACTGCGGGCAAAGCTGGAAGAAGCGTAGTAGCACAGGGACAGCTTTTCGCGGACATTCATGAAAAGCTTGGCATTACTCGTGCCGCCGAAGAGGAGATTTGCCAAAATCATGGCAGGGACATCATCGGTAGCGCAGCGCCAGCCCATGGAGAGCTTGCCCTGTGTAATGTCCATCTCCTCGGTGAAGTAGCGGGGCGCGGCGGGAGCAGCACACTTCTCCATGGGGGGCAAATCTTTCATCTCGGCGCGGGGCAGCTTGGCAAAAGCGGCGCGGAGGGCGTTTTCCACACGCTGACGGTCAGCGCTGCCGCAGTAATACAGCTCCAAACGGGATTCACTCAACACCTTGCCGTAATGCTCAAAAAGAGAGGCGGGGGTGATGGCAGCGGTGGAAGCCTCGTCACCGAGGCGCAGCACGCCGTAGTGTTCCTTGGCGCACATCTCCTGCATCAAGCGGACATCTGCCCAATCCTGCTTATCGTTACGGATGGCGCGGATACCGTCAATGAGGTTCTGCTTCTCGCCCTCCACATAGGCAGGGACGAATACGCCGTCCTCCAGCGCGGGAGCAAGGAACAGCTCGCCCATTAACTCCGCCACAGGCTCCAAAAGCTGTTCACCACCGGGGGCGTAGCGGTCATCAATAAAAGAGGACACAAAGCCCACGCACTGGCGCTCCCCCTTCTTGCGGACGGTGTAATCAATCTGCGCGCCGTACAGCGTATCGAGAGCGGCGGACAGGGACTCCATGTCGGGGTACTTCGCCGTGCCGCGGCGCAGCACCGCAGGGAGCAGTGCGTTGAGAGAGGCCGTCTCTTTCCGCAAAGGCGTGACGAGATGGGCGCTCAAAAGTCCCGTTTTAAACTTCTGTGCCGAAAGGTGGGTCAAAAACACACCAGGCATGATTTCACTTCGGTTTTGCATTAGGGAACCTCCTCAGTGTAATTTTCTTCTAACTGGTATAGTATACACCAAAATACAGCTAATGAAAAGAGGGAATTGCAACAGCAGGCGTGACAGTGTATACTCTAGATAGCAACGAGGAGGGTATTTTATGAACAAAACCTTCAAATTGGAAACCACATCCTTCTTTCTCCATGTCTTCGCCATGGCAGCCATGCTGTGCGACCACCTGTGGGCAACCATCGTACAGGGTAACGATTGGCTCACCTGCGTGGGGCGCTTGGCCTTCCCTATCTTCGCCTTTATGTTGGTGGAGGGCTATTGCCACACGAGAAATCTGCGAAAATACGCCGTGCGGCTCTTCCTCTTCGCCCTCCTCTCGGAAATCCCCTTCAATCTCGTGGCAGGCGGCAGTGTCCTCTACCCCTACCATCAAAATGTCCTGTGGACGTTCCTTATCTCCTTGGGATTGATTCACTGGAACGAGAAGGTGAAAGAAAAGCCGCTGTGGCTGCGGATCATGGTGGGCTGCGGCTCGGTGGCAGTGGGCTATGTGGCAGGTCTCCTCACCATGGCGGACTACCTCCACGCGGGCATTTTGACAGTGCTGGTGTTCTACTTCTTCCGTCAGAGGAAATGGTGGTGCTGTCTTGGACAAGTGCTGTGCCTTTGGTATATCCATGCAGAAATGTTGGGTGGTTTCGGTTGGGAGCTTGGCGCGTTTTTCCTGCCGCGGCAGGCATTGGCACTGTTGGCACTTATCCCCATTTGGCTCTATGGCGGCAAGCAGGGACACCACAGCCGCCCTTTTCAATACCTCTGCTACGCCTTTTATCCCCTGCATCTGTTGATTCTCGGCCTTTGGGCAGTGCTGTGAGTTTTCCTCCCTTGACGAGGTGTCTTGATAGGTGTATACTTATTGCATAATTATGTTCGAAGGAGTGACCGCCTATGACAGCCGTTGAGCGCCGCAATGCCATTTATCAAGTTCTCTCTGCCGATAAACCTGTGAGTGCTACCGCTTTGGCAGGTCGCTTCGGTGTCACCCGCCAAGTGGTGGTGGGGGACATTGCCCTCCTCCGTGCCGAGGGTCGCAGCGTGACCGCCACGCCTCGCGGCTACATCATCCCCGCACCCGATGGTTTCATCCGCACCATCGCCTGTGTCCACAACGGTGAGCAGACACGCGATGAACTGAACGCCATGGTGGATTGCGGCTGCACCGTCATCGATGTGGTGGTGGAGCATCCCGTGTACGGGCAGTTGACCGCCCCGCTGGCCATCGCCAGCCGCTACGATGTGGAACATTTCATTCAAGAAATGTCCTCTGCCGCCGCCTCTCCCCTCTCGGCGCTTACCGAAGGTATCCATCTCCACACCCTCTCCTGCCCCGATGAGCAGGTGTTTGAGCATCTCCGCGATACACTCCGCGGGATGGGGATGCTGTTTGAGTAATTCTCCCCTTTCCGACGGAACACATAATCACTTGTTAAGAGGTACAGATATGAAAACAAGAAAAATCCTCTTCCTCGTCACCCTCTCCTTGTTGCTCCTCGGCCTGCTGTCCGCCTGCGGAACTGACGGCGCAGCGAAGAACACCACGGCGGCAACTGTTCTCTCCGCCGAAGAAGATGCCCGCTTGAAAGCGGAGCTGCAAGCAGATATTGATGCCATCTTGAACACGGAAACCAAGATCGTACACTCCGACACCTATATCCCCGGTGAGACCTATACGGGCACAGCCTACTATGTCTCCAATGATGGTGATGACGATAACGACGGTCTGACCCCGGAAACGGCGTGGCGCACTTTGAAAAAAGTAGCGGAAGCCAATGGTTTTTTTGAAGATTCTCCCTTGCTGAAATCAGGGGATATGGTATTCTTCCGGCGTGGTGATATTTTCCGTACCAGCGCGATCGGGACAGACCCGTATTTGGGAGACAATGCATCTTTGTATCTTCTGGTGGACGGTGTTACCTATTCCGCCTACGGCGAGGGTGAAAAGCCCATTTTTACGGAATCGACGGAAAACGGTTCCGGTGCGGAAAAGTGGAACCTTGTCTACGAAGATGAAACCGG
>CAYTOO010000048.1:0-13823 GCA_964439545.1 uncultured Oscillospiraceae bacterium | reverse complement strand
GCTCTTGTGATCCTTGCTGTGGGGATTGCCTTTGCTATCAACTGGTGGGAGGATATGCATAGCTATCCTGGAAAACGCGCATCACTTGAGGTAGAGATGCAGGGCGTTGCCGATTGGGCGAAGGCCCAGCAGGGATTAGACCTGTTGGGCGAATACACTTTTGTCACCACTCCTGAGATCGACAAGAAGCAGATCAAGAAGGTGTACACTTACCACATGTCGGACGGCTCGGTGTTCGGACACTTTGTCTATCAAAAGAAGCAGCAGGAGCAGCACGGTACCTGTTCGGGCTACGCCAAGGACTTGGTAGAAGCAGAAGCTATCCACCTTGGGAAAGAATACTATTTTGATACTGGTGGATTCTTTGCCATTGGTGATGACCCCGTAACCTTCATGGGCTATTTTAACAGCTGCACCGAAGGCTGCTACTACCGCGGATAACTACATACAAAACTCCCCACAAATCTTCCGCTTTGTGGACAACAATTCCCTTTCTATTGGAACATTTTCGTTGCCTTTTTCGTCTAACAGATATACAATGAACGAAAAAGGAGGCGGCTTATGAAAGGTTGGAAACTTGTTCTCATTCCGTTTGCTCTTGTGATCCTTGCTGTGGGGATTGCCTTTGCTATCAACTGGTGGGAGGATAGTCAAGTTGCACCTGGTTCTGCGCCGTTGGAAGTGCGCCTACAGGGCGTTGCCGATTGGGCGAAGGGTGAGCAGGGGTTGGAACTCTTGGGAGAATACACCTTCGTCACCACCCCCCAGATCGACAAGGCGCAAATCAAGAAGGTATACGCCTATCAGCTGTCGGATGGAACTGTCTATGGGTATTTCATTTATCACGAAGAAGATGATGAGGCAGCTTTTGCCTATGCCAAGACGATGTTGGAAGCTGAGGCCCAGTACCTCGGAAAAGAACTGGACTTCTCTCGTAATTACTTCATCATTACCGATGATCCCGAAACGTTGATGGGGTATTACTCCCGATGCAGCGAAGGATGGTATTACCGCGAATAACTACATACAAAAAACACCCCAAATCTCTCGATTTGGGGTGTTTTTATCATGTTATAGAAACCTTACTCATACCGCAGCGCATCAATGGGATGCAGATTGGCGGCTTTGATGGAGGGCAGGAGACCAAACACCACACCTACCAGCATGGAGAAAGCTACGGCGATGGCGATAGCACCGCCGCTGATGGACACGGGCACAAATGCCACCTTGGCGATGACATTGGCAAGGATAATGCCCACGATCACGCCCAAGAGACCGCCCAGCATGGACAGCACCGTTGCCTCCGTGAGGAACTGCGCCAAAATCTGCCGCTTATTGGCACCCAGCGCCTTCTTAAGACCGATCTCGCGGGTGCGCTCCGTAACGGAGACAAGCATGATGTTCATGACACCGATACCACCCACAATGAGGGAGATGGAGGCCACGGCAATCAGCATCACGTTGGTAGAGCGGGACAGGTTTTGAATATCCTGCGCCTGAGAGAGGAGGTCTTGGCCTTGATAGGTGATGGTACTCTCCTCGCCCACCTGCAGCGTGGCATTGAGGATCTCCGCCGCATCTGCCCCCGCCTTGGTCATATCATCGGTACTGGTGGCACGCAGCAGCACCGTGTAGGGTTCATCGTAGCGGAAGAGGGTAGGCCACACCTTCTGCGGCAGGAAAATTTTGCCCGAGCCTTGGGAAGCGGCTGAGTAGGTATACCAATCCTGCAGCGTATTGATGACAGGCTCGAAGGTACTCTTGTGCTCCACTACGCCGATGACCATCACAGGCTCATCCTTAAAATCGATGACCTTTCCGATAGGATCTTCTCCTTCGAAGGCAGTTTCCACGGCGACACTGTCCAGCAGGCACACCTTTGTGCCCTTTTGGAAATCCTGCTGCGTGAAGCCGCGACCCTGCACCAAATGATAGCCTGCGGCCTCAAAATAGGTGCTGTCGATGCCGTAGACGGTGCAGCTGTTCATGTCGTTGTTGAGGTAGTAGAGCCCCTCGGCGTAGTTGCGGTAGTTATAAAAGCTGACCGCCTCCACCGTGTCCAGCGCCGAGAGTTCCGCGCGGACGGAATCATCCAACATGGGAACGCCATCGGGGACAGAACCGTAGCTGAAATCCATGGGCCAGCCGTCTTGACTTAGGGAAACAGTGACGGTGTTGGACCCTGCGCCCACCAAGTTCTGCTTGATCTGCTCGTTGGCACCTTGGATGGTGGAGACGATGGCGATAATGGCGGCGATGCCGATAATGATGCCCAGCATGGTCAAAAACGAGCGCATCTTATGGGACAGGATGCCACGGAGGGAAAGGCGAATATTTTCAAACATTACTCCATTCCCTCCCTTTATTCAAAGTATGGTGCTTCCACCACAGGTGCGCCCTCGCGGACGGACTTGCCGTAGGGGAAGGCAAGGCGATCCTCCATGGTCACGCCCTCCTTGATCTCCACATAAGAGCCCCACAGGGATTTGCCCGTGGTGATGTACTGCTTCTGCAGCCGCGCATTCTCGTCAGCCTTCATGACATACTCGCCCTCTTCATCCTCTCGGATGACAAACAGGGGCAGATAGATGGTGTCGGAGGGCTCATCGGGCATCTGCCCGTCCAGCGTGGCTTGACACCACTCACCCAAGCGGGGCTGGGCCTCGGGATCGGAGATCTCCGCCGTCACTTGATAGGTGGAGGAGTTGACGTTGCCGCCGCTATAGTAGTTGGGCACAGGCTCTGTGCCAATCTCCGTAATGGTGGCGCTGGCCATCGTGCCCGACTCGTAGCACATCAGCTGTACCTCTGTGCCTGTGGTCACCTCGCGGAGCATGAGTTCGTTTACATAAAGTGTCACTGCAAAGCGGCTCTCACCCTGTATCCGCATAAACACCTCACCAACGGGAGTGGCAGCATCCCCCAGCGTGGCAACAGTGCCGTCGATGGAGGCCACGATCTTCTGATCGGCGAAGGAGAGCTTATTCTTCTCGTAGGTGATCTGTGCCTGCCGCAGGTCGCGCTTGGTGGTGTCGATCTGCTTGTTGCAGGAGTCGATGTCCTCCCGCAGCATCTTGATCTCCGCCTCGATCTCTGCCTTCGTCTTGGGAGGCTCTTTTTCATCATCCCCCACAGGCAGCTTTTCAATAAGCTCCTCGGGCATCACCAGCGTCAGCGCACCATAGGCGGGCAGCTTCGTGGCATCAAAGCCCGTGATAATATTGCTGTCCTTTTCAAAAACGAGCCCGTCGCAGACGTTCCAATCCTCGGTGGGCGGAGTGTTGGGCGCTTTGCTCACCGTCCAGCGCACCAACCATTGTGTACAGTTGGTATCGTCATAGACATCAATGACGAAATTTTGGTTCGTTTGATTATTCAGTGTCTGCCAAAAGGCGGCCTTCACCACTGCATCCTTGGTACACAAAATGCGATAGGGGGTCGTTGCTGTGCCGACACCCGTCGCATCCTTATTCACGGCATCGGCGATAGCGTCCACTTCTTTCAGCGCCACCAGCACCGTTGGCGTGGTGGGTGTGGTCGTACCGCTGTCACTGCTGGGCGGTGTGGCAGGGGTGTCGCTTTCGGCGTTGTTCAGCGCCTTTTGCAGCGTGGCGATTTTCTTGTTATCCTCCGTGATCTGCTGCTCAAAGGCGGCGATCTGACTCTTGAGGAGATTGATCTTCGCCGCATCGCCGCGGAGCATCAGCTCCGCCTGTGTGTTGTCGTATTCCACCAACACATCGCCCTTGCGGACCCGCTGCCCCTCTTTTACGGCGATCTTATCAAAACCGCCCTCGGTCATGTAGATCTCCTGCAAAGAGCCCGCCGTCACATAGCCATCCAGCGTCTTGCTGTCGCCCCAGTAGGAGGTATAGACGTTCATCACGGGCACCACCGTCACCTCTTTGGAGGGCTGGCGATTGACGAAATAGACGATCGTCCCCGCAATAGCGGCAAGGACGAGGACAACGACGACGATGGTGATGATTTTTTTCTTCTTCATCGCTCGCCACCTCCCTCGCTTAACTTGCCGTCGCGGATATACAGCGTGCGGTCGGCATAGGCGGCGATCTCGGGCTCATGGGTGATCATCACGATGGTGACACCCTCCTTGTTCAGCTCACGGAACAGCTCCATGATCTGCTTGCCCGATGCGGTGTCCAGCGCGCCTGTAGGCTCGTCAGCCAGCAGCAGCTTCGGCTTACCCACCATGGCGCGGGCGATAGCCACGCGCTGCTTCTGACCGCCCGAGAGCTGGGTGGGGAAGAAGGTGAGTCGATCACCCAAGCCCACTTTTTCCAGTTCTGCCCGCGCCCGCTCTGTCCGCTCTTTGCGGCCTACGCCGCCATAGAGGAGGGGCAGCGCCACATTTTCCAGCGCCGTTTCACGGGGCAGGAGGTTAAAGTTTTGAAATACGAAACCGATGGTGCTGTTGCGGAGCTGACTCATTTCCTTGTCGCTCTTTTCGCTGATGGCTTCGCCGTTGAGGGAATATGTACCTGCCGAGGGCACGTCAAGACAGCCGATGATGTTCATCAGCGTGCTTTTGCCCGAGCCCGAAGGACCCATGATGGACACGTATTCCCCCTCCTCCACCGTGAGGCAGATGTCACGGAGGACGGGGACTTCCGTCTTATCGGCCCAATAGGACTTATCCAAATGTTGCATTTCGATCATCATAGCCTTAGCCCTCAACGCTGTAGAGTTCGGGCATCATGGCGATGCTGTCCTCTACCATCACGTCCTCCATGACCATGTCATCCTCGCCGTAGTATTCCTCACCGTAGAGATCCTCGGAGAAGTCATCCACCACCATGTTGCCGCCCTCATCGAAGGAGAAGGTCGTGGTGGTCTTGCTGCCCTCGCTGCACTCCTCGCTGGGCCATGCGATGAAGTCCTCTTCCGTCAGACCCTCCATGACCATATAGCAGTCGTAGTCAGCGTTATATTCCCCCAGCACCACCTTCTGCGCCGTGAGGCGGTTGGCGCTATTCTGCTTCCACACGGTGGCGCTGCCATCCTCGGCGATGGTGAACCATCCCGCGGACAGCCACAGACCCTCCGCCATAGCTCCACTGCCATAGTCGGGAGAGAGAGTCACGTGCTGCCCCATCATCAGCCCCTCGGTGCTTTCGGGCTCAACATAGAAAGCGTACTTGGATGCGCCGTAGCCCCCATCATAGTAGTAATAATCGTTGTTCTCCTCGGGCTGAGAGGTATCGATACGGGAGATAGTGCCCGCCCACGTGTCGTCATTCACGCGGCTGCGGATGACAATGGGCTGTCCCTCATACAGATCCATCACGAACTGCTCGCTGACCGTGCCCTTCACGCGGAAATCGCCGCTGGCGGTCAGCACGATGTAGTGCTGGGGATTGCCGTTCATGTCATAGCCGCCGTTGCCCTCGGCCACAGATTCGTTGATGCTCTGCACCGTACCTGCAATGGGTGCTTTGGCAGTATCGTCTTTCAAGGAGGCCTGCAGGCGGGTCAGTTCATTTTTCTTCTGCTTCTGCTGATATTCCTTGGTGGCCACCTCTACCTCCAGCTGCTGGATGCGGGCAGCATTCATCTGTCCCTCGGGAGTGTTGTTGTTGGCGAAGTAGGACAGCTCCTCGATCTCCTCTTGGAGAGATTTGATGTTCTGCTCGTTCAGCTCCATGTCCAGCTCTGCCTGCTGAATGTCCAGTTTGATGGCATCGGTATCGTAGCGGAACAGGGGCTGTCCCTCCGTGACGATTTCCCCCTCTTTTACCAGAAGCTGGGCGATCTTTTTGCCGCTCTGAGGATCAACAGGCACGCTCTCCTGTGACTCCACCACACCTGCAAACACCGTGGAAGAAGGGGCAGAGTACATATTCTGCTCCGCCACGCTCTGCACGTAGATGCCCGTGCCGTCATCGCCGCTGCCGCCAAAATACCGCCAGCCGAAGAAGGCCGCCGCGCCCAGCACCACCACAGCGCAGACAATGAGAAGGATCGTTTTTTTCTTCATGGGGATACCTCCGTTACCAACAAGATAAAGAGTCTAGGTGTATTAACATGCTTAGTACAGTTGGCTTGATTGTAGTACGCTATAGTATATAAGTCAACCTCTATTCATTAGACGCGGAGAATAGGGAAAAAGTTTCCACTTTGTTCATATTATTTGCAGGCCGCCGTACCATCACCTTGTCTCCCCCTTCGAGGGAAGTGGCACGGCGCAGCCGCGGCGGAGAGGGCTGTAGGGGCCGACGACCCTGTCGGCCCGATGTGAAAAGGGAGGACAGAGTCGTCCTCCCCTACGACATAACAAGGAGATGTCAAACCCCAACAAAAAATCCTCCCAAGTCCACCGACTTGAGAGGATTTTTCATTGTTTTTACACGCTCTTGGGCAGCACGCCGAGGAGTTCCATAGTTTCCTCGTCCGTGTTGCAGATGGAGTGGGCGTGATGCTCGGGACAGTAGACAATAGAGCCTGCCTTGACGGGATAAACGGTGTCGTCATAGTAGCACACGCCGCTGCCAGCGAGAACATACACCACCTCGCAGTTCCCCACGTGGGTGTGCATACCGATGGTACTGTGGGGCGGCATGGTCAGGCGCACCACGGTGCCCATGGCGGGATCGTCAAATTTACGAACCCCCAGCGTGCCCTCACCGCCCTTGAAATGCTCGGCAAAAGTGACGGGTATATTCTCAAAATCAAGAACCATATTTCTACCTCTTTAGTTCAGGAAATCCTTCAGCTTCTTGCTGCGGGAGGGATGACGGAGCTTACGCAGTGCCTTGGCCTCGATCTGACGGATACGCTCGCGGGTGACGTTGAACTCCTTGCCCACTTCCTCGAGGGTGCGAGTGCGGCCGTCCTCAATACCGAAGCGCAGCTTCAGCACCTTCTCCTCACGGGGAGTGAGGGTGGACAGCACGTCCACCAGCTGCTCCTTGAGCAACGTGAAAGAGGCGGCCTCGCTGGGCTCGGATGCGCCCTCGTCGGGGATGAAGTCACCGAGGTGGCTGTCTTCCTCTTCACCGATGGGGGTCTCGAGGGACACGGGCTCCTGTGCGATCTTCAAGATCTCGCGGACCTTATCCACGGGCATGCCCATCTCCTCGCTGATCTCCTCGGGAGAGGGATCGTGACCCAGCTGCTGCAGCAGCTGACGGCTGACGCGGATGACCTTATTGATGGTCTCCACCATATGTACGGGGATGCGGATGGTACGAGCCTGATCGGCAATGGCACGGGTAATGGCCTGACGGATCCACCACGTAGCGTAGGTGGAGAACTTGTAACCCTTGGTGTAGTCGAACTTCTCCACGGCCTTAATAAGACCCAGGTTACCTTCCTGAATGAGGTCGAGGAACAGCATGCCGCGACCCACATAGCGCTTGGCGATGGAGACAACCAGACGGAGGTTGGCCTCAGCCAGTGCCTGCTTTGCCTTGGTGCCTTCCTTGATGGCGGCCTTCAGTGCGGACAGTTCCTCTTCGGGGATGGTAATGCCCTCTTCCTCAGCCTCGTCCATGCGATCCTGTGCCTCACGGCCTGCGGACATAGCAGTAGCCAGTGCCACCTCTTCATCAGCCGTCAGCAGAGGCACGCGGCCGATCTCCTTGAGGTACATGCGGACGGGGTCATCGATGCTGAAGCTGTCCACCAGCGTGTTGGGGTCGACCAGCTCCTCCTCCTCGATCTCGGCGATCTCGTTCATAGGGGGCTCAATATCATCGTTGATGCCGCCGAGGAACTCCTCCACGCCCACCTCGATGCCGAGAGCTTCCAGAGAGTCGTAGACCTGATCCATAGCCTCGCTGGCAAGATCCATCTCGTCCACCACTTCGCTGATCTCGGAAGAATCAAGGCGACCCTTCTTCTTACCGCGGTTCAGAAGATCGCGGAGCTTTTCGTTGGCCATAATGAGTGCCGCGGCGGGGAGCTTCTCGATGGCCTTGTCATCCAGCTTGCCCCTGGAGGCCTTCTTCTCCTCCTTCTTCTCTGCGGCGGGAGCATTCTCCGCCAGCAGGGCGTTTGCCATCTGCTCCAGTTCCTCTGCGGTCAGATTCTCATTGATCTTCTCGCTCATGTTCACTTTCCTCCATATCCTTTTTTCGCTTTGTTTCTTTCCATAGCCTGCAAGAGGGGATCAACGGCGCTTGGTACGCGCTTTTCCGCCTCGTGCTTGATCGTGGCAAGATAATCTGCCATTGCCTTTTGGGCATTGGCGGTAGATTCCGGTTTTTGCAGTATCGCCGTGAGGTGACTCATCTCCTCACCCGACAGTTGCCCTGTAAGGCCGTTGAGCGGGTGGGGACTGCTGCGATACTCCCACAGCAGGAAGAAGATGCGCCCCAACAACTCGTTGGAGAAATCCTCCTTTTTCAATGGCGGCGTGTCACCGAAAATGGTGGCATCCAAATGGAGCAGGCGAATCAAACCTTCCTCCGCCATGGCGCTGCGGGGATTTTGATACCTTAGTCCCTGCTGGGTAGGCTGCACCGAGAGGGTGGGGTTCAACTCCCGCCGCTCGCGGAGCTTTTTTTGCTGATAGCCGAGCTTTTTCCGCGCCCGCGCAACCTCCGCTTTCATAGCCTCGGGGGAGATGCCTGCAGCTTCCGCTGCCCGCACGGCGTATACATCCCGCTCCACCGCACCGGGTAGCGCTGCCAGCACCGGTGTAATGGCGGCGGTATATTCCACCTTGCCCCGGTCGTCCGACAAGTCGAACTGTCCTGCGATCTGCGCCATGCGGAACTCAATGCCGCTGCCGCTGCCCGACAGGAGATTTTCAAAGGCCGCCGCCCCGTGATTCTTAATAAAATCATCGGCATCCTGTTTCTTGGGCTGCCCGTCCACCATGCGGTTGGGCAATTTCAGCACCTTGACGGTGAACTCGGAGTTGTTGAGCAATTGCAGCGCCCGCTCCGTGGCCTGCTGCCCTGCGCCGTCATTGTCGTAGCACAATACCAATTCCTTGGTGAAGCGGCTCAGTAGCCGTGTCTGCTCCTGTGTCAGCGCCGTACCCATGGAGGCCACGGCGTTATCAAAGCCCGCTTGATGGAGTGTCACCACATCGAGGTTTCCCTCGCAGACGATGATGTTTGGCCGCTTCGTCTTTTTGGCAAGGTGCAATCCATACAGCACCTGCCGCTTATGATACACGGGTGTCTCCGTGGTATTCATGTACTTTGGCTCGGAGTTATCGATCACGCGGCTGCCAAAGCCCACCACCTCGCCCCGATGGTCGAGGACGGGGAGCATCAAACGATTGCGGAACTTATCGTAAAAGCCACCGTTTTTATTGGCCACGATCAAGCCCGCCGCGAGAAGCTCCTGCTTCGAGTACCCCCGCCGCGTCATCTCCTGCAGCAGCTTGTCCCACGCATTAGGCGCAGCGCCCATGCCGAAGTTCACCGCCACCTTGCGGCTGATGCGCCGCTTTTCGAGGTAGTCCCGTACAGCCTTGCCCTCATCGGACTGTAGCACCTCGTAGTACCACCGCGCCGTCTCCTTATTGAGTTGCAACAGCCGCTTACGCTGCCGCTCTGCGCTCTCGTCGCGGCGGTCGCTTTGGGGCACTTCCATACCCACCCGCTTGGCGAGGAACTCCACCGCCTCGGGGAAGGAGAGATTTTCCACCTCCATAATGAAGTTGATGACCCCGCCGCCCTTATGGCAGCCGAAACAGTAGTAGATCTGCTTGCCCGTATTGACGGAGAAAGAGGGCGTCTTTTCATTGTGGAAAGGGCACAGGCCAAACTGATTGCCGCCCTTGGGTATTAGGTTAACATAACTACCGACCACATCGGCGATATCGCACCGCGCCGTCAGTTCATCCAGGAAATTTTGCGAGAATTGCATGGCTCGTCCTCCTTTCCCAAATTTCGCTCCGTAGTATATATACCAAATAAATTTTGAAAACACTCTTTTTTGACGAAAATTTTTCGAGAATTTTGGTTTTTTCCACGGATGTCTTCTTCTTTACGAAAATGGCAAAGGATGTTATAATGCAAAATGAGTTATTATACCCCATTTGTGAGCAATAGGAGGGTACAGCTATGAAACGATTATTCCGCGGCGGCACGGTGGTCAGCGGCAGCACCGCCTTCCGCGCCGATGTGCTGACTGAGGGCGAGAAGATTGTCCGCATCGCCCCCGAAATTGAGGATAGCGCCGATGAAGTGGTGGATTGCAGCGGCAAGCTGCTGCTGCCCGGCTTTATCGATGCCCACACCCACTTCGATTTGGACGTGTGCAACACCACCACCGCCGATGATTTCTACTCGGGCTCCCGTGCTGCCCTCCGCGGCGGCACGACTACGGTCATCGACTTCGCCTGCCCCAACAAGGGTGAGAGCCTTCACTACGGTCTCGACTTGTGGCACAAGAAGGCGGAGAAATGCCAGTGCGACTACGGTTTCCACATGACTATCGATGATTGGAACGAAAGTATCGAGGGAGAACTGGACGATATGTTCGCCGCGGGTATCCCCACCTTTAAGATGTACATGACCTACCCCGCCATGATGATTGGTGATGGCCCTATGTACGAGGCCATGAAGGCCATCCACGCCCGGGGCGGCCTCTGCGGTGTCCACTGTGAGAATAGCGGTGTTATCGACTCCCTCGTTGCCGAGAAGAAGGCAGCAGGGGAGAACAGCGTGGGCTGCCATCCCGAGACCCGCCCCGACTATTTGGAGGCCGAGGCTGTATCGCGCCTGCTGCGTATTGCCCAAGCCGCTGACAGCCCCATCATCATCGTCCACACCACCAACGCCGCCGCTATGGAAGAGGTAGCCCACGCCCGCGACCGCGGTCAGACGGTGTATGTGGAGACCTGCCCCCAGTATTTGACGTTGGATAAGTCCTGCTACTATCACGAGGACTGGCTGGAGAGCGCAAAATATGTCTGCTCCCCGCCTCTCCGCACAGAATTTGACCAAGCTGCATTGTGGCAGGGGCTTCGTGACGGCGCGGTGCAGACCGTGTCCACCGACCACTGCTCTTTCACCACGGAGCAAAAGTTGGCGGGCCGCGACAGCTTCACCGCCATCCCCGGCGGTATGCCCGGCGTGGAGACAAGGGGCGAGGTGGTCTATACCGCAGGTGTGGCCGCGGGGAAAATCGACCTCCCCACCTTCGTCCGCGCCTTGAGCGAGAATCCCGCCCGCCTCTACGGCCTCTATCCCCGTAAGGGTGTGCTGGCAGAGGGCAGCGATGCCGACATCGTCATCTATGACCCCATGGCAGACCATGTGATCACCGCCGCGGGCACTGCCTCCAACTGTGACTATAGCCCCTTCGAGGGCTTTGCCACCGTGGGCAGCATCGAAAAGGTATACCTGCGCAATGCCCTTGCCGTTGACCACGGCGTGGTGCAGGAGACGCAGGGTGTCTATCTCAAGAGAGGAGCTTCTACCCTATGAACGGAAACGTGATGAATACCACCTTGGGCTACGTGCTGTGCTGCCAGTCTCCCGCCCTGTTCCTTGCGGCGCTGGTGCTGCTCATCTGCTACTTTGCCCGCAAAAAGGCACACCGTGTCCGCGCTGTCTTTGATCTGATCCTCGCCATCCTCTGCGCTGCAGGCGGCGTTGTCCTCTATTTCCTCGGCATGGGCTGGGAGTATTTCACCATCCGCGATTTCCTCATGATTCGTCCCATCGGCTGGGTGGGTCTCGGCATCGTGGCGGTCATTACCGTTATTGCCGCTATCCGCGCCTTTATTAAGGTGAACCGCCGCCGCATGGCAGAGCGTGCCGCCAACCGCGCCGCCAACGCCGAGAGCTATCAGCGTGCTGAAGAAGAGAAGGCCGCCGCCCTCGCCGCCGCTGCCGAGGTAAAAGCCGCCGAAGAAGCGGCCAAGGCCGCTGCCACCGCCACTGCCGCGGAGGTATCTGAAACGGTGGAAGAAGTGCTGACCGAGCAGGCTGCCGAAGTTCCTGCCGCCCCCGCTGAGGAGGCACAGGCATGAGTGCCCCTGTGCTGGCTGACCACAGCCGCTGTACAGGCTGCGGTGCCTGCGCCGCAGGCTGTCCTAAAAACGCCATTACCATGGCCTCAGACCGCGAGGGTTTTTTCTACCCCGAGGTGGGGGAGAGCTGTGTCCAGTGCGGTCACTGCAGCCACATCTGCCCCGCCATGAAGCAGCGTGAAGAGCGCCCCGAGAGCGCCGTGTTCGCCGCGTGGCATCGTGACGATGCCATCCGTCAGCGCAGCGGTGCAGGCGGCGCATTTACCGCCATCGCCGAGTATGTGCTGGAGGGCGGCGGCATCGTCTTTGGCGCGGCGCTGGATGAACACATGGTGGTGCGCCATGTAGCCGTGCGGAAAAGTGAAGAACTCGCGGCTCTCCGTGGCCCCAAGCCCATTCAGAGCCAGCTGGGGGATACCTATGAGGCGGTGCGCCGCGCCTTGGCGACCAAGCAGACGGTGCTCTTTACAGGCACGCCCTGCCAAGTGGACGGGCTCTATCGCTTCTTGGGTGAGCATCCCGCCAATCTGCTGACCTGCGATGTGGTCTGCAGCGGCGTGGTGTCCCCCGGTGTGTGGGAGAAGTTGGTGCAGTCCATGACCTACGTCAAGCGCAAGCGCGTGGTGTCGGTGCAGTTCGCCCACAAGCAGGAGGGCATGAAGGAAGGCCGCTTCCGCGTGTATTTTGAGGGCGGCAGCACCTACGATGCCCCCCTGAGTAAGTCCCAGTTGGGTCGGGGATACGTAAATCGCCTTTTGCAGCGCCCCGCCTGCCACACCTGCCCCTACGCCAATGGAAACCGCGTGGGCGATATTACGCTGGGTACGTTCCGCGGCCTTGGGGATGCCTTTGCCACCGAGGAGCAAAAGGGGATTTCTCTGCTGCTGGTGAACTCCGTCAAGGGTGCGCATCTCTTTGATGCATTGCCCCTCCACCGTGAAAAGCGCACCATGGCGGAGGCCAAGGCCAACAATCCCGCCCTCTGTGCCCCTCAGAGCGCTGCCGCCGAGCGCAGCGACTTCTTCGCCGCATTGGAGGAGGCGGGCACATCTGTCCGCACCGTCTTTGAGCAGTATTTGAACGCCCCCAACCCCATCGGTGCCATGGCTGCCAAGTGGAAGGAGAAACTATGGAAAAAACACTGATGCACGTGTGCTGCGCCCCCTGCTCGGTAAGCTGCATCACCACCCTCCGCGCCGAGGGCATTGAGCCTGTGGGCTTTTGGTATAACCCCAACATCCACCCCTACATGGAGTACGCCGCCCGCCGCGACTGCTTGGTGGACTATGCCAAAAAGGTGGGCATGAGCCTCTATGTGCAGGAGGACTATGGTCTCCTCGGCTTTTGCCGCGCCGTCTGTGACGACATCGACCACCGCTGCGGGTACTGCTACGGCATCCGTCTTTACGCCGCCGCCAAGTTTGCCGCGGAAAATGGCTTCGATAGCTTCACCTCCACCTTGTTCGTCAGCCCCTACCAGGACCACGAGAAGATGAAGGAGATCGCCGCGGCGGCAGGGAAGATGTACGGCGTGGAGTTCCTCTACCGCGATTTCCGCGGTGGTTTCCGCGAGGGACAGGCCATCGCCCGCGAGGAGCAGCTTTACATGCAGAAATATTGCGGCTGTGTCTTTTCCGAGGGCGAGCGCTACGGCAAGAAAATTGAGCGCGACCTCAAGCAGCCCCTCAAATTTTACGAAAATTGACCATAATCGCCCGATAGAGCCCTCTATCGGGCGGTTTTGTGCTTTACACCATCGCGAAATTGGGGTATAATAACTTAGTTCGCGATTTGTTCGAGGGCTTGATGTAGAACAGAATGTGCCCTGCCGCAAAGCGGCCTTGCCTCCCTCAGCTTCGCGCTAAAA
>CAYTOO010000047.1:0-13919 GCA_964439545.1 uncultured Oscillospiraceae bacterium | reverse complement strand
AACTTGGACTTGGTGAACCACAGCACGAAGTCGTTGCGGTTGCGCTTGTTGGTATCCTCTTCCACACCCTCGCGGACGCCCACAGCCAGATCATCCTCGTTGTGGTCGTTGAAGATATAGTAGCGCTCCAGCTTGGAGGAGTCGAAATACACGTTGCCGCCGGCGAGATAGGCATACTCCTTCTCAATAAGGGTGGAAACGATGTGGATATACTCCTCAATGCAGTTGGTAGCGGGCTCCACCACATCGGGAGTCTTGATGTTCAGCTTGGCGCAATCGGCAAAGAAAGCGTCGGTGTAGAACTTAGCGATGTCCATGACGGACTTATTCTCGCGCTTGGCACCCTTGAGCATCTTGTCCTCGCCCTCGTCGGCATCGGAGGTCAGATGGCCCACGTCGGTGATGTTCATAACGCGATGGACATCGTAGCCCACGTAGCGCATGTACTTCTCCAGCACGTCCTCCATGAGGTAGGAGCGCAGGTTACCGATATGGGCAAAGTGATACACGGTAGGGCCGCAGGTATACAGCTCCACGTGATTGGGGGTATGGGTCTTGAATTCTTCCTTTTTACGGGTAGCAGAGTTATACAGATACATAATCCTTCTCCTTTATATACATTATTATAATATATAGTATATGAAATAAAAAACGCCTCTCACGCCCGAAGGCATGAGAGGCGATGATTACTCGCGGTTCCACTCTCGTTTTTCGCTCTTGTTGGCCTTATGACGCAGGCCATGCGGCGGGCATCTTCATCCCGCGCGCTCGCGGACGCACTTTCCTCCCCACACTGTAAGGTGGCTTGCAGCCGATGACCACCTCTCTCTACACAGCGACACGGGAAGTACTCTTTCCGTTCATTGCGCTATTCGATTGGGATTCATTGTATCAATCTTTCCCCAATCTGTCAAGTGCCGATACCGCTTTTCTCAGTTTTTCAGCCGCTTATCACTGCGTTGGGCAAGGCGTGTACCGATGCTCTGGAAAATCTGCACCAACAGCACCAGCAGCACCACTGCCACCAGCATCACCAGATACTTATAGCGATAGTAGCCGTAGTCGATGGCGATCTTGCCGAGACCGCCGCCACCGATAATACCGCTCATGGCGGAATAGCCAAGAATAGTGGTCAGCGCGATAGTCACGTTCTGAATGAGGGAAGGCACACTCTCGGGGATCATCACCTTACAGATGATCTGCAGGGGGCTGGCGCCCATGCTCTGTGCCGCCTCGATGACGTTGGGATCAACCTCGCGGAAAGAAGTCTCCGTCAAGCGGGCGATGAAGGGGAAAGCTGCCACCACCAGCGGCACTACGGTAGCGGGAGTGCCCACCGTAGTACCGATCAGGAGGCGGGAGAGAGGAAAGACCATGATCATCAGAATCAAAAAGGGGACAGAGCGGAGAAGGTTGATGATCACGTTTAATGCAGAGAGAACAGGTGCAGGCAGAGGCAGTACGCCGTCCTTTTCACCCACCACCAGCAGTACGCCCAAGGGCAGGCCGATGATCAACGCCAGCACCGTGGCCAGCACAGTGACATAGAAGGTCTCCCAAATGGCGAAGGGGAATGTCTCGAGAGATTGAACGAGATCAGTGATAGACTGCTCGCTGAAAAGACCGTTATACATGCTCGCTCACCTCCTGTGCCTGCACGTTGGGAATGGTTGCGAAGAAGGCCATGGCCTGCTCCATTTTATCTTTGGGAATGCCGAGATACAAGCTGCCGTAGACCTCCTCGCTGAGGCGCTGGGTGGTAGCGGAGATCACGTTGCAGAGAATGCCATGCTCCACTGCCAAACGGGCCACCAGTGGAATACCCGTGGTCTTGGAGTCGCGGAACACCAATCGCACGCGGCTCTCTTCACCGGGGTCGGACACTTCCTCGTCCACGGCATTGGGGAACACCAAGCGCTTGGCTGCGGCGGACTTGGGCGCGGCGAACACTGCTGCCACCAAGCCCTCCTCTGCCACCTCGCCGCCATCGAGGATGGCAACATGGTTGCAGACCTCTTTCACCACGCTCATCTGATGGGTGATGATGACCACGGTGATGCCCAGCTTGCGGTTGATCTCACGGATCAGACCGAGGATCTGCTGGGTGGTGCGGGGGTCGAGGGCAGAGGTGGCCTCATCGCACAGCAGCACCTTAGGGTTAGTTGCCAGTGCGCGGGCGATTGCCACACGTTGCTGCTGACCGCCGGAGAGTTGGGCGGGATAGGCCTTGGCCTTATCGGGCAGACCCACCAGTTCCAGCAACTCACGAGCGCGTTTCACCGCCTCTTTCTTGCTTACGCCCGCCAGCTCCATAGGGAAACAGACATTCTGCAGGCAGTTACGCTGCATCAGCAGATCGAAGTGCTGGAAGATCATGGTGATCTCCCGCCGCGCCTGCCGCAGCTGGGAAGGGGTCATGGTGTCCAAACGCTGACCGTTGACCACCACTTCACCCTCCGTGGGGCGCTCCAATAGATTCATGCAGCGCACCAGCGTACTTTTGCCTGCGCCGGACATACCGATGATGCCGTAAATATCGCCGTCCTCAATGGTAAGAGAAACGTCCTTGAGGGCGTCTACTGCACCGCCGGCTGTCTCAAACGTCTTGCTGACGTGTCGTAATTCGATCACAGGAACTCGCTCCTTTGTTACTTAGTGTAAAGATTAGCCCTTCAGAACATCGAGGGAAGTCTGCTTACCACCGTACAGGCCCATGGGCTCCACGTGAGGAGCGGACACGGAGACGATGTGGGTGCCGTTCTGGGCGTTGAAGTCATCCAGATAGGGGACGTGCTGGAAGTAGTTGGCGGTAACAGTGCCATCCTCAACCACATTGTTGGGAACAACGTAATCATTGAAGGTTTGGATCTCGAGAGTCACGCCCTTGGCAGCAAGCAGCTCCTTGGCAACCTCGAGGATCTCAGCATGGGGCGTGGGGGAAGCAGCCACGGTGATGGTCACATCCTTCAGAGCCTCGTAATCAACGGTAGCATCGTAGCCGTCACCGGGATTTTCGATGGTGCCGACAACAGCGCCGGCATACTTCTCAGTGATGAAATCGGCCACAGCCTTGCTCTCGAGAGCAGCGATCAGAGCCAGCACCTCGGGGGCGGATTCATTGCCTTCCTTCACAGCGAGGATGTTGCTGTAAGCAGAGGAAGAACCCTCGATGGTGAGAGAGTCAGCCACGGGATTGAGACCGGCGTTGATGGCGTAGTTGGAGTTAATGACGGCGTAGTCCACATCCTGCAGGATGTTGGGCAGCTGAGCAGCCTCAGCCTCCACGATCTCCACATTGTAGGGATTCTCAACGATGTCGTTCTTGGTGGCGACGATGCCGGCACCTTCCTTCAGCTTGATGATACCCTCAGCCTCCAGCAGCAGCAGAGCGCGAGCCTCGTTGGTGGTGTCGTTGGGAACAGCGATCTGAATGGTGCTGCTCTTCTCAGCGCTGCAGCCGGTGAGAGCCAGTGCTGCGATCAGGGTCAGTGCCAGGAACAAAGCCTTGATGTTACGGATAGTCTTCATTGTTTTTATCTCCTTTTTAAAAATTTATAATTTCCTAATTTTTACATTTCTGCAAAATAAAAGCAGCGGGGAGTCATACGACTCTCCGCTGCTGAAGTTACCTTGTAGGGCGATGTGATTTAAAAATTTATATCGCCTTATTTAGCAGGACTGGGAAAGCATATGACCGTTATGAGCGCGCTGACGCATGCACATGCACATGGGCATGCACATCTGCATCATCATCATGTTGACGCTCAAACGCTTCATTTGCTTTCTCCTTTCCGAATTTGTTGGGGTCATTATAATCCGTTTATTTTCCCTTGTCTACCGTCAAAATACATAAATGATTTAATTATTTTTGAGATAAACACAGCACAAACAACAAACTTTTCTTATTTGTCCTTAAACACGTCAAGATTCTGACAAAAATACTCCACGCCGGAGTAGACGGTGGTGACGAGGATCACGCCCTGGCAGATGAGGTTCAGCACATGGGGGATGCCGAACAAAATGAGGCAGATGCACACCATGGTGGAGGCAGTTTTCACCTTGCCCGACCAGCCTGCGGCGATGACACGGCCCTTCTCCACGGCTACCATGCGCATGCCGGAAACGGCGAACTCACGCACCAGCACCACAGCCAAGATCCACGCCGCCATGCTGCCCTCAGCCACAAAGCAGCACAACGCTGCCATGACCAAGCACTTGTCAGCCAGAGGATCCATGAACTTACCGAAATCCGACACCTGATTATAGTGGCGGGCAATGTAGCCGTCTACCCAGTCGGTAAGGCAGGCCACGATGTAGACGCCAAGCGCCCAGTAGCGACTACCGGGGAAGTCAAGATACATCAGCGCCAAAAAGATGGGGATCATCACCACACGGGCAATGGTCAGATAATTTGCAGTATTTTTCGTCATTTTTATTCCTCCATTACGCCCATCAGCTCGCCATCCATCACATCGGTAATGCGGACAAAGACGAACTGACCGAGGTCAACGTCCTCCTCAGCGGTGAAGTAAATGCGACCATCAATGTCGGGGCTCTCAGCATAACTGCGGCCCACATAGCTCATGGACTGACCATCGAAGCCCTCACACAGCACTTCCACCACATCGCCCATACGGCTGTCGTTGAAAGCATCCATGACGCGAGACTGGACATCCACGATCAACTCCGCGCGGCGCTCCGCTTCAGCGGTGTCCACACGCTCCATCATCTTGGCAGCGACAGTACCCTCCTCAGGGGAGTAGGGGAACACGCCGGCGCGCTCAATGCACACCTCAGAGAGGAACTCACACAGCTCATCGAACGCGGTCTCATCCTCATAGGGAAGACCCGTGATCAAACTGGTACGCAGCACCAAACCGGGAATGCGCTCGCGGAGGGTATCAAACAGCGCCATCAATTCCGCCTTGTCGCCGCGGCGGTTCATGCCCTTCAGCACGCGGTCATTGCAGTGCTGAATGGGAATATCCAAATACTTGAGGATCTTCTCCTCCTCGGCGATGGTGTCGATCAGTTCGGGGGTGAACTCATCGGGATAAAGATAGTGCAGGCGCACCCAGTGGAACTCCATCTTGCAAAGACCGTGGAGCAGCTCGGGGAGCTTGCGCTCGCCGTACAGGTCGATGCCGTAGCGGGTAATGTCCTGCGCAATGACGATGATCTCCTTCACGCCGCTGTCGGCAAGCTGCTGCGCCTCGGCAAGGACATCCTCCATCTTGCGGGAACGATATTTACCGCGGAGAGAGGGGATAACACAGTAGGCGCAGTGGTTATCGCAACCCTCGGCAATGCGCAAAAAGGCATAGTGTTTGGGAGTAGTCACCACGCGGGGCAGCTCCTCCACAGGGGCGTGGATGCTGTCGAAATAACAGGGGGTCTCCCCTGCTGCCACAGCATTGACAGCCTCCACAATGCGGCTGTAGCTGCCCGTGCCGAGAACGCCATCCACCTCGGGGAGTTCCGTGAGGATCTCGTTCTTATAGCGCTGAGAGAGGCAGCCCGTCACGAGAATTTTACCCACTTCACCGGCATCCTTCAACTCCGCCACCTGCAAAATGGTGTCGATGGCCTCACTCTTGGCGCTGTCGATGAAACCGCAGGTGTTGATGACCACCACGTCCGCGCCGGACTGGTGCTGCTGCAGCTCAAAGCCTGCATCACGGCACAAGGCCATCATCTGCTCCATATTCACAAGGTTCTTGGCGCAGCCAAGAGGAATAAAAGAAACCTTCATACGCACTTCTCTTTTCTTATTCTTCGATCTCCTCGCCCAGCGCATTCAGCACAGGACGGATGTCATGCCAGTCAAATCCGCGGCGCTGCAAGGCATTGCTCAACTTTCGCCGCTCATCAAAATCGAGGCTGCGACCTTTATATTTGGCGGCGATATAACTCTCGATTGCCTCGCGGGGTTCAGGCAGCTGCCCCAGCGCCTCTTCCATCAACTCGCGGGGAATGCCGCGGCGCTGCAGCTCCTGCACTACCCGCTTTTTCCCGTAGTGAGCGGCGGCATAGTGCCGCACCAAAACGCCTGCGTAGGCGTTCTCGTCCACAGCGCCCAATTCTTCAAGCCACAGGGCAATGTCTTGCGCCTCTTCCTCCCCTGCACCCTTGCGCACCAGTTTCTCCCGTAGTTCTTTTTTCGAGAGCATTCTGCCGGAGGCAAGCTGCGCACCCTTGGCGCGGAGAGAAGAACTTTTGCCGGACTTCTCCAATTCTACCACAAGTTCGGGTGGTAAGTCCATACCCTGATGTAAGCCAAATTGCAGGAGCTCGGCTCGCGTGATCCGGAGGGGGTCACCCTCCTCCGGATACACCAGCACACGCTCCTGCACGTATTTCGATGCTTCTATACGTTTGATCTTCATTCATCATCGAAGTCGTCAGCGGACACATCCACGGCGCGGCCTGCCGCCTTGGCAGCGATGCGGGACTGTGCGCCCATGAGCTTATGGAAGTTCTCGCGGACGTTCTTCTCCAGCCAATCGGCATCTTCGGTGTTCTGACGGAAGTACTCCTTTGCGGCATCCTTGCCCTGACCGAGACGTACCTCACCCATGCTGAACCAAGAGCCGCTCTTCTGCACCAGATCCAGCTTCACTGCCAGATCGATCAGCTCACTGAGCTTGCTGATACCCTCGCCATACATGATGTCGAATTCCGCCTCACGGAAGGGAGGCGCAACTTTATTCTTCACCACCTTGGCGCGGACGTGGTTACCCACCACCTCGCCGCCGGCCTTCAGCGTCTCCACGCGACGCACGTCAATGCGGACGGAAGCATAGAACTTCAAAGCGCGGCCACCGGTGGTGACCTCGGGGTTGCCGTACATGACACCTACCTTCTCACGAAGCTGGTTGATGAAAATAACGATGGTATTGGTCTTATTGATGATGCCCGTCAGCTTACGCAGCGCCTGGGACATCAATCGGGCATGGAGACCGACGAAGCTGTCGCCCATCTCGCCCTCGATTTCAGCGCGGGGCACGAGGGCGGCCACGGAGTCCACCACCACAACATCGATAGCGCCGCTGCGCACCAATGCCTCGGTGATCTCCAGCGCCTGCTCACCGGTGTCGGGCTGGGAGATCAGCATATCCTCCACATTTACGCCCAGTGCGCGGGCATAGGTGGGGTCAAGGGCATGCTCAGCGTCCACGAAAGCCACTTCGCCGCCCATCTTCTGTGCCTCAGCCAGCACATGAAGCGCCAGCGTAGTCTTACCGGAGGACTCGGGGCCATAGATCTCCACCACGCGGCCGCGGGGCAGACCACCGATACCCAGTGCCAGATCCAGAGAAAGAGAGCCCGTAGGCACAGCCTCCACGTTGGCAACGTTGCCGTCACCGTAACGCATAATGGAGCCCTTGCCATACATCTTCTCGATCTGCGCCATGGCGGTATCCAGAGCTTTTTTCTTATCGGCGTTCACAGCGCTTGCCGTCTCCTTCTTCACTGCCATTTTCCCGTCCTCCTTATATCTCTCAATCAAAAATTCACTTACACTTCATCACACAGCGTACCCGCCACCACGCGGGCAACGCCGCCTGTATCCTCAGTAACGGTATTGTCGCCAAAGCCTGCGGCGCGCATAATGCGCAGCACGTCGTCGGCCTGTCCGATACCCACCTCAAACAGCAGCCGTCCGCCAACGCGGAGGGCATCGCGCCACTTTTCGCAGATGGCGCGGTAGAAGTCGAGGCCATCCTCACCGCCGCGAAGGGCCATCATAGGCTCATAATCCCGCACCGACACATCCAACGTGGCAATGTCCCCATCGGGGATGTAGGGGGGATTGGACACGATGCAGTCAAACTCGCCCAACTGAGGAGAGGGGCGTTCCAAGGCATCCACCTGCCACGGGATCACCCGCTCGGTAAGACCACAGCGGCGGGTATTCTGACGGCAGATCCGCAATGCCGCCTCGCTCTTCTCCCCCAGCACCACATGGCTGTCGGGGCAGTGCTTGGCAACTGCCAAACCCACGCAGCCGCTGCCGGCGCACAAGTCAAGAACGCGGGCATTTTCGCGCTTGGAGACAAACTCAATTGCCTTCTCTGCCAGCACCTCCGTATCAATACGGGGGATGAGGACAGACTCATTGATGTCCAAATCAAGTCCGTAGAAAGACCACTCGCCGATCAAGTAGGCCACCGGCTCGCCTGCCAAGTGCCGTGCAGTCAGCTCCTGCACCCGCTTTTCTACATCCTGGGGGACATAGAGTCTGCCGTCACGCTGCAATTCTTGCCGCGTTTTGCCTGCGGCGTAGCAGACGATTTCGCGGGCAGCCAGTGTATAGGCCTCCACATTCTCCAAACGCAGCTTCTGGCGCAGGTCTAAATATAAGTCGTTATAGGTAATGGCCATAGGCTCTCTCCTATGCAAGCGGAATTACCACTTGTCCTTCCCTTCCTCCTGAGGCAGCACCAACTTCATGGCCTCGATGGCCACTTCCATCATGCTATCGTCCGGCTCGTTGGTGGTGAAATTCTGCAGCCACATGCCGGGTGCAGAGAGGATACGGGTCAACTTATTGTCATGTGCGCCCACGGCGCGGTTAAACTCGTAGGTAAGACCCACCACAGGGATCAGCAGCAGCAGATGGATGCCGAAACGCACCCAGAAATTCTGCCACTCCACGAAGGTGAACACGATGCTGGTGGCCAAAATGGACACGATGATCACCACGAAGAGGAAGCTGGTGCCGCAGCGGGGATGATGCTTGGGCTGAATGCGGACATTTTCCACCGTAAGAGGCAGACCTGCCTCATAGCAGAAAATGGTCTTATGCTCTGCGCCGTGATAGGAAAAGACGCGGCGCACATCCTTCTGCTTCGATGCCAAAATGATGTAGCAGAAGAAGATGGCAATCTTCACCACACCCTCGATCACATTATGGATCAGGGCACTGCCAAAATACTTGGACACAAGACCCGCCAAAAAGGTGGGCAGCAGCATGAACAGTCCCAGCGTCATGCCGAGGGACAGGATGACAGCGAACACCACCAGCACACTCTGCAGCTTTTCTGCCGGAATATGCTTCTCCAGCCACAAATCAAGCTTGGAGGGCTCCCCCTCCTCGGGGAAATAGTCCGCCGAGTACATCAGCGCCTTCACACCCGTAATAATAGAGCTTAAAAAGGCGGCGCTGCCGCGGATGATAGGCACACCCAAAATGGGATATTTATCTTTAATAAACTTACGCTCCTCCACCTTGGTCACCAAGCCCTCGGGAGAGCGCACGACAATGGCGTCCTTCTCAGGGCCGCGCATCAGAATGCCCTCAATGAGCGCCTGACCGCCGATGGTGGTGCGAAAGCCGCACTGTTTCTTTTCTTCCATAGGGGTAAATGATCCTTTCCATTGACAGTGTAGCATATCTTTTCAAGAAATGCAACACTTGTTCTAGATTTTATTGTTTCTTTTGAGGATTTTCCCGCCGCACATGGCGGATGGGCAGCTTAATAGTGACAATAGCGCCGCCGCCCTTGGCGTTGTCGATAGAAAATGTACCGTCATGGAGACGAATGATCTCGTCACAGACAGCCAAACCAATGCCGCTGCCTCGCGCTTTGGAACCGCCCTTGTAGAACTTCTCCTTCACATGGGGCAGATCTACCTCGGGGATACCAGGGCCAAAGTCGCGGACGGTGATGATGTAGTGACCACGGCTGCGGTTAAGACGGGTCACAATGCGCTTGCCGCTGCCGCCGTGCTTGGCAGCGTTGTCCAGCACGTTGCAGAACACCTGCTTGAGGCGCACAGGGTCGGCGGAGATAATCTCATCGTACTCGTCTCCTGCACTGTAAAGAAGGGTGATCCCCTCCTGCTTGAAGATCTGGTGATAGGTATACACCGTATCCTCAAACTCCGCCTGCAGATCCATAGGTTCCATTTCCAGCGTGAAGCGGCCATCGGCGATCTTGGAGAAGTCCAATAGTTCCTCCACCATCTTGGTAAGACGGCTGGACTCCTTGACGATGATGCTCAAGCCGCGGCGCTGGGCCTCCTCTTCCTCACTCTCGCCCACATCGGCAAGAAGCGTCTCTGCCCAGCCGTTGATGGCCGTCAAGGGGGTACGCAGTTCATGAGAAACAGAGGAGATAAACTCCTGCTGCAGCTTTTCGTTCTGCCCGATCTTCACGGACATGTCGTTGATATTATCCACCAGCTCGCCCATCTCATCGGCGTAGCGGTTGGGGATGCAGAAGCCGTAGCTGCCGCCGGAAATCTGCTTGGCAGCCTCACTGACGGCGGACACAGGTGCCACCACGTTGTTGATAAGCAGCAAGCTGGAGATGACCACCACGAAGCTAACTGCCAGCATAATGGCAAGGATGATCATGACCGTCAGCAATACCTGACTGTCCAGATTGCGTGCCGAGGTGACAAGGCGGATGATACCCACCACCTCACCCTGGAACTTCAGAAGTCCCGAAGCGGCAATAATGCGCTCGCCGGTGGCGCTGTCACGGCCCAGATAGCTGCTGATCTCGCCGCTGCTGAGGGCATCGTACACATCCTGCGTATGAGGTGCAGAGCCGATCATCATGCTGCGGGTGGACACATCCACCGCCCCCTTACTGTTGAGGAACTGCAGTTCGATCCTGTCGCTGTCCTCAAAGCTGTTGACGTAGAGGGTAGCGCTGTGATAATACTCCTCGTAACTGGTCATGGCATAGGTGTTGAAATACTCTGCACCTGCTGCGGCCTTAGCTTCCAAGGCAGAGCGGGCATTGGAGTAGTAGGCGCTGCCCAAGCCGATGGACACCAGCGCGGAAATCAGCACCAGAATGGTGATGACCGGCAGCAGACTGCTGGTCATCCAGCGGCGGCGCAGACCCGATGTGCGCTTCGATTGTTTCTCCATGAGCCGGTCACCTCCTTCATTTTACGATTTTTTGGCGCTTATGCGCCCCATTTGTAGCCAAAGCCCCACACGGTGGTAATAAAGGTGGGATTGGCAGTATCGTCCTCGATCTTCAAACGCAGACGGCGAATATTCACGTCCACGATCTTCAGTTCGCCGAAATAGTCCTTGCCCCAAACATTGTCGAGGATCTCTTCACGGCTGAGGGCTTTGTCGGTATTCTCCAAGAACATCTGCATGATACCGAACTCCACCTGCGTCAGCTTGATGCGCTCACCGTTCTTCTCCAGCGTGCGGTTACGCAGATTTAGCGTAAAGGGAGGGCTTACCAATTCGTCCTCATCCACCGTTGCTACTGCCTGGGGCATAGCGCCGCTGCTGCGGCGGATCAGGGCATCTACACGAGCCGTCAGCTCCGCAGGAGAGAATGGCTTGGTCACATAGTCGTCAGCGCCGGTCATCAAGCCTGTTACCTTATCCATTTCCTGAGAACGGGCCGTCAACATAATGATGCCGATATGGGGATTGGTGGTGCGCACACGGCGGCACACCTCAAAGCCATCAATGCCCGGCAGCATCACGTCAAACAGGCACAGGCACACATCGCGGTGCTGCGCCAGCTTCTCCAGCGCCTCTTCGCCGCTCTCCGCCTCGATCACCTCGTAACCGGCACGGCGCAGGTTGATGACGATAAAACTGCGGATATTGGCCTCGTCCTCCAGAACCAGTACTTTCTTCATAGCGTCTCCTTCTTCTTACCAACCGCCGCCCGGCAGCCATTGGTTCTCCGTCATAGAGAAGCTGCTGCGCAGCAACTCCACATTCATCCCGTACAGATCCGCACCTTCCAACAGTTCGGCAGCATACACCACACCTGTCTGGCGGCGAACCAAGAAACGTTCACCCACGCTAGCGCGTATCTCACGGTTTTCACCTGTAAGGGTATAGATCGCCATTGTGGGCGTATTGTCCACGTGGAGGATCACCTGATTCTCTCCCGATACGGTCTCCTGCGTCGAGACGGCCACACGATCCCACCAGTTCTGAGGCAGCGTGAAATACCATCCATTACTCAAGGAGTGGTAGGTCTGTTCCACCACAAAAGAGTGTCCCGTAACGCTGCACTGATGCCACGCCGTCAATGTATCTCCCTGAGGCGCATAGTTTTCCGGTGCGGGGATCTCCGTTATGCCATCGCCATTGACATCTGTCGGTTCCAGCTGGCGGTAGGGCATCGTCAGAGAGGAACGGCCCGTAGATTCGCTCATCACCGCATTTACCACACTGCCGCCGTTTAAGAACGACTCCTGCCATACCAGCATGTCGGTCACGGCTCTGTTCTGCTCTGTCACGCCCGTGATAAACACGGCGCTGTGCCCCTCGGCGGTGGTGCCATTAACGATGTTTCCGCGGCTGAGCTCCACCATGGAACTGCTGAGAGCACAGCGGTGTGCGACAGCCAAAATGTTGGTCTGCCACATATACACTTCCACCACGGGCACGCCATTGCTGTCACTACGCAGCACAAAAAGTTCAGGAAGCCCGTCCTCATCAATATCCTCGATGGCGTAGCGGCTGTAGACACCGGACATCAGTGGCAGCGCCTCTCGTCCAATGTTATACACCGCCAATGTCTGCACATCTGCCGCCATCTTCCATCCCACGATCAGCTCAGACTGACCGTCGCCGTTCAAGTCCTCATAGCGGACGCTGTCGATGCTGCTGCCGCTGCTCTCTACGCTGCAGCGCAGTTCATAGCTGCCGTCGATGGCTTCATAGACAAAGATCTTCATGGGTTTTTCCTCACCGCTATGACGGAAAAAGGCCACTGCCTCCACATGGCGATCACCGTTCAGATCCACCATATGGACGGACTGCAAATTCTGTCCTGTGGTGGGGGCAGCATACTCGTAGCCCTCCGCCTGCAGCTCACCCAACAGCTGGTTCAGACCCGTGAACTCCTCCGGCATCTCGGGCAGCGCAAAGAGGTCTTCCACATTGTTTCTGAACTCGCAGCCACACAGCAGCACCATCATTACCAGCACCACCAGGCATCCTGCCAGCCGCTTCATCTTTTTCATTCTCGCCGCCCTCCTTTCCATTGTTCACTATTGGGCATAGTTTTGTTTATTGTACCACATATTTCTCCCGTTTGGTAGCCCTACTTTTTGAATTTTATGTAACGAATCACGGGAGGAAGAAAAAATAATCCTTGCATTTCTCTTCCGTGTCGGCTATAATATCCCTGTTCACACGCCGGTGTGATGGAATTGGTAGACGTGACGGACTCAAAATCCGTTGATGGCGACATCGTGTGGGTTCGAGTCCCACCACCGGCACCAAAGCAAAAGGGGGGCGCAAAGCGACCCCCTTTTGCTATTGGTGCTGAAGATGGGCGAAAAGTCACTTCAAGTTGCCGGTAAACGCTCCCACTTGCACTCTTTTGGCGCAACTTGATGCCCGCTTGCGGGCGGGGTTCAGAGTCCCCACCACCGGCCGCCGAAGATGGGTAAGAAACCACTTCATGTTGCCGGAAAAAGCTCTCATTTGTACTTTCTTGGCGCAACTTGATGCCCGCTTGCGGGCGGGGTTCAGAGTCCCACCACCGGGGATCGAGATAAAAATCAAATTGGGGTTTTTCGGGCTGTGTGTAAAACATTTCGCCACGTCTTTGCCGTGGTGACGGGCGCCCACGAACGCATGGAATGCGTTCACTCCCACAGGGAGCAATTACCCCTACAAACCCCATTTTACCAAATTCGTCCCATACAAAAAGGGGGGAGCGGCCTCACGGCCCCTCCCCAATTTCATTTCAATTTCACGCCGCAGGCTGAGTAGCCGAGACGATCTGCATGGCTCCCTCGTCGGCGTTGATGGTGCCGGGGCAGTTGAGAGCGTCGCCGCCGCAGCGGCCCGTGACGGTGCAGCCCGCCTCCACGGTGATGGACATGGTGGCCTGGAGCGCGTCGTCAATGCACTCGATCTCCACCTTGGACCCCTCGGTGATGAGGATATAGCCCTTATCGGTGCG
>CAYTOO010000046.1:0-14113 GCA_964439545.1 uncultured Oscillospiraceae bacterium | reverse complement strand
CGCAGATCGCAGTACCACCAGTAATCCTTGGGATCCATGTTCAGCTCGCGGATACGGGCTTCGAGGATGTCGAGGCGCTCCTCGCGCTGGCTGCCGCCGATGATCTCGCCGATACCGGGCACAAGGCAGTCAGCTGCGGCGACGGTCTTGCCATCGTCGTTGAGGCGCATATAGAAGGCCTTGATCTCCTTGGGATAGTCGGTGACGAACACGGGGCGCTTGAAGATCTGCTCGGTGAGATAGCGCTCATGCTCGGTCTGCAAATCGACGCCCCACTCCACGGGGAAGTCGAAGTTGGCGTTGTTCTTCTTGAGGATCTCCACAGCCTCGGTGTAGCTGATGCGGCCAAAGTCGGAGGATGCCACCAGCTCAAGGCGCTCCTTGAGGCCCTTATCCACGAAGGAGTTGAAGAACTCGATCTCCTGAGGGCACTTCTCGAGGACGGTGCGGATGATGTGCTTCACCATACCTTCCATGACCTCCAAATCGCCGTTGAGGTCGCAGAAGGCCATCTCGGGCTCGATCATCCAGAACTCGGCGGCGTGGCGCTGGGTGTTGGAGTTCTCGGCGCGGAAGGTGGGGCCGAAGGTGTAGACATCACCAAAGGCCATGGCGAAGTTCTCGGCGTTCAGCTGACCGGAAACGGTCAGGCTGGTCTCCTTGCCGAAGAAGTCCTTGGAATAGTCGATAGAGCCATCCTCCAGACGGGGCAGATTCTCCAAATCCAAGGTGGTGACGCGGAACATCTCACCTGCGCCCTCACAGTCGGAGCCGGTGATGATGGGGGTGTTGACATACACGAAGCCGCGGCTCTGGAAGAAGTCGTGGACAGCCCATGCTGCCACGGAGCGGACGCGGAAGGTGGCGGAGAAGAGGTTGGTACGGGGGCGCAGATGCTGGATGGTGCGCAGGAACTCCACGCTGTGGCGCTTCTTCTGCAGGGGATAGTCGGGGGTGGACTTACCCTCCACCATGATCTCAGCGGCCTTCACCTCCAGAGGCTGCTTTGCCTCGGGGGTCAGCACCACGGTGCCGCGGACGATGAGGGCGGCGCCCACGTTCTGTGCGGCGATCTCCTTGTAGTTTTCAAGCTCCTCGGCGGACATGACCACCTGCAGATTCTTGAAGCAGGAGCCATCGTTCAGCTCGATGAAGCCGAAGGTCTTCATATCGCGGATGGTACGTGCCCAGCCGCACACGGTGATCTCCTTGCCGCCAAAGACATCAGCATCGGCAAAGAGTGCTGCAATTTTTACTCGTTCCATATTCATTCACCTTTTTCTGTGTTGTAGTTCAGTGACTACTTATTATATACCACTTTTCATCACTTGACAAGGGGGATGCCGTTGACTTTTTTCTCTTGCAATAGTAGAATAATTTTGTATGAGTATGCGTATAAAGGAGGCGGTAACTATGTCTCGCGTGCTGGTGATCGGCGCGGTGAATATGGACGTTGGCGGCAGGAGTCATGCACCCTTGCGGATGGCGGATTCCAACCCCGCTGCGGTCAGCACATCCTTCGGCGGCGTGGGGCGCAATATCGCCCACAATCTCTGCTTGTTGGGTGTGGAGACCTCCCTTTTAACGGTGCTGGGCGATGATGGTTTTGCCATGCAGCTCCGCGAAAACGCCCGTGAGATCGGTCTTGATCTGAGCCTTTCTCCCACCATTCAGGGTGAGCGGACATCCACCTATCTCTACATGCTGGATGCAGACGGCGACATGGCCTTGGCCCTCAGCGACATGGAGATCTATCGCCACATGACGGTGGACTTCTTCCGCGAGAGGATCGAGGAGATCAATTCCTTCGACATGGTGGTGCTGGATGCCAACGCCCCTGAGGAGAGCCTTGCGTGGCTGGCAGAGCACTGTACCGTCCCCATGGTGGCAGACCCTGTGTCCACGGTGAAGGCGGTGAAGCTGAAGAAGGTGCTGCCCAAGCTCTACGCCTTCAAGCCCAACGCGCTGGAAGCTTCGCTGCTGACGGGGATTCCTGTAGAAGACGAGGGGAGCGAAGAAAAAGCCGCCGATGCCCTGCTCAGCTTGGGTATGGAGCAGGTCTACATCTCCCTTGGTGCCCGCGGCATCTTCGCCAAGAATCGTGGGGGAGAGAGCGTACGCAGCCCCTGTCCCAAGGTAACGGTTGCCAACGCCACAGGCGGCGGCGATGCCATGGTGGCGGCACTGACGGCGGCACTGCTGGAGAAGAAAAGCATCGCCGAGGCGGCACACAACGCCATCTGCGCAGGTGCTTTTGCCTGTACGGCGGAGAGCACTATCCATCCTAATATGAGCAAAGAAACCATTGAAACACTGAGAAAAAGTGAGGAGAATATGCTATGAACAAGTATCTTGATATTGCCCCCGAGGTAGCCGAGGCTTTGGCAAACGGTAAGCCCGTTGTTGCTCTTGAAAGCACCATCATCAGCCATGGTATGCCCTATCCCCAGAATGTGGAGACGGCGCTGGCAGTGGAGAAGATCATTCGCGAGTGCGGCGCAGTGCCCGCCACCATCGCTGTGCTGGGCGGTCGATTGAAGGCGGGCCTCAGTGCTGAGGAGATCGACTATCTGGGCCGCACCGGCCTCAAGGTCACCAAGGCCAGCCGCCGCGACCTGCCCGTGCTGGTGGCACTGGGCAAGGACGGCGCGACCACCGTGACCACCACCATGATGATCGCCAATATGGCAGGCATCAGCGTGTTTGCCACCGGCGGCATCGGCGGTGTCCATCGCGGCGCTGAGACTACTATGGACATTTCCGCTGACCTCGAAGAGCTGTCCCAGACCCCCGTGATGGTGGTCTGCGCAGGTGCTAAGTCCATCCTTGACCTGGGTCTGACCCTCGAGTACTTGGAGACCAAGGGTGTGCCCGTCATCGGCTACGGCACTTCCGAGCTGCCTGCGTTCTACACCCGTTCCTCCGGCTTCAATGTGGACTATCGCATGGACACCCCCGCTGAGATCGCCGCTGCCTTTATGGCACAGCGTGATATGGGTCTCAAAGCCGGTATGCTGGTGACCAACCCCATCCCCGAGGAATATGCCATGGATGCCAATGTCATCAACGGTGCCATCGATATGGCTGTGGCAGAGGCCGCACGCAAGGGTATCCACGGCAAGGAGACCACCCCCTTCCTGCTGGCAAAGATCAAGGATATCACCGGCGGCGACAGCCTCGATTCCAACATTCAGCTGGTGTTCAACAATGCCCGCCTTGCTGCCAAGGTGGCCTGTGAAATGGTAAAGTGATGGATGCGATTTTGATTTATCTCGTCATCATCAATGTGGTGACGTTCCTCGCCTTCGGTCTTGATAAGCTGAAGGCCAAGGCTGATGCCTGGCGCATCCCTGAAAAGACCCTCCTCGGCCTCGCCATCATCGGCGGCAGTGTGGGCGGTATTTTGGGTATGCGCACTTTCCGTCACAAGACGCGGCATAAGCAGTTCTCTGTAGGTCTGCCTGTGATTTTGGTGCTGCAGATCGTGCTGGTGGTTTTGCTTTTGCGAGGGAGTGTGTAAGATGAAGATTCGCCTTGCCACAAGGGAAGATATTGCCGCTGTCAGCGCCATCTACGAGGCCATCCACACGGTGGAGGAAGGGCGCGAGAAAACCATCGGCTGGATTCGCGGCGTGTACCCCACGGAAAAGACGGCGCAGGATGCCTTTGAAAAGGGCGAACTGTACGTCATGGAGCGTGAAGGCCGCGTGGTAGCAGCTGCCAAGATCAACCAAGAGCAGGGAGAGGAATATCTCGACTGTCCGTGGCAGTATGAAGCCGCCCCCGAGGAGGTGCTGGTACTCCACACGCTGGTGGTTGACCCTGCTGTGGCAGGTCAGGGCTGCGGCACGGCCTTCGTGGCCTTCTATGAGGACTTGGCCCGTGAGATGGGCTGTCCCTTCCTCCGCATGGACACCAATGCCCTCAATAAGCCTGCACGCAAGCTGTATGCAAGCCTTGGCTACAGTGAACCGGGCATCGTGCAGTGCGTGTTCAACGGCATCCCCAATGTGGATTTGGTGTGTCTGGAGAAGAAGCTGTGATGGTCGTGTATCAACGTATTCGTGATCTGCGCGAGGATAGAGACTTGAAGCAGCGGGAACTGGCAGAGTATTTGCAAATCCACCAAACGACCTATTCCGGCTACGAATTGGGACAGGTCAATATCCCTGCCGATGTTTTGGTAAAGCTGGCGAAGTTCTATGGAACGAGCGTAGATTATATTCTCGGCTGCACTGATAATCCCAAACCTTATGAATAAGAAAATCCCACCCTCGCGGGCGGGATTTTATGTTGTATTTACGCCAAAATATCGGTGAGGTCATCGAGACCAATGGAGCGGGACACCACAACCACCTGGTCGCCCTCTTCAATGGTGGTCATACCGCCGGGGATAATGATCTCGCCGCGGCGGACAATGGCTGCCAGCAGCACCTCGCGGCGCAGCTTCAGATCCTTCAGGGGGATGCTCAGCATCTCGTGGGCAGAGGCGGTGGCGGTGAAGCTGAGGGCTTCCACATGGCCGCCCAGCATCTTGTAAAGGGATTCCACCTTGCTGCCCTCGGCGTTGCCCAGTGCGCGGCAGTAGCGGGTGATCTGATTGGCAACAATATCCTTGGGAGAGATGATGGATTCGATGCCTGTAGAGGCCACCAGCTCCATATAGTTGGGGCGTGTCATCTTCGCCAGCACCTTGGGGATGCCGTTGCGCTGGGCGTGCATGGCCATCAGGAGGTTATCCTCATCGCGGTTGGTGACCGCCACAAAAGCATCGGCATCAAGGATGCCCTCCTGCTGCAGCAAGGTGTTATCAGAGCCGTCACCCAGGATAATGACCGCCTGCGGAATTTCCGCAGAGAGAATACGGCTGCGCTCAAGGTCTTTTTCCACAATGCGCACGCGGCAGCCTGTGTTTTGCAGCTCCCATGCCAAGTACATGGCGGTGCGGCTGCCGCCGAGGACGGATACGTTCTTTACCTTGTTCCACGTTCTGCCCATGTAGCGCAGCATCTTCTGCAGCTCTTTGTTGCTGCCCACCATGTAGAGATTGTCGCCGTCGGTGGGGACATATTCGCCGTTGGGGATCAGATACTCGCCATTGCGCTCAGCGGCGCAGAACAGCACCTCCGCCTGACGCTGGCGCTGTTCCTTCAAAGGCTTACCGCAGATGGCATCTTCCTCCGTCAGCTGTACGCCGATCATGGAGATGAGACCGCGGGCAAAGGGCTCAGCGATAAAAGCGGCGGGGAAGGAGAGAATGTGGGCGATCTCGCGGGCGGCGGCAAGGTCGGGGTTAATGACCATGTCGAGGCCGATCTCACGCTTCAGCATCTCGGCATCGCGGCGATAATCGGTGTTGCGGACGCGAGCCACCGTGTGGCGTGCACCCAGTTTCTTGGCAATGAGGCAGCATACCAAGTTGGTCTCGTCGTGGCTGGTGACGGCGATGACAAGATCGGCATGGCGTGCCCCTGCATCGATCAGCACGGAGATGGATGCGCCGTTGCCCTCCATGCACATGACATCCAGCGTGCCCTCACTGCGGCGCAGTGCGGCGGCGCTGCCGTCAACAATGGTAATATCATGCCCTTCCTGTGAAAGGGTCTGGGCAATGGCAAAGCCGACCTTGCCATTACCGACAATAATAATCTTCATAGCTTAGCTCCTTTTTTTCAAAGGATTGGGCAAAAAACCCACACTACGTATAGTCTACCACATCTTAGCAAAAAATGAAAGAGTATTTCGAAGGAAATGAAAGAACACCGAACGGTTCGGCAAAAATAAGGCCAAAAACGGGGAAATGTTTCGTCTCAAGATATAAAAATTTTATGAATTTGCATATATCGACTTGCACAAAGGAAAAGGATAGTGTATAATTCAATTGCCTAATATTGGAAATTCCTTAGGTGAAAATGTGAAGTGCGAAAGAGGAAAGAAAACATGGATAACCTTACGAGAATTATTCGCAGCGAGATCAGCAAGCAGTACAGAAGTGTGCGTCAGTTTGCTTTCGCAGTGGGAGTTCCCCTGTCCACCGTGAATAGTGCTCTTCACAACGGCGTGGGTGGCTCCAGTTTCGACACTGTATTGCAGATTTGCAAGGCGTTGGGCATTAAAGCGCTGGGCGATGATGCGGCATTTTATCTGACGGAGAACACGGAGGAGCTGCTGACCCGCTACGCAATGCTTGACGATTACGGCCGCCATACCATCGATGCGGTGATGAAGGTGGAATATGAGCGCTGCACTCAGCAGGACGAGCCTGAGGTGGGCCGCGGCAGCGTGAATATTTAACGAATAAGAGCATTTCAATACACCCGACTTCAGCTGCGCTGTCGGGTGTATTTGTTTTTTTTGTGTCCCTTGACAGTGAGGTATTTTGGGGTATAATTAAGGTAGCGTTTACGCGAATAACTGATTTTCAGGAGGAGAAACTCATGGAGCAGAAGTTCTATATTTGCAAGCATTGTGGCAACATCATTGCCAAGGTGAAGGACAGCGGCGTACCTGTTGTCTGCTGCGGTGAGAAGATGGCTGAGCTTGTTCCCGGCACCACCGATGGTGCTTTGGAGAAGCATGTTCCCGTCTATGAGGTGAAGGATGGCAAGGTCTATGTGACCGTGGGCGCTGTGGAGCATCCCATGCTGCCTGAGCACTACATCGAGTGGGTATCTCTCCAGACCAAGCAGGGCAACCAGCGCAAGTGCCTCAAGCCCGGTGAAGCTCCCAAGGTCTGCTTCTCCCTGTGCGAGGGCGATGAGGTGGAGGCAGTGTATGAGTACTGCAACCTCCACGGCCTGTGGAAGGCATAAGTAAAAATCGCGAATATGATCTGACCGCGCGGCCTTTGCCGCGCGGTCTTTTTCTGCCTTTTGCCGCGTATACTATTGGCGAAAGGATGGGGATCATATGAAAGGGAAACTCAGAAAACTGTCCGCGGCGGCAGAGGAAGGGCGAAAGCCGCGGCGCATTATCTTTTTGCGGCGGGGTGCTATTGTGGGCATCGTGACGGCGTTGGCGGCAGTGGCCATTTTCTGCGCCGTGCTGTTCCCCGCCTCCACGGCGGTATCTACTACGGAGCGGCAGCTGCCCATTTATTCCGTGGAGACCACAGGAAAGCGCTGCGCCATATCATTTGATGCTGCTTGGGGGAATGCTAAAGTGCGGTAAGCCAACTTCGGCCTACCGCACTTTTTGTTGTTTAGAGTATAGCAGAGGTGGGGGAGGGATGCAAGGGGGGAATTTCTGCCTTAGGGGTGCATATCTATTTATCCCACTTCTCTGTAATTCGGTGTAACAGTTACATATCCAAGCTATCTGCGTTCAGCAGGAAGTCATACACACTGATGACCAAGATGCCATCATCGGTGTACCACGGCGCGGGAGTGTCTTTGACAACGATGATCTTCTTGAAAGAATCATCAATACGGAGCAAAGAATTGGCCTCCTGCTGCATTTTGGTTTCGTCGGGGATGGCGAAAGCAGACTGGACATAGTAGCGCTTGGAACCCTTGTTGCAGACAAAGTCCACTTCCAACTGCTTGCGGATGCTTTTGCCTGCGCTATCCTTTCCGGCTACGCACACCAACCCTACGTCCACATTGAAATCTCTTGCCGCCAGTTCGTTGAACAGAATATTTTCCATGGTGTGGTTTTCTTCGATCTGACGGAAATTGATTCTGGCATTGCGCAGCCCCACATCGCTGAAATAATACTTCTGAGGAGTGTCAATGTATTTTCTGCCCTTGATGTCGTAACGGGTAGCGCGGCTGACGACAAAGGCATCACACAGATAATCCAGATAGCTCTTGATAGTGTTGACACTGATCTTGATATTTTTTTTGGTTTTGAAGGTATCGGCCAGCTTCTTTGGGTTAGTCAGAGAACCGATGCCGGAGGACAGGATATTGATCAGTTCTTCAAATTCGCCTTTGTTACGGATTCTGTGACGACCCACAATATCATTGACATAGGTTTCATCAAACAGCCGCTTCAGCAGTTCGATTTTTTGTTCCGGGGTAGGAAGCAACACCACGGGCGGTAGACCGCCGTAGAGCACATACTCTTTCCAACCATCGTATTTGTTGCCGTTGTAAACAGACATGAATTCGGCAAAGGAAAGAGGGTTCATGTGCAGTTCGTCGCCCCGGCCACGGAACTCAGTGATAATATCTTTGGACAGGAATTTTGCGTTGCTGCCGGTGACATACACATCTACATTCGTAATGCGCATAAATCCATTCAGCACAGACTCGAATTCTCCCAGAAGCTGCACTTCATCGAGCAAAATGTAGTACATCTGGTCATCGGTAATCTGCGCTTTGATGTGTGGATAGAGGACTTCGGGATCACGATATTTTTTTGCCTCAAAGGAGTCAAAAGGGATTTCGATAATATGATCTGCATCAATGCCATTCTCCTGCAAGTGCTTCTTAAAAAGGGTAAACAGCAGATAAGATTTTCCACAGCGACGCATGCCGGTAATGACTTTGATTAGTCCGTTATGCTTTTTGGATATCAGTTTATTAAGGTAATAGTCACGCTTGATCTCCAACTCAATCACTCCTATTGAAAATAATTGCGTCTTTCTCAATGCTTTTTCAATAGAATTATACCCTAGATGAAGCTGCAAGTCAACGGCTATTGAAAATAATTGCGTATAAACGCAGAAAAACTTAATAGGATATAGGCATATGGTTTGTGCAATCACATGATTATGTTGATAGCAGAGACCGGGGAGGATGCAAGGGGGGAGAGATCCGTACACTGTGATTTGCAAAAATTTCATAAAAAAAGATATTCCTCGCAGTTACAAAGGGTCTGGACTTCGTATCCTTCGAAGTCCAGACTCTTTGTAGTTCTATGACGATGTTGCAACAATGATGCATTTCCGTGTTATTAAGGAGGTGATATCACATAGTAAATATAGCAACTGCTATACTTGTGCTTGGCATTTTGCTAAATTTAAGTATAGGAGTTGTTTTTATGCGAGAAAGAACAGCGTTGCCCCCAGCACAGGCAAAGAGGCAGGCGCGACAAAAAGCCTATTATCAGGCTCACCGCGAAGAAATACGCCAACAGCAGCGGGAATACTACCAGAGTGTGGACAAGGCAGTCCATGCTGCCAAGGTGCGGGAATATCGGCGAAAAAATCACGATGCCTACCTTGCCTATCGGCGGGAGTATAGGGCTAAAAATCAAGAGCGCTTTGCCGAATATAACCGGCGCGCCAGAGAGAAACGCAAGGCAAAAAGGGAGCAGAGCCGACAGGAACAGCACATTACGTCGGTGAGACAAAAGAACTCTAAGACTTATTATGAGCGTAATCGCTATGAGCTGTGTCGGCGCAGGATCGGTGAGGAATGCTTTCGGGCAATGGAGAAAGTAAAAAGGGTGTGTCCGGAGCGTATTGAACGGTATTTTGAACAATGGCCATTCGATGCATACGCCGACGGAAGGATCAAAAGACAGCTTTGGTGGTGGCGTATCTATCCCCAGCATCACTTGTACGATGACTGCTACGATGCAGGAATGCTGGCCTATCTCTATTCGATCCACCGCTGCGCCATGATGGAGTATCAGCACGTAGATCAGTACATTGCAAAAATGGTGCGCATTTTTGTAATCTGTGCGCTGAATGCAGGGCGGGAGACGGAAAATTTGTGTAGGGAAAATGACCTTCGTCTGTGCCATATGGACCACGATGTTTTCGATGCATGAGGTAGCGTTATGATGATAGCACAAGACCCCAGAGCGTTGGTATATCGCAAATGCGCGCTGCAATATGTGCGGGAACTTATGGGTGAAGTCTTAAACACTACAGAAGAAACGGTGGTTTTGCTGCATTGCGGAATCTGTACAGGAGATCCCATCACCTTTTTGGAGATAGCCAAATTGCTGCAGTTATATTCTGCGGAAAGAGTGGAAGAACTCTATGAGCAGGCAGTCAGAAAAACGAGAGCGGCTATTCCTGAGAGTAAACTGGCAAAATGGCTCATCGGATATCGGATAGTCTATTATCCGCGAAGAAAAGTTTTCATCGATATTGCCCTGGATATGCCCGTTCCCAAGTGGATCTAAATCCAAATTTTACAGGCATAGCAGAGGTGCAAGGGAATTGACAGAATTGTAATTTAGTAAAATATGCTTGGAGCGTTTTTTGTATTTTCGTAGCGTGGATTGTAAAAATGATGTATTTGCAGTCTGTCCACGAATTGTCCTTGACAGCGATAGTAATGAACCTCTAAAATTGAGAAAGAGGGGGGATACTGCATGAATGCCCAATGGATGTATTTGTTTAAGCCTTTGATTTTAGAACGAGGACGGGAGTATTATCAAGATAGCCGTGTTAAGATTTTGCAGAAAAGTCAAGATTTTGTACAGGCAGAGGTTGCAGGCAGTGATGACTACGTAGTTGAGATTTACCTATCCAACGATAAAGTAGTAGGAATGGAGTGCAACTGTCCCTATGCAGTGGGAGGAGAACACTGTAAGCACATGGCAGCAGTTCTCTACGCGTCGGCATTGGATGCTGAGGAGAATGGCGGCCTGCGACCACAGAAAACGGACACAGCTATATGGATAGATGCACTTAATAGTCTGCCTGAAGATGTTTTGCGTAATTTGTTAAAGGAATGTGCAGCAGTAAACACGGAATTACAGGAGAGATTAATTCTTTTGCATACGGGGAAACCCCGAGAAAACGCCATCATGGATTGGAAAACAGATCTCATGGAAATGGTTTGGGAAGTTGCCGACTATGATGATTTTGTCAGCTACCGAGATGCGTACAGCTTAATGTCGGATATGGTGGATTATATGCTTCGCAGGCTTGATCCACTTATAAGCTACGGCGCAATTATGGATGCGTTTCATCTGGTAGATACTGTGTTTATAACGGCGACAGATATCGAAATGGACGATTCTGATGGCGGATTATATATGCTGTTTTCCCATTGTGCGGATGCGTGGAAAAAGATTTTTCAGTACGCCTCAGAAGAACAGCATAAGGAAATGCATAGACTATATTGGATAGGCCGAGAGTGCAATAGTTCAGAAATTGGTGCGGATGAGCGCGATGACATTTTCCTGAATCTTCCCTGGGAGGAAGAACTGCAAAAGGAAAATCTGGAACGGCTGGACAGAGAAATTCTTCTACACAAAAAGCGTGACTACCATTTCTCAGTTTATCTGACACAAAGGGAGGGCATTATGCGCCAGCTGGGGGCCAGTGACGGCACCGTAATTGCTTTTTGGGAACAGCACAGAGATCTTTCAGAAGCTCGGGAGCGGCTTTTGCAGTTGTATTCGCAGTTTGATAAAGCTGCAGCTATAAGACTTTTATTGGAAAGCAAGGAAATTGACAAGGATACACCCTATAAGCAGGTTCAACATAGTCAAAAACTCATTGAGTTGTACCGTGAATGTGGGCAGAAAGAAGACTATGAAAATGAGCTTCGTTTCCTTGTGATGGACTGCAAACATATTCAGTTGCCTTATTTGCAGCAGCTAAAGGAAAGAACCGAGCCGCTTCAGTGGCAGGAATTGTTTGAAAGCTTACTTGATTTTGCCAAGACATGGGCTGAACGATTTACGCTTTTAAGGCTGGAAGAGCGGTATCAGACGATGCTGGAAGATATTCAAAGGGCTGGCAACATTTATTGGCTGAACCAATATGAGGAAGATTTGCGGCGATGGTCGGTAGAAAAAACAAGAGATTGCTATGTGGTAATTCTAAAACAGGAGATGCAGCGGGCGACGAACCGGAAACAATATTGGACGGTAATTCAATGGCTGAAAAAGCTGAGGAACTATCCCGAGGGAGAAGAAATGACAGAGGCAATAGTACAGTATTGGTGCCGGCAACATAACAACCGATCCGCAATGAAGGATGAGTTGCGGAAAGCGAGGTATATTTAATTAGGTTGAACCCACCCATTATATACGGGTGGGTTCAACTGCGTAGACTTCACATTGCTTTCAACATATCCTCATATGTTACAAGGCTTACCTTGCCGGGATGTGCGGCTCTATCCATACAACCCTTTGTAAAGGCAGACTTGGAGAACGGGAACAGATGCACTGTTTGTAGGAGAAAAGCTGACTGCGCTGCACAAAAGTTTGCGGTTTAGTCAATCGTGTTTTACTAAAATGTGTTTCACCAGATTGTGTATAAGAACAGCCCTATATCGAAAAACTTCCTATGTTCAGATAGTTTTTACTTCTATATCGAAAAAACTTCCTTAAAATCGGAAGTTTTTCGATGTAGCGTTGTGAATGAAAGGCAATCGCCGCGCGGTCTTTTTCTGCCTTTTGCCGCGTATACTGATGGGGAAAGGATGGGGATCATATGAAGAGAATACATAGAGAAGCGGCGGCAGAGGAAGGGCGAAAGCCACGGCGCATTATCTTTCTGCGGCGGGGCGCTATTGTGGGCATCGTGACGGCGCTGGCGGCAGTGGCCATTTTCTGTGCTGTGCTGTTCCCCGCCTCCACGGCGGTGTCCACTACGGAGCGGCAACTGCCCATTTATTCCGTGGAGACCACAGGAAAGCGCTGCGCCATATCATTTGATGCTGCTTGGGGGAATGCTAAAGTGCGGTAAGCCAGTTTCGGCCTACCGCACTTTTTGTTGTTTAGAGTATAGCAGAGATAGGGGAGAGATGCAAGGGGAAAAACATCGGAGAAATAAACCTATGTTTCAATGAAATAAGGCTATTATCTGCCCTTAATGGCAAAGCACTAACTTTTATGGTTAGTGCCTCTTATGTATCCAATTTTCAAATGAGCAGAGAAAATTAGGTCTGCTGTTTACTTTTGTCGTAATTTGGGTGTAAATATTTAATGAATTGCCACCTAAAGTGTTGACTTATATCATAATTATAAATATAATATTATTTAATTGTGAGATTGGGGTGAGTGTATGGATTACATGGCGGAACTTACGGCTATTGCAAAAACACATGGCGGAATTATTGAAACAAAAATAGCAGCGCAACACGGTATTTCCAAGGCGATGCTTTACAAGTTGTGCAACGAAGATAAAATCCATCGCATTGTAAAAGGACAGTACATTCTTCCCGATGATATGCAGGACGAGTTGCTGGCAATCAGTAACCGTTCAGAAAAAATCATTTTTTCTCACGAAACGGCTCTTTACCTTCACGGAATTTCTGATCGCACACCATTTGAGCATACGGTTACTGCGCCGTCTGGGTGTATTCCTTCTGCTGCCATCAAATCCGAATGCAAAGTGTATTACATTAAACCGGAATTGTTTGAACTTGGAAAAACAACGCTGAGAACACCTGCAGGAAATGATGTTCCTGCATATGATCTTGAACGCACAATTTGTGATATCATTCGCAGTCGCAACAAATTGGGAACAGAAACTTTCCTCGCGGCATTAAAGCTGTATGCGGCAAACCCAAAGAAAGATTTGAATAAACTAAACTTTTACGCGAAAAAGATGCGGGTATCCAATGCCCTGCATCGGTATTTGGAGGTGCTTCTGTGAGTAAAGCAATGAGTTTGAAAGCAAAGATTCGCAATATCGCCAAGCAGAAGAACATCCCTGCACAGGTCATTTTGCAGAACTATATGTTTGAGCGTTTGCTTGTCCGCCTTTCTGCTTCCAAATACAAAGAGAAGTTTGTGTTAAAGGGAGGTATGTTGGTAGCAGCGATTGTTGGACTTGACAACCGCGCAACCATGGACATAGATACCACGCTCAAAAATCTCCCCCTTACACCGGAAGCAATTCGCAGTGCATTGGAGGATGTCTGCGACATCGCATTCGATGACGGAGTTGTGTTTGAAATCGGCACGATCTCTCCCATCCGTGAGGATGATATTTATGGCGGTTATCGTGTCATGCTGAATGCAAGGTTTGATACTCTGCTGACACCACTCAGTATTGATGTGTCCACCGGTGATGTGATTACACCTCATGCGGTGCAGTACAATTTCTCTGAAATCTTCGATGACGAGAAATCATATGAGCTGTGGGCATACAACATCGAAACCGTTATGGCAGAAAAAGTGGAAACCATCTTGCGGCGTGGCGTGTTCAATACCCGTCCCAGAGATTTTTACGATGCCTACATACTGACCA
>CAYTOO010000045.1:0-14488 GCA_964439545.1 uncultured Oscillospiraceae bacterium | reverse complement strand
TTGGCTGGAGACGGCCCGGGAAAATAGGTAGCGCCAACACAGAAAACACCACGCGAAAGCGTGGTGTTTTTGTGTTTTTATTTAACTGCGAGGGGGCATACCCTCCCCCTCGCGCTCCCCCATGCAAGGATGGAGCTTATACTAAAAGCGGAAGCGAGCAAGCTCGCAACACGTCGTGTCAGCCGTTTTGCCGCCCCTGTTCGGGGCCGCAAAAGCGGGACACTCCTTTCGGATGCACTCGCCTTCATCTGCCACAGGCAGCGGCGAGGCATCCGACTGCCCACGATACTTGGCTGGAGACGGCCCGGGAAAATAGGTAGCGCCAACATCAAGAGGTCATCCGAAAGGATGACCTCTCTTTTTTGCATTGTTTTATGGTAAAAAGTAACACCCCAAGTCGTTTGACTTGGGGTGTTTTGCTATCACTTTGTTCTCACACACAAAACGGGGGAGGAGTACCATTTTCGGCATCCATGCGGATAGCATCGGCGATGGCAAAGTCATATTCCTGCGTCTCGGGTGCTGCCAAGTGCATGAGCCAAGTCTTGGCCATATCCACCCAAGCGGAGGCGGCTTGATGCTTATCGTAGCGATAAGGGCTTACGCCGTTGGGGATACCGGTGGCAAAGCCGTGTTCGCCGTTCTGGAACACATGCATCTCGTAGGGCACGCCCTTCTCAGTCAGTGCCATGGCCATCTTGAGAGAGTGCATGGCGGGGACAAGGCTATCATTGGCGGCGTGGGCGAGGAACACAGGGGGTGTCTTTTTGCTGACATAGAGATAAGGGCTCAGCATGTCACGCTGTTCCTGACTGGGGGTGGGCGTGCCGAAGATGGCGTTATTGCCCGCCAGCAGCATGGGGTTGGGAGGCAGCGTTGCCTCATACTCCCCCTGATAGGTGTAGTCCACCAGAGGATAGCCCAGCATGACAGCCATGGGCTTGAAACACTTCTTATCCACGCCGAAATACTCGCTGAGGACAGGCTCATGCCAGTGGACGGCCATATTGGCGCAGAGATTTGCGCCTGCAGAGAAGCCAACAATACTGATGCGCTTGGGATCAATGTGCCACTTCTCGGCATTTTCGCGGATCATCAGCATGGCCTTGCCTAGATCACGCAGCTGAGCGGGATGGCGGGAGTCGTTCTCACCGCAGGTAGAGCCTACGGTATACTGCAAGATGAAGATCTGATAACCGGCATGGGCGAAAGCAAGGGCTACCTCATCGCCCTCGTTCTCCATAGAGCAGAACATATACGCACCGCCGGGACACACGATGACCGCAGGCAGAGCCTCCGGCTCGACAGGGATCAAGGGATGAGGGGTGCAGTGGCGCAGCATGGTGTAGAGCGCCACATCATCGCGGCCTTCCCAAAGGGGGATTCTCTCAGTAATCATAGGGTTCTCCTTCCTCTATTGTAAATTTTAGTGTTTGATCGCAGACAAACGAGCCACCAACGCCTCGATCTTCTGAGGATTCATCCCCAAGAAGAACGCACCGCTCAGCTCCCGCAGTGTTTGGGTGGTAAACTCACGGTTATTCTCCATCAGCACGCCAAAGAGGGCGGGGGTCTCCTGCAGCAGGATCTGCTTTGCCGCCTCATCGTTGGCCATTTTCCCCAAACGGGTGTCCATATTGTAGACGGCGCGGTAATCCTCGGTGGGGGTGTAGGTGTAATCATAGCTGCCGCTTTCGACGGTGAAGGTCTCTTTACCGCTGCGGGGCAGCGTCACCTCGGCGCTGCAGCCGAAGGGAACTTCCACATGGACGGTCACATCGCCGTTTTCGCCGATCGACCAGTTGGACACGAACTTGCCGGACACCGTATTCACCGCGCACTCCATATGACCCAACCGCACATCGGGCTTGGGTGCAATGACGGCATGGCGGAAACCGCCCTCACCGGGGCGCAGACCTGCCAAATGCCCGTAGACATACTCCATCACAGAGCCGTAGGCGTAGTGGTTGAAGCTGTTCATGCCCGTGCCGGAGCAAGTGCCGTCCTCAAGGAGGCTGTTCCAACGCTCCCAAATGGTGGTAGCGCCCAGTTCTACGCAGTACATCCAGCCGGGGAAGCCGCGGTGGAGCAGCAGATCGCAGGCCAGCTCATCCATGCCATGCTCTGCCAGCACAGAACACATCAGCGGTGCGCCTGCAAAGCCGCAGCGAATCTCAAAACCGTCAAAGCGCATGCGGCGCATAAACTGACGGAGCAGCACATCCTTGTCCCGCCACAAGCCGAACTTCAATGCGATGATATAGCCCGCCTGCGTGTCCACGCTGAGGCGACCTGCGGGGGTGAAATAGGTGTCCATGATGGTGCTGCGAATCTTCTCAGCCAGTGCAGTGTATTTCTCCACATCCTCGCTGTAACCCAGCTGTGCGGCGAACTTCGCCACGATTTCTGCGCTGTTCATCCAGTAGGCGCTGCCGAGGAATGTTTCATCCGTGCCGCCCTTGAAACTCTGAGACGTAACACCATCCAGTGCCAGCCAGTCGCCCAGCTGCTCCACATCGTAGAGATAGTCGTGGGATTGTGTTGCCACATAGTCCACCCAATCCCGCATCATGGGATAGTAGGCCGCCACTTCCGCCAAATTGCCACCGAACTTCAGCAGTGTCTCGGGGATAATGGTGGCGGCATCGCCCCAAATGGCGCAGGACTCAAAGCCCAGCGAACGGGGCAACACAGAGGCCACACTGCCGCTGTGGTCGATCTGATCCAGCCGCAGCAGGGAGAGAAAACTGCGATAAAATGCGCGGCAATCCATGTTGTAGCAAGCGGTGGGAGAGAAGACCTGTGCATCACCCGTCCATGCCAAGCGCTCATCGCGCTGGGGGCAATCGGTGGGGATGGAGAGGAAATTGCTCCGCTGTCCCCAAATGACATTTTCATACAAACGGTTGAGCAGTTCATTACCGCTGCTGAGATAGCCCGTCCGATCCAATTGCGTGTGAAGCACGGGGCTTTCAAAGTCCTCAGCCTTCACTTCACCCACCCAACCGGTAACGCGGACATAGCGGAAACCGTAGAAAGTGAACTCTTGGCACACCGTTTCCGCCTTGCCGTTGCTGCGGTAGGTGAAGCCGCCGAGAGCAGAGCGATAGTTTTCGTTATAGAAATTGCCCTGCTGCAGCACTTCGCCAAACTCGAAGCGCACCTCCGTGCCGCAGGGCAGGTCAGCCTTAAAGCGGAGGAGACCTGCGTGGTTCTGACCGAAGTCCAGCACCGTTTCCCCTGCAGGGGTGTGCAGTACCTCAGCCACGGGCAATGTCAAAGCCTCAACCACAGGGGGATTCAAACGGGGGACGAGATGGAGAGGTGCGGGAATCACGGTGACGGCACAAGGTGCAATTTTTTCATCTTCATGTGCAAGTCGATCGAGAGCTTCGCCGTCATAGATGCTGTTGTCATCGCGGATGTCGCTATTTTTCCACTGCCAGTTTTCATCGGTGCAGAACACCTGCTCCGAGCCATCCTCGTAGGTGACATAGAGCTGCGCCAACAGGGCGTATTGGTCGCTGTGGGGGGGATGTTCAATACCGAAACGCCCCATGTACCAGCCCTTGCCCAGTGTGACCTCCAGCGTGTTCTGGGTATCCAGCAGCGCCGTCACATCGTAGGTCTGATAGGGGGCTTCCTTCTCGTAGTACCAAAAGCCGGGGGCTAAGAACTCCTCGCCCACTTTTTTGTCGTTCAACTGGGCAGTGTACACGCCCAAGCCCACCATGTAGAGCCGCGCTTTGGCCACCGCTTTTTCAGCGGAAAAGCTGCCGAAAAAGGTGGGCGCCCAGCCATCAGCTTCGCAGGAGAGCCACTTTGCCAGCCAAGGCTCGTCCATCAGACCCGTTTCAAACCAAGTTTCGCCTGTGTGGAGCGTATCTTCACTATCAGTGACTTCCACAGCAACAATATAGCGTGTGCGGGGCAGCAGGGTATCCAGCGCCAGCACCGTACCCTCCCAGTTGAGGTCGCCGCGGCACTGCCAAACAGGGGCGGCCTCCAAATCGGTGTACACCTTCACGGCGGTTTCTTTCTGTCCAACCGCGCCGTCCACCACCTGCCATGACAGGATGGGCTGAGCGAAATCGTAGCCCATAGGCTCCGTTACACCGTTAATTTTCATGTTGACAATAGGCATTTTCTTAACCTCCAAAGCAGAGAACACTCTGCATCATTTTGCTACTACTTATTATATAGTGGTGCCTTGACAGGTGAAAGTGCAAATATTTAATATTTCTTCGCTATGGCGCTTGCTCAGCAGTGCAAAAATCATAGAACAGAGGGGTGGAAGAATAAAAAATGGTGAGAAATCCAATAAGTTTTGGCGTTCAAAAGGGCGTTTTTCCTTGGTATAATAGAAGCTGGTAATGATATACTGCAATAACATTACATAATTTATGGAGGAAAAAATGATGAAGAAGTTTCTTGCTCTGATTCTGGCTCTGGTTATGATGCTGAGCCTGGTCGCTTGCGGCAGCAAGCCTGCCGATGACGGTGCTGCTGATGACAGCGCTGCCACTACTTATGAAGATATGGGTACCATCCTGTGGCTGTCCAACCTGTCCGGTGGCGCACAGTATGACGCTACCTGCGCTTACCTCGAGGCTCTGTGCGCCGCTCTGGGCTATGAGTTCGAGGTCGCTTTCGGTGATGCTTTCAACGATGCTGCCAACAACCTCATCGCTGTGCAGAACGCTATGACCGATGACGTGGTGGGTCTGATCACCAGCCAGGACGGCGGTCTGAAGGACATCATGGAAGCTTATCCCGAGCTGTGGGTCGCCGGTTATAACTGCGACATGCGCTCCGTGTACGCTGCTGACGGCGCTAATGCTGCTGTTGCTACCAACGATCACTATTTGGGCACCATCGCTGATGGTTACGGCGACGGTTTCTTCCTGGGTAAGCAGATGGCTCGTCTGGTCATCGAGGGCGGCTACAAGAAGGTTGCCGTCGTCAACTTCCCCGTGTTCGCTTATCCCAACCTAACTGAGGCTGATGCCGGTTTCCGCGCTGCTATCGACGAGTACAATGCTACCGCCGAGGAGAAGATCGAGATCGTTGGCGAGACCACCACCCTGATGTTCGAGCCTCTGGCTGACTCCTGGTTCCTGGAAGAGGGCCGCGGTGATCTGGATGTGATCCTGGGTCTGTGCGCCGGCGTGCAGTTCATTTATCCCACCATGGTGGGCGCAATGGCTAACGGCACCTGCGCTGCTGACACCAAGCTGCTGACCTCCGGCTTCGAGACCGATCCCGACATCATCGCTGACATCGGCGGTGACGGCGTCATCGCCGGCCTGACCGTGTCCGCTGCTGAGAACCCCGCTTACGGCCTGATCCTCATCGACAACGCCATCACCGGTAACGTCGCTGCCGGCACCAACAACGCCTGCGTCGACTCCGCTGAGTACGTCATCGACAGCGTCGAGGATATCAACAACGTTATGACCAAGTCCATGATGGGCACCGGCGATGCTGCCAACGCTCACCTGACCGTGGACGAGGTGCTGGCTATGTGCGGCCGCAACAACCCCGAGCTGACTTGGGAAGAGCTGGTTGCTACCTTCCAGGCCATCAGCGTTGATGAGCTGAAGTAAGCTACAATTCTAAAATTTCATCGGAAAAGGTTCGCTCTGCGAGCCTTTTCCGTGCTTTAGTTACGCTTTAGTAAGAAAGGAGAGCATGCACATGGAAGAGAATATTGTCTTCCGTGCCAAGGCCTTGCGCAAGGAATTTGGCTCCACCATCGCCTTGAAAGGCGTGGATATTGAGCTGAAAACCGGCGAAATTCGCGGTCTTGTGGGCGAAAATGGTTCGGGTAAATCCACCATTATGTCCATCGCTGCCGGTATGCAGGGTGCAACCAGCGGTGAGATGGAGTATTTGGGCAACCCCTGGCATCCCAAGACCATGATCGAAGCCCAGCACGCAGGCATTTCCATGATCCTGCAGGAGGCCAACACCATCCCCGGTGTCACCGTGGCACAGAATATTTTCTCCGGTCGCGAGAACGAGTTTGCCGCTATGGGCCTTATCAACATGGGTAAGATGTACCGCGCCGCTGATGAACTACTGGCGAAGTTCGGCATTTCCCATATCCGCGGCCGCGACCCCATCGACATTCACACCTTCGAGGATCGCAAGCTGGTGGAGCTGGTGCGCTGCGTCAATGACGATACCCGTATTCTCGTGGTGGACGAAACCACCACCGCCCTGTCCCACACAGGTCGTGAGATCCTCTACAAGCTCATCCACAAGATGGCTGACGAGGGCAAGAGCGTGGTGTTCGTTTCCCACGATATGGATGAGATTTTGGAGCAGTGTACCTGCTTGACGGTGCTGCGTGACGGTGAAATCATCGGTACGTTGAACCGCGAGGAAATGGACGCTGCCGATGCCGTGCAGCGCATCCGCTACATGATGGTGGGTCGCGAGATCGGCGAGAAGTACTACCGTGAGGACTACGACTCCTCCTGCTCCGACAAGGTGGCACTGGAGCTGAAGAATATCTCCTTCGGCCCTATCCGCAATTTCTCTCTGCAGATTCGCGAGGGTGAGATCGTGGGTATCGGCGGCCTCTCCGGCTGCGGTATGCATGAGATCGGCCGCGCTGCCTATGGTTTGGAGAAGCTGACCGGCGGCGAAGTCCTCCGCGAGGGCAAACCTGTCACCAGCTGCCTCAAGGCCATTGAGATGGAGATCGGTTACATCTCCAAAAACCGCGATACCGAGGCACTGATCCTCGAAGCCCCCATTCAGGACAACATCGTTCTGCCTTCTCTGCGTTCCCTGGCAAAGAAGCTTTCCTTCATCAGCCCCAAGGCAGAGAAGAAGATGTCTGATAGAGAGATCGACTCTTTCCGCATCAAGTGCGGCAGCGGCCGCCAGTGGGTCAACACCCTCTCCGGCGGCAATAAGCAGAAGGTCTCCTTCGGCAAGTGGACGGCACGTAACTCCAAGGTCATTATTATGGACTGCCCTACCCGCGGCGTGGACATCGGCGTGAAGCAGTCTATGTATGCCATGATCGAGGAGATGAAGAAGGAAGGCCGCGCCATTTTGATGATCTCCGAGGAGCTGAGCGAACTGATCGGTATGGCTGACCGCCTGCTGATCATGAAGGACTTCGAGGTAAAGAAGGAGTTCATGCGCTCTCCCGACCTGAAGCAGACGGACATCATCGAGTACATGATCTAAGGAGGGGTTATTGATGAAAGTGAAAAAAGATAGCCCCATCTTAAATTGGGTCAAACGCCACAAGCACGAGTTCGGCGCATATTGCGGACTGCTGTTCTGCATCGTGCTGTTTTCCATCGTGCCGCCGCTGCGCGGCAAGAGCATCTGGGAGGCCGAAAAGCTGGCCACCCTTATGAGTAACGTCATCGTCAACGCTCTGCTGTCCGTGGGCGCAGTGTTCGTCTACGCCATGGGCAACATGGACGTGAGTATCGGTAAGCAGGTGGGCCTCTACGCCACGCTGATCGTGGCATTGGGCAACGCTACCGGCAGCCTGCTGCCCGGTATTCTCGTCTCTTTGGTCATCGCCATCATCATCGGCGCTGCCAACGGTGCCATCGGTGAGCTGCTCCACATCCATCCCGTGGTCTCCTCCGTGGCCTTCATGATGGCCTTGAGCGGCGTCAGCACCGTGACATATAACTCCCTCGGCTCACGAAATGTGGGCTTAAAGACCATCGACTATCACCTGTTCAAAGAGCCTTGGCTCATGGTGGTGGCACTGGTGGTGGAGATTATCATCATCACCTACCTCTTTAACTATACCAAGTACGGCAAGAACGCCAAAGCCATCGGTGCCAACCCCGTAGCCGCACAGCAGAGCGGTATCAACCTCGTGAAGTTCAAGGTCATCGCCTATGTGATCATGGGCTTTTGCGTGGTGCTGGCATCCTTGTTCCAGATGGGCTTCACCGGCTCTGCCTCCGACTCTACCGGTACCGGCTTTGAAATGAACGTCATGGTGGCGCTGATTCTGGGCGGTATGCCCCTCAACGGCGGCATGCGCTCCAAGGTCTCCTGCGCCGTGGTGGGCTCTTTTACCCTCGGCCTCTTGGCGGTGGGTCTGCCCCTCATCGGTGTGAAGGCCAATCAGGTGTTCATCATTAAGGCTGTGATCTTCCTGATCGTTGTCCTCATCACCTGCCGTAAAAAAGACGGCACACTGCCCAGATAAGGAGGGATACAGTATGAAAAGAAAATCTTTACTGACCCGCATCGTGGGCACTTTGGCGCTCCCTGTAGCCATGTACCTCATTATGATGGCGCTGTGCTACGCTAACGGCAAGATGTATTACGGCACATGGGATATGTGGCGCACCCTCATTGTGGACATCGCCCTGTCCCTGACCTGCGCCATGGGCATTGGCCTCCAGTTCAAGTGCGGTCGCTTCGATTTCTCCGGCGGCGCCATTATGCTTTTGACCTCTATCGTGGCAGGCAACGTAGCACTGGAAATGGACAATAGCATCGGCATCATGATGCTTTTGTGCATCGTGGGCTGCGTGGCGCTGAGCGTACTGGTGGCGATCTTCTATGTGTACGGCCGCGTGCCTATCGTCATTACCACCATCGGCTTTGCCATGCTCTATGAGTCTGTCACCTGCCTTATCTATAAGAGCCGCGGCGTGAACATCGTGTCTAACATGACGTTGCGCCTCTTCTCCACCTATCCTGCCGTGCTGATCCCCATGGCAGCAGCTATTATCCTCTACGCCTTCTATAGCTACTGCACGGTCTCCGGTAAGCAGTCTCAGCTGCTGGCCAACAATCAGCAGGCGGCGGTGAACATCGGCGTGAAGGAGAAGAAGAACGTCATCGTCAGCTATATTTTCAGCGGCTTGATCTTCGGTTTTGCCACCGTCATCTACATGGCCAACGGCATGCACCGCGCCGCCACCACCTCCATGTCCACCGTGGGTGAGCTGTTCTCCAACATTCTCCCCGTGTTCATCGGCTTGATCGTGGGTGCATTCTGCGGCGATACCCTCGGCATCATCGTGGGCTCTTTGTCCTTGTGCCTCATGTCCTACGGCTTGAAGGCCGTCTACAGTGACGAGCTTGGTGCTGCCATTTCCACCATCTGCATGGGTGTGTTCATCCTCGTCATCAACGTTATCGGCTCTCAGGGCGGTAAGGTTACTAAGCTGTTTGCCAAGAAAAAGAAGGGGGAGGGAATAGAGACATGAATATCGATCTGAAAGCAAAGCCCTTCTGCCTTACGGACGAGCAAATCGCTTGGGTGGAGAACACCCTTGCCAACATGACCGAGGATGAGAAGGTGGAGCAGCTTATGTGCCCTCTCCTCTACAGCAATGATCCCGGTTATTTGAAGATGGCTACTTCTCAGCATCGTTGGGGCGGCATCATGTTCCGCTCCAACCCCGCCAAGGAAGTGCAGACCGCCATCAACACCGTGCAGGAGAATTCTCCTATCCCCATGATCATCTCCGCCAACTTGGAAGACGGCGGCAGCGGCATCGCCAACGAGGGTACCTACATGGGCCGTCAGATGCTGATGGCCGCCACCGGTGAGGTGGAGCAGGCACGCCGTCTTGGCCGCATCTGCGGCGTGGAAGGCGCGGCGGTGGGTGTCAATGTCACCTATGCTCCCATCGTGGACATCGACATGAACTTCCAAAACCCCATCACCAACGTCCGCACCTATGGTAACGACCCCGAGCGTGTGCTGGCGATGGGTAAGGCGTATATGGAAGGCCTCGCCGGTACCGGCGTTGCCCCCACCATCAAGCATTTCCCCGGTGACGGCGTGGACAGCCGCGATCAGCACCTGCTGACCTCCGTCAACAGCCTGTCCATCAAGGACTGGGAGGCCACTTTCGGTAAGATTTACCGCAGCTTAACCGCCGAGGGTGCCCCTGTGGCAATGGTAGGTCACTTCGCCATGCCCGCCATGGAGGAGTATTATGACGGTAAGCCCTGCCAGCAGGTGATCCCCGCTTGTGTTTCCAAGAACGTCCTGCGCTATCTCCGCGAGGAAGTGGGCTTCAACGGTCTCATTTCCACTGATGCCAGCCCCATGGTGGGTCTGATGGCTGTCACCAACCGCGCGGAAGCAGTGCCCATGACCATTCAGAACGGCTGCGATATGCTGCTCTTTACCAAGGATTTGGAAGAGGATCTGCAGTATTTGAAGGACGGTCTCCATAAGGGCCTCTTGACCGAGGAGCGTATGCATGAGGCTTTGACCCGTATCCTCGCGCTGAAGGCCATGCTACAGCTGCCCGAGAAACAGGCAGCGGGTCAGCTCCTACGCAGTGAGGCGGAGCTGGAGGTGCTGTCTAATCCCCAGCATCTTGCATGGGCTGAGGAGTGCGCCGACAAGGGCGTGACCCTCGTCAAGGATGTGCGGAACATTCTGCCCATCACCCCCGAGAAGCACAAGAAAGTGCTGCTGGAGATCTTGGGCGATTTCCCCTCCAACGACCGTGTCTATGCCCACTTCGAGCGCCGCTTGACCGAGGCTGGCTTCGAGGTCACCAAGTACATCCCCGAGACCTTCGAGACCATCTTCTTGGATGGCGCGGTGGAGCAGTTTAAGGCAAAGTACGATTTGGTGTTCTATATCGGCAACATCGAAAACGCCTCCAACAAGACCACCGCCCGTATCAACTGGCATACCCTCTTCGGCGCAGGCAACAACCTGCCTTGGTTTGCTAAGGAAGTGCCCACCGTCTTTGTCAGCGTGGGTAACCCCTACCACCTCTACGATGTCCCCATGGTACCCACCTATGTCAACGCCTATTGTCATGCCCCCACGGTCATCGATGCGGCAATCGACAAGATGCTGGGCCGCAGCGAGTTCAAGGGCGTGAGCCCCATTGATCCCTTCTGTGGCTGCTGGGACACGCGACTGTAAGGAGTGAAGGCTATGTTTTACCAGTTTGAGAAGATCCATCCCCGCATCACCCGCATTTGGGATGTGAGCCGCACTGCCATCTACCTCATCGAGGGCAGCGAACGCGCCCTTTTGGTGGATACGGGCGTAGGCGCAGGCAGCTTGAAATCGGCGGTGGAAAGCATTACCACCAAGCCTGTCACGGTGCTGTTGACCCACGGTCATGTGGATCACGCCATGGGCGCAGGGGAGTTTGATACCGTCTATCTCCACAGCGCTGACAGAGAGGTTTATCTCGATCACAGCCAGCTGCCTGTCCGCATGGGCTATGTGCAGGGTGCTGTTCATCAAGGCGGCGATGCCGCGCTCATTGCCAAGGTGCAGCGGAGCGACTTTTTGCCCGTCAAGGCGGTGGAGGAGTTCCTTCCTTTGGAGTGGGGCACGACCTTCTCCTTAGGTGACATCTCTGTGCAGGCGATTGCTGCCCCCGGTCACACCCCCGGCAGCACGGTGATGCTGATCCCCGAGGAGCGTGTCTTGATCTTGGGCGATGCCTGTAACGCGTTCACCTTCCTCTTTGATGCCGCTTGCCCCTCTGTAGCCCAGTATCGCGAGATGCTGCTTACTTTGCAGGCAGAAACGGCAGGGAAGTATGACCGTTGCCTCTTCTCCCACGGCATGGGCGATGGCACGGTGGACATGATCGCCAATGTGATCGCCGTGTGCGATGACATTCTCGCAGGCAATGTGGACAACATGCCTTTCCGCGGCTTCAACGGTGAGCCCGCTTTCATCGCCAAGGCGATGGATTTCTCCCGTTTCTGCCGCGCAGACGGCGGCGAGGGCAACATCGTCTATAACCCCGAAAAGATTCAATAAGAAAAATAGAGCTGTTCAGTTGAACAGCTCTATTTTTGTCAATATCCGTTGTTTGTGGATGTAATTTCCACAAGGCGCACCTCGTGAGGTGCAAGGGTGGTGGTGTAGTATAGCTGCCCCTGCTGTGTCTCCATGGTGGAAAGGTGGAGGGCAGGCACACAGTGTTGTTTTAGCCACGCCGTGTCGGTGGCGCTGAGTATTTCGCCGCCCATCTCCACCCACGCATCGAAGCAGCTGCCATGCTGCTGATTGAGGATGGTGTTGCGAATGCGATAGCTGCCTTCGGGGAGATTCTGCAGCGTCAGCGTCATGTCTACAGAGCGGCTGTTGGGGAACACGCCATCGCGACTGGTGGTGGTGAGTCCCAAGCCCTCATCCACGAACAGGGAGTTGCAATGCTCGTAGTTATAGAGGATCGCCGCCAATTCGCCATTGGCGCGGCGCGTTACAAAATAGCCCTCCCCGCGGCTGATGACCTCATCGCCCAGCTTCGCCATCATGCTCATAGCGTGATAGGCGGGCTTTTTGATGCCATTGACGGTGAACAAGCCCATGCCGCCGTGGAACAGCGCCTCCTCAGGGAACAATTCATCGAGGAAATCCGTCAACGCCCAGTAGCCCACGGCATCCAAGCGGTCATAGTTTTCGAGGAAATTCTTCGCCAAATGGGTGGCCTTGAAGCAGGTGTCGTTAATGAGATTGCGGTGAGAGACCGTCATGTTCCACTCGGTGATATAGAGGGGGAGTGCATCGATCTGTTCCTCTTTCGTAAACTGCTGCAGCCGATCAATAAACTTGCTGAAATGATCGGGATCGCGGCTGAACTTGGCGGGAGAGGTGAAGCTGGCGGCATCAAAGGGCAGCTCTTGGAAATTGTCAGCGTAGTAGTGGACATCGAGAAACTGGGGCGGACAATCGGCGCTGCGACAAAACTGGAGATATTCGCTGAACCACCGATAGCTCGCCTCCGTGGCGGGGAAGAGGGAGGGCGTACCGAAAATCAGCGCTTCATCGAAACTCTTGACTGTGTTCCATGTGTGCTGATAGAGGCGATAGTAGTCCTCTTTATGGGGGAAACCGAACATGGAGGCAGAGGTGTCGGGCTCATTCCATACGCTGTAGAGCCAGCTGCGGATCTCCTGCTGCCCGTAGCGACTGCGGATATGGTGAAGAAACTCCCGCACCAGCTGCTCCCACTCCTCCATTCTCCGCGGCATGCTGATGACCACGGGGTTGGAAAAAACGATGTGCTGGGGATCTTCCGCCAAAGCAGAGGGCATGAAGGAGAACTGGATCAGGGGTTTTAAGCCAACGCTTAAGGCGAAATCCAGCGCCTTATCCACCAGTGTGAAATTAAATTGCAGCTGCCCATTTTTCCCCCGCTGACACACCAGCATATCATCGGAGAGAATACCGTGGAAACGGAGATAGCGGAACCCCACATCCCGTTGCAGTTGCCGCAGCATCTCCTGCACATCGCCGTAAATGAGATCCTTGGCTCTTGCCACACCTGCAAAGGTTTTCCAGTGATGGTGCAGCTGTGTGCCTGCGGCGGCAGCATCCACATTGACCGCAGGCAGCGCCTCCCGCGGCACTGCTGCGCTGACAGCGGCGGGTGCGGTATCCTCCTGCGGCAGATAGCGGGAGAGGACGTGGAAATAGTTCTCGGGTTTGAAGTTCAGATAATTGATGGCGGTCAAACTCTCCTCAGACACCGCCGCATCGGGTGTAACAGCCATTTTTCTATACTGGCTGGGCAATACACCGTACTTCTTCTTAAAAGCGCGGACATAGGCGCGGGGATCGGAAAAGCCGTTCTTAGCAGCCACTTGCTCCACGGTGATGTCCGTGTAGAGTAGATCGTGCATGGCCCGCTCCAAGCGGAGATTGGTATAATAGGTGGTGAAGTTCACGCCCATGTGCTTTTCAAAAAAGCTGGAGAGATAAGGGGTGGACAGATGTTCCTGCTCTGCCAGCTGCCCCAGTGTCAACTGCTCATGGCAATGCTCGCCAATATAGCGGAGGATATTGTTCATGCGCTCGAGATGCTTGTGGGTGTTCAACTCCGCCACAGGCTTCTCCGCCTTAAAATTTTGCGCTAACTCGCCTAACAGGGCATAAGCCAAAGTACGACCGCGGAATAGCATTTCGCTGTCCGCAGTATCAAATTGCAGCATGGAGGTAATGAGCCGCTTGATGTTCTCAAAGCGCTCCGGCACAGGACGAGTGATGGAGTTACAGTCGAAATACAGCTGATTGACCACCGTTTGAGGGATGTCGAACTTCGAGAGCTTAATCTGCACGGCGATCAGCACGCAGCCCTCGGAGTGCAGCTCATGGATCACATTGCCGTTAATCAACAGAATATCGTCGGGTTGCAGGGTGGTCTGCTTATCACCCGTCAGCACCGTCACCTCACCTGTAAGGACGAACAACAGCTCCAAGCTCTCGTGCCAATGGCGTGCCACATCGCCCAATTTATGCATAAACAGACGGATAGGGCTGCCTTGGTCAAAGGGGATGATTTCATGCCGTGCTTCCATACTGCGCCGCCTCCTTAAATAGTTTGCAGTATTATACCATTAAAAAACAGCACTTGTAAACAGGGGAGTGCAAAAATTTAATGTTGGGAAAATGAGTAAAAGAAAACTCCCAAGCCATAGGCTTGGGAGTTTTGGTGACCCATACCGGATTCGAACCGATGTTAACGGCGTGAGAGGCCGCTGT
>CAYTOO010000044.1:0-14568 GCA_964439545.1 uncultured Oscillospiraceae bacterium | reverse complement strand
ATCGATGATCATGGCGTTGCCCGTCATGGACAGGGTAGGGATCTCGCAGAAGGGGTCTACCATCGCCGTATCGGGGTCGGGGATAAACACCATGTCGCTCTTCTCCACCACGGCGTAGCCATAGTTGGAGGCATCAAAACCGAAGCCATCGGTCATGGTCTTTTCATCGAAATGGCAGGCGGGAATGGTCAGATGACGGAACTGGCCGTTAATATCCACCATCTTAAAATCCACCATCTGGATATTTTTCTCGCGGATGAGGTTCATCACGTCGGAAACAGTCTTTGCCATAATATCACAACTCCTTTAAAATAAGGGATTTTCCAACCATATATTTTACCACCGCCGCAGAGTGAATTCAATCCCAAATGTGGAATCTCCCGCACCTTTGGGGAAAACTTTTCCTTGCGCCGCGTAAAAAAGAGGGGTATACTGTTCCTTGCATGAAATTTGTGGAAAGGAGACGACCTACATGGAGAATAAAGAGTTCCTCGGCACTGCCCCCATCGGCCGTCTCCTGTGGCGGCTGGCCATTCCCACTGTCCTTGCCCAGCTGGTCAACATGCTCTACAACATCGTTGACCGCATCTACATCGGACGTATGCCTCTCGATGGTGACTTGGCGCTGACAGGCGTAGGCCTTTGTATGCCCATCATCCTCATTGTTTCCGCCTTTGCCGCCCTTGTGGGTGCAGGCGGTGCGCCCCGTGCCTCCATCTTCATGGGACAAAAGCGCATGGAGGATGCCGAAAAAGCCATGGGCGGATGCTTCTGCCTGCTGCTTGTGACCTCGGTGGTACTGACGGCGGCGCTGCTGCTGTGGAATCGTGAGTTTTTGATGGCCTTTGGCGGCAGCCCCAATACCATCGAGTACGCCGTGGGCTACATGAATATCTACGCCCTCGGCACGGTGTTCGTCCAGCTGACACTGGGCATGAACGCCTATATTTCGGCACAGGGATTTACCCGCACCAGCATGACCTCCGTCCTTATCGGCGCAATCTGCAACATCGTCCTCGACCCCCTGTTCATTTACGGTTTCCACATGGGCGTGCAGGGCGCAGCGCTGGCTACCATCCTCTCTCAAGCCATCTCCTGCGCTTGGGTGCTGCGTTTCCTCTTTGGCAAGAAAACCTTCCTGCGCCTGAGAGGTCGCTATATGGGACTTCGCTGGCGGGTGGTCGCCCCCTGTCTCGCTCTCGGTATGGCCTCCTTCATTATGCAGAGCAGCGAGAGTGTCATCTCCATGTGCTTCAACGCCTCCTTGCAGGACTACGGCGGCGACATTGCCGTGGGCGCTATGACCATCCTCACCGCCGTCATGCAGTTTGCCATGCTGCCCCTGCAGGGCTTGGGACAGGGCGCACAGCCGATCTTGAGCTACAACTACGGCGCAGGAAACAAAGCCCGCGTGAAGAAGGCATTCTTCTGCCTCCTCCGCGTGAGCCTTGCCTATTCCGTCATTCTCTGGGGCTTGGTGGAGCTGTTCCCCCAGGTGTTCGTCAGCCTCTTCACCCCCAATCCTGCCCTTATTGAGTTCTCCACAGGTGCGCTGCGCATCTACATGGGCGGCGTGGTGATTTTTGGTATCCAAGTGGCCTGTCAGATGGCCTTCATCTCCCTCGGCAACGCGTTGGCTTCCATCACCGTTGCTGTGGTGCGCAAGTTCGTGTTGCTGCTGCCCCTTATCTACATTGTGCCCCGATTTGTGTCCGACAAGACCATGGGCGTGTACTTAGCCGAGCCCATCGCGGACATTTTGGCGGTGCTGTTCACTTCGATATTGTTTATCTTCCAGTTCAAAAAAGCCCTGCGCCGTATGGATGAAATGCAGGTGCAATAAAGATGTAAAAAAAGACCGCCATGGGCGGTCTTTTTTTCATGTTAGTTGTTCAGCAGAATCAACTTCTTATAAAAATCCACAGCGCCCACGAGACAATCCACACTGATGTTCTCGTTGAGACCATGCATGCCCTTGAGCTGTTCCTTGCCGTAAATCACGGGGGAGAAACGGACGCAGTTGTCGCAGATTTCGTGATAGAACCGCGCATCCGTGCCGCCCGTCACCACATAGGGGACGACAGGCAGTTCGGGGAACGCTGCGCCGATGGCCTTCTCCGTCAGCGTCCACACGCTGCCCGTCAAATCGAGAGTGGGAGAGGAGTCGTGCCCATCAATAACCTCCATCTCAAGGCTGTGCTTCTTGGCACTTTTCTCAAGGAGAGCGTAGCTCTCGTCCTTTCCTTGATGGGGGATAAAGCGGAGGTTTGCCACCACGCTGGCCTCTTGGGGGATGACATTCCGCGCCTCAGAGCCCGAAGCCATAGTGAAGGCGATGGTGGTGCGCATCATGGCGATGGCCTGCGCTGACACCATGGGCATGACCTTCTTCAAAATCCCGCCAAAGAGCCACAAATTGCCAAAGAGCAAGCGGTAGGCAAAGGGAGAGTAGGGGGACAGCTTGTGGAACATTCTCTTCACCGCAGGCAGCATCTCGCGGCGGAAGGGGTCGTGGCTGTGGACATCGTTCATAAAAGCCGCCAACGAGGTGAGAGGCGTCTTGCGGGGCGGGGCAGAGGAGTGTCCGCCTGCGCTGCGAGCGGTAATTTTTACGTTGCCCTGTCCCTTTTCAAAGGTACCCACCATGGCGTAGTTACCCTTCACGCCGCCTACAGGCTCGTCAATAATGCCGCCGCCCTCGTCAAACACGGCATAGGGCTGCACACCGCGGCGCTTGAGCTCAGCAACGATTTTCGGTGCGCCATCGCCGCCGAATTCCTCCGTGCAGGAGGAGGTGATGTACACATCCTGCGCGGGGGTAACGCCCTCGGCAAGGAGCTCTTCAATGGACTGGAAGATAGCCATCAGCGAACACTTGGTGTCCGCCGTGCCGCGCCCCCACACGAAGCCGTCGGCAATGTCACCCGAGAAGGGCTCGTGAACCCACTCGCCCTCGGCGGGGACAACGTCCTGATGTGCCATCAGCACGATGGGCTTGTCAGAAGAAGCGCCCTGCCAGCGATAGAGCAGGTTGCCGTCGATCTCCGTCTTTTCCAAGCGCTGATGCACCAAGGGGAAAAGCTCCGCCAGCAGCTTGTGGAACTCCAAAAAGACTTCTGTGCGGCGATCCTCCTTGGAGGCCACCGTGTTTACCTGCACCATGGCAGAGAGCTTTTCAGCGTACTCCTGCGCCCGCTGGGGATCGGGATTGGGTTGATAGGTGGATTTCTTGGGCTTAATAAGCAGCGTGCGAACGAGTGCCGCCAAGAGAAGCAGCACGATGATGCCAATAATGGCGAGGAGCGCAAATCCAACGTATTTCATTTACGCCTTCGCTCCCTTCTTGTGCAGCAAAAAGGCAATAGCGATAGCAATTGCGCCGCTGGGGATAATCATAAAGCTGGTGGCGCTGGACAGGGACGGGACGAAGATGAAGAGGAGGCACATGGCAACCACAGGCAGTGCCGCTACCTTCATGCTGCCGCGGAAATACTTGTAGGCCATAGCGCCGAACAGGGCGGGCACCACGTTATCAAAAGCGGGCTGCAGCGCGGGGGACTGCAGCACAGGCTGCAGGGGCAGCAGCAACACCACGCCCAGCGCCAGCACGAGGACGGTCACCAGAGAAGAGGTGGCGATGGACAAGGTGGAGATAATTTCGTTCTCGGGAGTACCCGACTTTGCCCCCACCATGTCGCGGGCATTGATGGCGCAGGGGATCTTCATATTGATAAGGTTACCGGTAATGAAGGCGAGGTAACCGCCGCCTGCGCCCAGCATGGGGGTATAGATGAGATACTCGGCAATAGAGGAGATGATCCACACAGGGCCAACTGCCAGCAGTGCGCGGCCAAAGGCGCTCATATCGGGCATACCACCCAGCACAGCACCCATGAGGAAGGGTGCGCCGAGGAACAGCACGAGGCACAGGGCGCATACGGCGCGACCGATGCGGTGAGTGCGGGCATTATAAGTTTCAAAAATGTTGTTCATGTTTCCGCACCTCCTTTAACCGATCAGCACGGCGGCGATCATACCCGCCAGCATGCTGCCTGCGATGGAGAAGTTCTCCACCCACGCGGCGTTTTTCTTCTCTGCCAGCCAAATGAAGAAGGCCATGGCAATAGCTGCCACTGCCATCACGGCGATGGGCAGCCAGTTGCCCGTAAAGGTAAACAGGCCATTGCCCGACACCAGCTGACCGATGTAGTTACCGATGTAGGCGGACACAAGGCCGATGAACATGGCGGTCATGGCCTTATCGCCAAAGCCACCTGCCACACCGCCGCCATTGCCGCTCTTGCCGCTGCTGAGACGGGAGGTATAACGCTTGGTGAAGAAGATGGACATAACGATACCGCCGATGATGCAGGAACTCATAACGAGGGCGATGGTAGAAAAGGCGGTAGCCGTCATCTCCGCGGCGTTAAGGCCGCTGAGGCCTACACTCTCTGCCGCGCCCTGTGCCACCTGCGTCTCATAGTGGAGCGCACCGATGACGGACAAACGCAGCCAGGGCAGGGGCGTGCCGAGAGAGCCCGACAGGGCGATCACGCCCAGCAAGATACCCACGGCGGGCAGAATGGTAAAGGTGGTGCTGGAGATGATCACGCGGCGCATTTTCGTCGCGTCCATACCGATGGCGAGGCCGGCACGATAGGCGCGCACCATAAACAGCACGCAGATCAGCGCCACCACCGCGATCACGCCGCCGCAGATGAGGTACATTGCGGGGCTGTTGAGTTGGGATAGGATGGTCATTGTTGTTCCTCCTTGGAAAAAGTTTCTTTCGTAGCTGCGGCGACCTTGCGGTCGCCGCTTGTTTGTTATTTAGAAGAGTCCGGAGATCTTACCGTTCTCGTCCACATCGATTTTCTCTGCCGCGGGGACTTTGGGAAGACCGGGCATAGTCATAATATCTCCCGTCAGCGCCACAATGAAGCCTGCACCTGCGCAGACCTTCAAGTTCCGCACCGTCACCGTAAAGCCCTCGGGCGCACCCAAGAGAGCGGGGTTATCGGAGAAGCTATATTGTGTCTTTGCCATGCAGAGAGGTAAATTGCCAAAGCCCAGCGCGGTAAGCTGCGCCGCCTGCTTTTTCGCACCTTCGGTGAGCACCACGCCCTCGCCGCGATAGACACGCTTGACGATGGCGGCGAGCTTTTCTTCAATGGAAGATTCCGTATCGTAGGAGAAGGCGAAGTGATTCTCCTCCTCGCACAAACGGACAACTTCCTCAGCCAAAGCCATGCCGCCTTCGCCGCCCTTGGCCCACACCTCGGACAGGGCAACATTCACCCCCAATGCGCGGCACTTTTCCTCCACCAACGCCAGCTCTGCTGCCGTATCGGTGGGGAAGGCGTTGATGGCCACCACACAGGGCAGGCCAAACACGTTCTTGATGTTGTCCACATGGCGCAGCAGGTTGGGCAGACCCTTTTCCAAAGCTTCGAGGTTTTCGCTGTTCAAGTCAGCCTTGGCAACGCCGCCGTGGTATTTCAGGGCGCGTACCGTGGCAACCACCACCACCGCAGAGGGGGTCAGACCCGCCATGCGACATTTGATGTCCAGGAATTTCTCTGCACCAAGGTCGGCGGCAAAACCCGCCTCCGTCACCACATAGTCGCCCATCTTGAGAGCCGTACGGGTGGCGATAATGGAGTTGCAGCCGTGTGCAATGTTGGCGAAAGGCCCACCGTGGACAAACGCAGGGGTATGCTCCAGCGTCTGCACCAAGTTGGGTTTGATAGCATCCTTTAAAAGCGCCGCCATGGCACCCTGCGCCTTCAAATCGGCGGCAGTTACAGGCTTGCCCTCGTAGGTATAGCCTACGATAATGCGGCCCAACCGCGCCTTCAAATCCGCCATATCGGCAGCGAGACACAGCACCGCCATGATCTCCGAGGCCACCGTGATCTCAAAACCGTCCTCACGGGGTACGCCCTGCATCCTGCCGCCGAGACCGCACACAATATGCCGCAGTTGACGGTCATTCATATCCACAGCACGTTTCCATGTGATCTGCTTGACATCAATACCCAGTGCATTGCCCTGCTGAATGTGATTATCCAGCATGGCTGCCAGCAGGTTGTTGGCAGCGCCGATAGCGTGGAAATCGCCCGTGAAGTGGAGGTTAATGTCCTCCATAGGCACGACCTGCGCGTAACCGCCGCCTGCCGCGCCGCCCTTCACACCGAACACGGGGCCGAGAGAGGGCTCACGGAGGGCGACAACCGCCTTCTTGCCGATCATTCTAAGGCCATCCGCCAAACCCACGGAAGTGGTGGTTTTGCCCTCGCCCGCGGGGGTGGGGGTGATGGCGGTCACAAGGATCAGCTTGCCGTCTGGCGTGGTGGAAGATTGCAGCATCTTATAGTCCAGTTTCGCCTTATACTTGCCGTACTGCTCCACAGCCTCATCGTCAATGCCGCAGCTTTTGGCGATCTCCATAATGGGCAGGGGCGTTGCTTGCTGGGCAATCTCAATATCGGTCAAAAATGCCATAGCGTCGTCCTCCTTATTGGTAGGGGCGGGAAAACCGCCGCAGAATGTACTATTTAGAAGTATACTAATAAACTCTCAACTTTTCAAGGAAAACCACCTGTCTTGTGACGACAATCGAATATAATTTGCAAGAAAAGCGCCGCAGCCTACGCTTTCCGACGAAATCGTCTACAACCTCCGTCGTATACTGGGATTCCCCACCGAAAGGGGAGTCAACACACGGAAAGGGGACAGGGAAGATGAAAAAACAGGGAAAACGTTTCGCGGCGGCACTGTTGGCGGCGCTGTGTATTGCCTTTAACTGGGGCGCGGCATACGGCAGTGACGGCTTACAGGCGGTAAATCCACAGTGGAGTGAGGCAAAACAACAGGTAAAAGCCCCACAGTGGAACATGACACAAGAGGAGATCACACAGGCGCTGACGGGGAAGGATGCTTCTTTGGAAAACTATGATTTCCTCTATGTCGGCCACGGGGAGGACAGCCTCTTTGGTGCGGATTGGAACTTAAGTGAAAAATATGGCGCATGGCACTACGGCACAGGCACATCGCAATTCCAACTGACAAACCCCACCAAACAGGGCAGTGTCTACACCGCCTACTGCGCCGACATTGACACCACCTCCAAGACGGGGTGGTGGTATAAGGTGGAAAACTTAGATGATGCCGACTACTATCGCGCCGAGGGTGCTGCTGACCATATCCGCGCCATTGTCCTCACGGGCTACTGGGGCGCGGCCGCGGGCACAGGAAGCCTTGAAGTGCTGAAAAGTGCGCTGAACACAGCTATCGATGGCGGTGCATTGACCACCATGACAAAGGACGATGTGGCCGCCCTCACGGAGGGGGAAGCTCTTACTGCCACCCAAATCGCCATTTGGGAATACGGCAATCCCTATGAAGTCATTACTCTCGGTGCCAACACGCTGGATGTAGGAAGTCCCCGTTGGGAATACTGCGACAAGGTGCTGAAAGAGCAGTACGGCATGACGGCAGAGGACATTGACAAGGCGCTGGAGCGCATCGATGCCCTGGCCTATTATCTCATGTCGCTCTCCATGACGGCGGCAGAGGCAGGGGAGACCACCATCTTGGCAGACGATGCTCTGGTGGAGAAGATGGCCCTTTCCGTAGGACAAAAAGCTGATACCAACGATGGAAAAGACCGCTATCGCGTTGACATTGTGTTTTCCTTAAAAGCCACCCCACAAAAAGGGGATGATTTGACGGTGCAAGTCCTCGCCGCCGATGGTGCTGTGTTGGCAGAAGGCCGCATTGCCCCCGATAAAACAGAAGGTGTCCTTCTTCCCGACAATAAGGGGAACTATACCCTCAGCGGACTCACCTTAGCGGCGGGGGAGAATGTAGGCTGCGTGATTGCTTTGACGGGTGCGCAGCGCCTTTCACGCGGTGTGTATGTCTATACCTCCGAGGTGCGGGAGGAGGTGTCCTCCCAGACCTTCGTAGGCATTGCCGAGGGGACAAAGGTGGTGAATGCCCGCGAGACGGTGGATTTGAGCTTCGCTGCGCCTGCCCGCGGCAATCCTGCGCCCGCCGTGCCATTTGTCCCCACTGTTTTGGAAACATCACCAAAAACGGGTGACTCCGTATGGCTGTGGGGGCTGCTGCTGACGCTGTCGGCGAGCGGTACTGCCGCCGTAGTACGGAGAAAAGGCTAATATAAAAGCATGCAGTTGCCGCCTGTTTAAGGCGGTAACTGCATGCTTTATCTGTTATGATCTTGTGGGGAGAGACAGAAATGCAGGCAAGGAAAAGGGGACATCCTCACCTGCATTGGGAACAGCCCCGAAGGGCTTACTCACCCGCTTTAATTTCCACGCCGCCGCAGAGCACTGCGCCCTTTTCCACGGCAAAGCTGCCGGTGGAAACATTGCCCCGTACCTTGGCAGTATGCTCCAGTGCAATGTGACCGGAGAGATCCACGTCGCCGTTAATTTCGCCGGCGCAGTGGACATCCTTGGCGCGGATGTTGCCGAACACACCTGCGGTTTCGTTGATGGTCAGGGTATCACGCAGCGTAGCGTTGCCTGTCAGGGTGCAGCCTGCCAGTGTCAGGCTGCCGGCGGTGACGTTGCCCTCCATAGAGGAATACAGGCTCACAGTACCCTTGGCATCCACATCGCCCTTGAACTCACCTGCGATATCCACATCGTCGTCGCAGTGCATCGTGCCCTCAAACACTGTGCCTGCGGCAATATAGCTCATGGCCACCTGTCTCACGGGGATAGACGGTGCAGGAGCGGCAGGCGCTGCGGGAGCAACCTCTGCAGCGGAGGGCTGTACCACAGGCGCGGCGGACTCTTCCGTTATCTCCACAGATACCTCAGCAGGGATGACCTCCACCGCGGTGCCCGTGCCAACGCCGAACATCTCGAATACAGCCTGCTTCATATTATCAATATTGGAACTCATATTCTCATCTCCTCAACTTTCTGCAATACCGCCATCTTCCGTAAGAGGACGAAATCCCATCACGGTGGCGGGCAGCCAGTGCAGCGGATGCCCTAAGGCCTGGTTGTACATGGTGACAGCTTGGCAATAGATGCTCTCACTTCGTGCCAGCACGGCAGAGAAAGCCTCTGCAGAGAGGGTGTCGCCGCCGTTTTCCACGGCCTGCCACTGCTTTTGCGCAATATCCACTGCCGTTTGCCGCGCTTTCATGATGTTCCAAACACGGCGGAACCAGAGATAAAGGCCTAGAAAGAGACACAGAAGGATCAGCGCCCGAATGGATGTCCATGGCATCGTCTCTCGCCTCCCTTTCCTGCAAAGTGCATACCATGATAAAGATACTATAGCAGAAAGGGCGGAAAATTTTGTCGAAATTGGAACGAATGGTATGGTTTTGCGCCCCGAATTGCAAAGGGAACAGCCTCTCTCTTGCCAAGACCTTGGGCTTTGTGGTAAACTCAAATAGTGAGAAAACCACAGGGAGGAGGCACGCTATGTACATCGCCATCTGTGATGATTTAAGCGAGGAGCTGGACCGCGTATCCGAGCTTCTTGAAAAATGGAAAAGTGATAAAAAGGCACCCTTGCGCTATCGGTGCTTTAGCAGTGCCATGGCTCTGTTGGATGCCGTCGGCGAAGAGCGCTTTGACCTCTATCTTTTGGATATTATGATGCCCGGCATGAGCGGCATTGATGCCGCGGCGGAGATCCGCCTCCGCGACGCTGCTGCCGACATTGTGTTCCTCACCACCTCCCCCGGCTTTGCCTATGAAAGCTACGGTGTGCGGGCGTTGGACTATCTCCTTAAGCCTGTTCAGAAGGAGCGTCTGTATCCCATCCTCGATAAGCTGCTGCTCCGCGAGCAGAAGCCCACCGAGGGATTGACCGTCAAGTGCGGCACGACCTTTGTCCGCGTGCTGTTTTCCCAGCTGTCCTATGTGGAGGTCAGCGGCAAGCATCTCTATTTCAACATGGTGGACGGCACGGCTCATGAGGTGTTCGGCACACTGCGGGAATTTGAGCCGCAGCTGCTGCAACGCCAGGAGTTCGTCCGCTGCCACCGCGCCTATATTGTGAATCTGCTGCAGGCAGCGGAGCTGTCCGCCGCGGGCATCCGCACTTTTTCGGGAAAGACGCTGCCTGTCTCCCGCGGACTCTATAAAGAGGTGCAGAACAAGTACATGAAGGCGCTGTTCACTGAAGAAGAGGGGTGAGCTCATGGAGATTGTGACATTCCTTGAGATGCTCAATTATGTGCTGGTGCTGATCTTCGGTGTGGTGCTGAGCGCGGCACTTGCCGGCGGTTGCAGCCATGGGTGGCAGCGACGGGCGTTGGCTGTTCTGTGTCTGCTGCTCCTGTTGGTGCAGGCGCTGTGTTATTTTACTCAGGGTGTAAGGGCGGCGGAGCGGCTGTATCCCGTCGTGATCCACCTGCCGTTGGTGCTGGCGCTGATTTTCCTGCTGAAAAAGCCTTTGGGCGTTTCCCTTATCAGCGTCTGCACCGCCTATCTCTGCTGTCAGCTGCCCCGATGGGTGAGCATGACCGTGCTGGCGCTGACGGCGTCGCCATTGGCGGAGCAGATCGTCTACACCCTCGCCATTGTTCCTGTGTGCTATCTGCTGCAGCGGTATTTTGCCCCCGCTGCCCACAGCGCCATGACCTACTCCCGCCAGACGCTCCTCCTCTTTGGCAGTCTGCCTCTAGCCTATTATCTCTTTGACTACGCCACCACTGTCTATGCCGAATTTTTGGTGGTGGAGGTGCAGATCATCTATGAGTTTCTGCCTACGGCGCTGATCGTATTTTATGTGCTGTTCCTGTCCATGTATCACACTGAGTCCCGCAACAAGGCACAGGCGGAGTTGCAGAGTACCATGCTGGAAACGGAACTGAAGCAGTCTCGGGGAGAGATGGAGCGCCTGAAGGTCTCCGCCCATCAAACGGCGGTCTATCACCACGATATGCGCCATCATCTCAACATGATCGAGGGCTTCTTGTCCGCTGATAAGCCCGAGCAGGCCTCGGAATACATCCACCACATTCAAGAAGATCTCTCTACCATTTCCCTGCGCCGCTTCTGTGAAAATGAGGCCATGAATTTGTTGTGCTCCTCCTTTGCCGAAAAAGCCAAGCGTATAGACATCGCGCTGACCATGGAGGTATCGCTGCCAAAAGAACTGCCCATCTCCGACACGGAGCTTTGCTCCGTGGTCTCCAACGGCTTGGAAAACGCTCTCCACGCTGTAGAAAAGGTAGACAAGACGCACCGCTGGGCGAAGTTCACCTGCCGCATCCGCAACAATACGCTCCTGCTGGAGATCAAAAACCCCTGCAAGGGCAAAATCCGTATGCAGGACGGCCTGCCTGTATCTGCCCGTGAAAATCACGGCTACGGCTGCCAAAGCATCCGCGCCATTGCCCAGCGCAACCACGGACATTGTCTCTTTGAACCGAAAGAGGGCGTGTTCACCCTCCGTGTAGCGCTGCCGTTGTTACAGAAATAAAAGAACAGAGAGTCGATAGACTCTCTGTTTTTTACTCTCCGTTTCTCGCATCCAAATACTGCAGAAATCGCTTCATAGCCAACGAGGATTCCTCCCGTGAGCGCAGCACAAACCCCAACTGGCGATAGGCCGGTTCTGCCAACGGACGAATTGCCAGGTGGTAAGGCGTGCGCCGTAGAATGAGGCTGGGCAGAATACTCACGCCCAAACCTTTCTCCACCATGGTCATAATGGCGTAATCCTCCCATGTGGTAAAGAACACCTTCGGCGTCAAGCCACGGGAGAGAAACAGCGACTGAATGCTGCTGGGCTTGTCTGCTTGGATCTCCAGCATCAAAAAGGGATCTTGGCACAGGGCTTCCAATGCTACCGTTTCCTGTGCCGCCAAGGGATGCTCTCGTGGCAGGATCGCCACCAATTCGTCCTTCTCTAAAGGAATGACTTCCAATTCTTCTGTCACGGGGAGAACGGTAAATGCGCCATCGACCCGCCCCTCCATGACCCATTTCCCCACCTCTTCATAGTCGCCCAACAGCAGCTCATAGTCGATGTTTGGAAAATCCCGCTGAAAGGCGCGGACGATGTTAGGTACCCAGTGGGTAGCGGTGGAGGCAATGGCACCGATGCGGATCAGCCCTCGCTGCAAGCCCCGCATCTCGTCCACCTGCATCTGTAACCGTTCATATTCGCGGCATAGATTTTGTGCAAAGGGCAGCAGCAGCGCCCCCTCCGCCGTCAAGCGCACACCTGCGCGGCTGCGCTCCAGGAGAGACAGCCCCCACTCCTTCTCTAAATCGGCGATCATGCGGCTGATGCCCGATTGAGAGTAATGCAGCATCTCTGCTGCTTTGGTAAAGCTGCCGTACTCCACCGTCTTAACAAAGGCCATGTACTTGAGCAAATTCATATCCATTTTCTTGCTACCTCAATTCATGCGAATTTGTGATGATAATCATGAGAATCATTCGCTTTACAAATGCTTGAGGGCATGATACCATACAATCACAGAGAACACAAGAGACAAACATCCCCCGAAAGTCTAGAAAGGAGAAACACTATGAAAAACAACAACTTTACCATCGCCGCTATCGTCAGCCTCTTTGCTACTGCCGCACTTTGCTTTGCATGGTGTGCCTCCGGTATCGGTGCCATCGGCGGTATTACCCTCGCGTTGGGTGCCGTGTTCGCTGCCTGCACCTTCTTCACGGTGCTGCCCCGCTTTAATGAGCAATAATCCTTGACTCGCTTGTTTTCCGGTTGCGAAAGCAATGTTTTCTCTCTACAGGGAGGGCGCTGCTTAAGCCGCAGTACCCTCCCCCGCTTTCCTAAAAAATCCGCCGCCTCTGGGTCTGAGGCGGCGGATTTTTTATAGTGATATTATTCCTCTGCGGCTTTGAGCCGATCCAATCGCTTGAAATCCCGTGCCACTAAGAAGAGGGCGAGGATGCAGGCCAGCGTGTCAGCCACTGCGCCTGCCCACAGCACGCCGTTAAGTCCGAAGAGCATCGGCAGCACTACCAGCAGCGGCAGCAGCAAAAAGCCCTGCCGCGACAGAGAGATCACAAGCCCCTGCCGCACATTGCCGATACTTGTAAAATAGCTGAGTGTCAGCGGCTGCGTGCCCACCACGATCACCATCATAAGGTAGATCCGCAGATACTTCGCCGCAAAATCGTAATATAGCGGCTCGCCGCTGCCGAAGATGGAGGTGATCTGCCGCGGGAACAGCTGAAATGCGGCGAAGGCCACCAAACCGATAAGAAGCGCCGCGCCCAATGCCGAAACATACGTCTTTTTCACGCGCTCGTAGTTTTTTGCACCCATATTGTAACCGAAGATGGGCTGACAGCCGTGAGCGATACCCACGGCGAAGGCGATAAGAATACTGTTGATCTTCGCCGCAATGCCGGCCACCGCCAAGGGAATATCGCTGCCGTAGATGGACTCCGCGCCGTACTTTTTCAGCATGTTGTTCAACACGATGTTCACCACCGTCATCACCATGTGGTTAATGAAGGACGAAAGTCCCAGCTTGAGGATGGACACCACATATTTCCCCTTCAGCACCAGCATACTCCGCGTGATGGGGAAGGCTTTGAAGTGGAAGAAGTATCCAAAGGACACGAGGAACGACACGATCTGACCGATAATGGTCGCCCACGCTGCGCCTTGAATCCCCCAGTCAAACACCAGCATGAACAGCGCATCCAGTCCCACGTTCAGCACTGCACCGATAATGCTGCTGAACATGGAGTAGCGGGGGCTGCCGTCTGCGCGAATAAGGGTCGCCATAGCGTTGCCCAGCAGCAGGAAGGGGAGACCAAAGGCGGTAATGCTGAGATAGGTGTCCGCGTAGTCAAACACCGCCTCCGTCGCGCCGCACAGCCACAGGAGCGGCGTTTTCAGTCCCAGCACCACAGCGGTGATGACAAGACCAAAGAGGGTCATCAGCGTCAAGCCTGTGCCGATATAGTGTTTGGCATCCTCTGTCCGCTTTGCGCCCATGGAGATGTTGAAGTTCGCCGCCGTGCCCACGCCCGAGATTTGGGAAAAGGCGATGGTCAGCATCACCACAGGGAACGCCACGTTGGTGGCGGCGTTGCCATACATACCGATAATGTTGCCGATAAAGATCTGGTCGGTGATGTTGTAGATGGCGCTGACAAGCATGCTGATAATGGAGGGGATGGCAAACTTGGTAATGAGCTTCGGCAGCGGCGCATAACCCAAGGGATTGCCTTGCACGTTTTCGTTCATCGTCCACACCTCCTGTAAAAGTTTTCATCGTTATTTATAGTGTACTCCTGCAATGGAGAGAAGTCAACGGCGTGCAAAAGGAAAGAAAAAAACCACCTTGTTGGGAGGTTTTTCGTGGGTTAACGATGGAGCAAAAGCACCTTTTCAGAAAAAACTGGCTCCATATTTGCATGGGGAGAGCGCGAGAGGGGAGGGGATGCCCCTCTCGTTTTAAATACGTCTCCAACACGCAAAAAAAACCACCCTGTTGGGTGGTTTTTTCGTGGTGGAGACTGCTGGACTCGAACCAGTGACCTCCTGCGTGTGAAGCAGGCGCTCTAACCAGCTGAG
>CAYTOO010000043.1:217-14715 GCA_964439545.1 uncultured Oscillospiraceae bacterium | reverse complement strand
TCTCTCCCTCCGTCTGCCCTTCGGGCAGCCACCTCCCTCGTCAGAGGGAGGCAAGGGGCGGGGTTTCACCGCCCGCAGGCAAAAAATGAGAACGGCGACCCCTTACGAAGCCGCCGTTCATTTTGCATCGGGCCAAGTTATAACCTGCACCTAAAATAGCAGGTGGGTTGTCTCCAGCTTGTTTTACTGCTTCCAACATCCAACCGCAAAAGGCAGCCGGGAGGCCTGCAAACCACATACTGATCCGACATCCCCTATAACACGATGTGAGGATAAAAAAGACCCAAATACACACTTCTTTTGTGCGAACACATCACACGTTGCGCCTATTCAAGGTGTCTTACAGAAGGAGAATCTCCTTCTTTCGCGTGTGTTTTATTTAACAGCGAGGGGTCATACCCTCCCCCTCGCACTCCCCCATGCAGACTTGAGAACATCCCGTTCTGCAAGAAATCTTCACGGCGGTGCTAAACAAAACCTCTGTGTTCTGTGGCTATTTTACCACATCATTTCTAAAAATAAAAGAGGAAAATGGGATATTTTTAGGAAAATTATTCCTCTTCACTGAGAATCTGTTCCATAAACAGCTCATAAACGGCGTCCAGTTCCGCTTCATCGTCAATAGTGGCCAGCATCTCCTCGCCGTTATCCATCACGGACTTGAGGATCACAAGGCCATAATCCTCGCTGTCCTCGTCGGCCTCATCCTCCACAGCGGGGAAGAAGGCCATATAGGTCACGCCGTCTTTTTCCAGCGCATCCACATATTCCAGCTCGAACTCGTTGCCCTCGTCATCGATGAGAGTAATGAAATTTGCGCCGTAATCTTCGCTCATAGTTTCCGTCCTCCTTGGTTGATAGTGAGGTTATTGTACCCCGTGGGGGATAAAAAAGCAAGCCCTGCGCCATGCATCCCTTGAAAAAATCCCTCAACTGTGCCAAAATCGGCAAAAATCTGTCAAATCGCGGGAAAAGGGGAGAGGATTTGTTGAGAAATTCAGCAAACTTGTGCTTTTCATCGGTTGACAGATGTGGTACAATACTAGGATAGAATCCTAATAAACTGGATTACTGTGTGTATCACACACTATTATATGAGAAAAGGAGGTGCTTTGTGTCTATGAGTGAATATCGTCCCAGAAACAGCAGAAGGGATACATCCTCTTCCCGCCGACAGCAGAGCGCCAAATATACACGTACCTCGTCTCCTGCCCCCAAGGACAGAACTGCCCCCGTTGAGGAGACCCGTTCCGCCATGCCGCGGAAGAAGCGGAAGTCCCGCTGGCCTTTTGCCATTGGCACACTGGTGCTGACGGCAGTTTGCACTGCCCTCATCTTCGTCTTTATCTTCATGGCGTGGGTCAACTCTTCCCTGAAGGGTCACGTCGAGGTATACATCGACGAGTTTGAAACGGCGGTGTCTACGGAGCTGTACTATCAGGACGCAGAGACCGAGGAGTGGGTCATGTATCAGACCCTCTTCATGGACGGCGAGGATCGCATTTGGGTCAGCCTCGATGAGATCCCCGAGGATTTGAAGAACGCCGCCATCGCCATTGAGGACAAGCGCTTTGAGAGCCACCCGGGCGTTGACTTTAAGTCCACCATCCGCGCCATCGTCTACACCCTCACGGGTAAGTCCATTCAGGGCGGTTCTACCATCACCCAGCAGACGGTGAAGAACGTCACGGGCGATAATCAGGACACCGTTTTGCGTAAGGTCAAGGAGATTTACCGCGCTTTGGAGATGGAAAAGCGCTATGAAAAGGATGAGATCTTAGAGGCCTACTTCAACGAGATCTACATGGGTCAGTCCTGCTACGGTGTGGAGACGGCCTCTCTTCGCTACTTCGGCGTCCATGTCAATGAACTGAGCCTTGCCCAGTGTGCCAGTTTGATCTCCATCACCAACAACCCCTCCCAGTTCGGTCCCTTTGAGGGCGAGTGGAGCCGCGAGCAGAACCGCCAGCGCCAGCTGCTGGTGCTGGGTGCCATGCTGGATCAGGAGATGATCTCCGAGGCCGAGTATGAGGCCGCCGTGGCAGAAGAGGTGGTCTACACCAACGGCTACTCCAACGTGGGCACGTATAATGGTGAGGCCATCGTGGACACCAGCGAACTGGAAGAGGAGGCAAAGCCCACCGTCACCACCTCCTACAAGGCACGCAACTCCTACTTTACCGACGCCGTCATCGAGGATGTGGCCGAGGCGCTGATGGACGAGTACGGTTATAACTACGAAACCGCCATCAATAAGGTCTACGGCAGCGGCTATAAGATCTATACCACCCAGAATTATGAGTATCAGGAGATCGCCGAGAAGGTCTATGAGGATCTGAGCAACACCCCCTACACCATCACCAAGACCGACGGCACCGTGGAGCAGCTGCAGGGCGCCATGACCATCATCGACCCCTACACCGGCTACGTGGTGGCTATGGTGGGCGGCGTTGGCCCCAAGATCTACGACCGCGGCCTTAACTGGGCCACCACCTACCGTCCCTGCGGCTCGGCAACGAAGCCCATCTCCGTGTATGCCCCCGCCCTTGATCAGGGCATCATCACGGGTGCCTCCACCGTGGATGACTTCCCCCTGTGGCTCCTCTATACCAGCGACGGCGACGAGGAGGAAGATGTCGTCGATCCCAACGATCCTCTGAAGGAGGGCACCCCCTGGCCCAAGAACGACTACTCCGGCTTCAACGGCCTCAGTACCATCCGCCGCGCGCTGGTGCGCTCCATGAACACCTGCGCCGTCAGCGTGTGTAACCAGCTGGGCGTGTGGGAGTCCTACGACTTTATGACCTCCAACCTGGGCTTCACCACCCTGACCCAGGATGACGCCACCGCCTTGGGCGCTATGGCACTGGGCGGCTACACCAACGGCGTCACCACCGAGGAGATGGCGGCGGCCTACTGCGCCTTCGTCAACGAGGGTATCTACACCACCCCCCGTACCTTCATCCGCGTGGAGGATACCAACGGCCGCGTGGTGCTGGAAAATGAGATCGATTCCCACGCCGCCATGAAGAGCTCCACCGCTGCGCTGATGAACAGCATTTTGACCGATGTTGTCAGCGGCGGTACCGGCTCCGGCGCATACTTCCCCGGTATGTCCATCGCCGGTAAGACCGGTTCTACCAACGATCTGCGTGACCGCTACTTCGTGGGCTATACCCCCTATCTGGTGGGTGCATGCTGGGTGGGCTACGAGTCCAATGCCCGCATCAGCTCCGGCGGTGTGAACCCGGCAGTGAACCTGTGGAAAAAGGTGATGCAGGAGATCCACTATGAGCTGCCCAACACGAGCTTCTTCACCTCTCCCGATCTTATCCAAGTCACCGTCTGTTCCGACAGCGGTCAGCTGGCTACCACCTTGTGCGAGATGGACAGCCGCGGCTCCCGCGCCCGTACCGAGTGGGTAGCGGAGGATAATCAGCCTCAGGAGCTGTGCACCATGCACACCGGCGGCCATATGCTGAACTATACCCGCAACTACTTCGTCAACTTCCCCGACGTGGTGGCCAACGACAGCGAGTATGTCCCCTGGGGCGAGCCTATCGGCACGCCGCTGGACGGTATGCTCTGGCCCGGCATGGGCTTTGATGAGGAGGACGGCTTCACCGATGTGGACGAGTGGGGCAACCCCATTTCCGGCGGCGGCACGCCTGCCGAACCCGACGAGGGTGAGGACGGGACAGGTGATGACCCCGTCACCGACCCTGGTAGCGACGATGATGTCCCTGATGTGTCCGATTATTTGAACTGACCTATGATCTACACACCGGAACGCACCTGCGCCTTCACGGGCCACCGTCCCGAGAAATTGCCGTGGGGCTATTATGAGGGAGACGTGCGCTGCCAGGCGCTGAAAGAGCGGATGTGGAAGGCGGCACAGGACATCTACGACATGGGCTACCGCCACTTCCTCTGCGGCATGGCACAGGGCTGCGACCTCTACTTTGCCGAGACCATCTTGGCGCTGCGCTGCTTGGCGGTGGGTGTCACTTTGGAGGCAGTCATCCCCCATGAGGAGCAGTCCGCCCGCTGGAGCGAGGATCAAAAAGAGCGCTATGAGCGGATCTTATCCATGTGCGATAAGCGCACCGTCCTCGCCCCTCACTATACCCCGGGCTGCATGCAGCAGCGCAACCGCCGCATGGTGGACAACGCCTCTTTGCTTTTGGCGGTCTACGATGGCAGCGGCGGCGGCACGGGCTACACCGTGGGCTACGCATTGCAGCAAAAGCGGCAGGTCATCCGCCTTGACGTGGTGGGGGATGCACCTCAAAGCTACTATTTCTAAGGAGAACAACTATGACTTATACCTATACGCCTCGCGGCGTGTGCTCCCGCCGCATGGTGGTGGAGCTCAGCGACGACGGCATCATTGAGAGTGTCCGCATCGACGGCGGCTGCAACGGCAACCTGCAGGGTATTTCCCGTCTTGTGCAGGGCATGAAGGCCGAGGAGGCCATCGAGCGCATGGAGGGTATCTCCTGCGGCTTCAAGTCCACCTCCTGCCCCGACCAGCTGGCACAGGCGCTGAGAAAGGCACTGGAGAAATAAGAAAAAGCACCCGCAAGGGTGCTTTTTTCATCTTCATCCCAACAAAAAAGCACCCCAGTGGGGTGCTTTTTTATTGCTTTTACATCTCAGCCTTGGTCTCGCAGTAGCGGCAGCGATAGACGCGCTTTTCGGCATCCTTCAGCTCGAACACCTGGGGCAGCTCCTGCTCCACGGAGGTGATGCAGCGGGGGTTCTTGCACTTCACCACGCCGCGGATGACCTCGGGGAGCTTCAGCTGGCGCTTCTCCACGCGCTCGCCGTCCTTAATGATGTTGACGGTGATGCTGGGATCCACATAGCCGATCAAGTCCCAATCCAGCTCCAGCAGAGTGTCGATCTTGATGATGTCCTTGCGGCCCAGCTTGCCGCTGGACACGTTCTTCAGCAGAGCAACAGTGGCATCCACATTGTCCAGATCCAGGATCTGATACAGCTGCATGGCCTTACCTGCGGTGATATGGTCGATAACGATACCGTTACGGATAGAATCAATAGTCATAAGTCAATGTACCTCCCTCGTTAGTTCAGACCCAGCAGCTTCAAAATCAGTGCCATACGGATGAAGCGACCGTAGCGCACCTGACGGAAGTAGGCGGCGCGGGGATCATCGTCCACTGCCACGGAAATCTCGTTGACGCGGGGCAGGGGATGGAGAATGGTCAGGTCTTCCTTGGCATTCTTCAGCTTCTCGGGGGTGAGGATGTAGCTGTCCTTCAAGCGCAGGTAATCCTCCTCGTTGAAGAAGCGCTCACGCTGCACGCGGGTCATGTACAGGATATCCAGCTGAGGCATGGCCTCTTCAAGATCCGTGACCTGCTCGTAGGGGATGTTGTTGTTCTTAATGTAGGTCTCCTTCACGTAGCTGGGCACCTTCAGCTCCTCGGGGGAGATGAGGACGAACTTCACGCCTGCGTAGCGGGACATGGCGGCGATGAGGGAGTGAACGGTACGGCCGAACTTCAGGTCGCCGCAGAGGCCGACAGTCAGATTATCAAAATGACCCTTCTCGTGGTGGATGGTCAGAAGGTCAGTGAGAGTTTGGGTGGGGTGGTTATGACCGCCGTCACCAGCGTTGATGACGGGCACGGTGGTGTTCATGGAAGCCACCAAAGGTGCGCCCTCCTTGGGGTGACGCATGGCAATAATGTCAGCGTAGCAGCCCACGGTACGGATGGTGTCAGCCACGCTCTCGCCCTTAGCGGCGGAAGAAGAGCTAGCCTCGGAGAAGCCCAGCACCTGACCACCGAGGGACAGCATTGCGGACTCGAAGCTCAAACGGGTACGGGTAGAGGGCTCGAAGAACAGAGTGGCAAGGATCTTGCCATCGCACTTGTGAGCGTACTTTGCAGGGTCGGCGATAATATCGCTGCCCAGTGCCACCAGCTCGTCGATCTCGGCGGTGGTCAGCTGCATGATGTCGATCAAACTTCTCATTTTCTTTTGTTTCCTCCCTTACTTAATCCAGCTTTCATCCGAGGGATTGGCACGGAAGCGCAGCAGGCGGTCAATGTCCTCGTTTTTAATATAATTCTCCTCCGCTGCCACCTGTGCGATGGTATCGAAGTCGGTCAAACTGATGTTCTGCACGTTGGCTGCAGCCAGACGGTCGAGACCCTTCTGCATGCCGTAGGTGAAAATGCTGGCAACGCCCAGTACCTCAGCGCCAGCCTCGCGCAGTGCTTCCACCACGTCGATGCAGCTGCCGCCCGTAGAGATGAGATCTTCAATGACCACCACCTTCTGACCTGCCTCGAGGCGACCCTCGATGCGGTTCTGACGGCCGTGATCCTTGCTGCCGCTGCGGACATAGCCCATGGGTAGACCCATAATATGACCCACGATTGCGGCGTGGGCAATACCTGCGGTGGAAGTGCCCATCAAGACCTCTGCCTCGGGATAGAAGCGACGTACCACCTCGGCAAGACCATCCTCCACATCGTTGCGCACCTCAGGTGCAGTGAGGGTCAGGCGGTTGTCGCAGTACACGGGGCTCTTAATGCCGCTGGCCCAAGTAAAGGGCTCTTCGGGACGGAAGAATACTGCCTTAATTTTCAGCAGATCCTTCGCGATCTGAATTTTGATCTTCTCCATCTCTTTCTCCTTATCCAACAAATTCTGCCACGCAGCGGCGATAGGCCGCCACGGGATCTTCAGCCTGCGTAATGGGACGGCCTACCACAATGTAGTCAGAGCCGATCTCCTTGGCCTTGGCGGGGGTGGTCACGCGAGCCTGATCGCCCACATCGCCGTCAGCGAAACGAACACCGGGGGTCACGGTCAAGAACTTCTCGCCGCACACCTCGTGCACCTTGCCGCTCTCCAAGGGGGAGCAGACCACGCCATCCAAGCCCGCTTCTGCGGCACACTTACCGTAGTGCATCACTACCTCATCGAGGGGGGCATCAATGAGCAAATCGGCCTTCATGCGCTCCTCGGTGGTGGAGGTCAGCTGGGTGACGGCGATCAGCAGGGGACGGGTGCCGTCTGTGCGGGTAAGACCCTCGAGGGCGGCTTCCATCATGGCCTTGGTGCCTGCGGCGTGGAGGTTGGTCATGTCTACATCGAGACCGGACAGCACTGCCATGGCTTTCTTCACGGTGTTGGGAATATCGTGGAGCTTCAGGTCGAGGAAAATCTTATGGCCTCTTGCCTTAATCTCCTTGACGATGGCAGGGCCTTCCGCGTAGTAGAGCTCCATGCCGATTTTCACAAAGAGCTTCTCCTCGGTGAACAGGTCGAGGAACTTAAGCGTTTTCTCGCGGCTATCAAAATCCAATGCAATGATGACATCTTTACCCATGGTGTGCGCCTCCTATAATAGATTCCAAATTATCAATTCCGTACTTTTCACAAACTGCGGGGAGCGCCGCAATCACATCGCGGCAGAGATAGGGTTCGGCGAGGTTACCTGCGCCGATCTCCACGGCGGTTGCGCCCGCCAGCATCATCTCAATCACATCCTCGGCAGAGGTAACACCGCCCATGCCGATAATGGGGATCTTCACCGCCTCATAGACCTGATAGACCATTCTGAGTGCCACGGGGAACACCGCAGGACCCGACAGACCGCCCATCTTGTTGGCAAGGATAGGTGCGCGGCGCTTTAAGTCGATGCGCATGCCGAGCAGCGTGTTAATAAGGCTGATGCCGTCAGCCCCTGCCTCCTCGCAAGCCCGTGCAATGGCGGCAATATCCGTCACGTTGGGGCTTAGCTTCATGAACACGGGCTTCTTCGTCACGGACTTGACGGCGCGGGTGACTTCTGCCGCCGCCTTGGGGTCAACGCCGAAGGACATACCGCCGTTATGGACGTTGGGGCAGGAGATGTTCACCTCCAGCCAGCCCACCTGCTCCTCTTTATCAAGGCGCTCGCAGGTGTAGGCGTAGTCGTCAATGGAAAAGCCGCTGACATTTGCCATGACGGGCTTATGAAAAATCTTCTTAAGTGCGGGCAACTCCTCAGAAATCACCTTGTCCACACCGGGATTTTGGAGGCCCACAGAGTTCAGCATACCCGAGGGACACTCGGCAATGCGGGGGGTGGGATTCCCGTAGCGGGGGTCGCGGGTCGTGCCCTTAAAGGAGAACGTGCCAAGGCAGTTAATGTCATAGAGGGCGGCAAATTCCTGTCCGTAGCCGAACGTACCCGAGGCGGGGATCACGGGATTGTCAATTTCAATGCCCGCGAGGTTTACTTTCAAGTTCACCATACGACCTCCTCCTTTGTAAGCACAGGCCCATCCTTGCAGATGCGCTTTGTGCCGTATTTCGTCTTGCAGGTGCAGCCCACACATGCGCCAAAGCCACAGCCCATTCGCTCTTCAAAGCTGAGAAGTCCATCGGAAGTGGAGGCATCGGAGACGGCCTTCAGCATGGCCACAGGGCCGCAGGCGCAGAAGTAATCGTACCCCTCGCCCAAGGCTTCAGACACGAAGCCCTTCTGCCCATAACTGCCATCCACCGTCACCACGCGGGTCTCGATGCCCAGCGCGCGGAACTCCTCCTCGTAGAACACATCACACTTACTATTAAAGCCCAGCACTGCGATGGGGTGCTTGCCCTCGGCAAGCAAACGCTTCGCCGTGCCATACATGGGAGGCACGCCCACGCCGCCGCCGATAAGGAGTGTCTTATCGCCGCACTTGGCGGTATCAAAGCCGTTGCCGAGACCTGTCAAAATGTCCAGCACCGTGCCCTCGGGCATCATCGTCATCTCTTCCGTACCCTTGCCCAGCACCTTATAGATAATGGTCACGCTGTCGTCGCTCCAATCGCACACGGAGATGGGGCGGCGCAGAAAATGACCTGCCAATTTAATGTTGATAAACTGACCGGGCGCAGTGATTGCCGTGGCATCGCCCCGCAGGGTCATCTGCCATACGTCCTTCGCCAGCGGGCGGTTTTCCGCCACGGTAAAGAGGGATTGCTTCATTTCTCTTCCTCCTGCCATACGATTCTTCCGTCCTTCATGGTCAGCAGGCAACGTCCGAACATCTCCATGCCCGTAAAGGGTGTTGCCCGTCCCATGGTCTTAAACTCACTGGGGTCAACGGTGTAGCTCTTCTCAAGGTCAAACACCGTGAAGTTGGCGATGCCGCCCTCGGTTAACTCACTGCCAATACCGAAGCGGCGGCAGGGTGCATCGTGCATCAGCTCCACCAACCGCCGGAGAGTGATGATGCCCGTTTTCACGAGGTGGGTATACATGGCGGCGAAGGCGGTCTCAAGACCCACCACGCCCATGGCGCTCTTTTCCAAGCCGCGGGACTTCTCCTCGGCGCTGTGGGGGGCATGGTCGGTGGCGATCATGTCGATAGTGCCGTCCACAATGCCCTCAATAAGTGCCGCCCGATCATCCTTGGAGCGGAGCGGGGGATTCATCTTAAACCGCGCATCCTCCTGCAAGTCCTCGTCCGTCAAAATGAGGTAGTGGGGCGCAGTTTCGCAGGTGACGTTCACGCCGCGAGCCTTAGCCTCGCGGATGAGCTGCACGCTCTCCTTGGTGGAGATGTGGCACACATGGTAGGCGCAGCCGATCTCCTCCACCAGCTTGAGGTCGCGCTCAATCTGCCCCCACTCGCTTTCCGAGCAAATGCCGCGATGACCATGTTCCTTGGCATACACACCATCGTGGATGTAGCCGCCGCGGAGGAGTGCGTTGTCCTCGCAGTGTGCGGCGATGATTTTGCCCAGTTCCTTGGCCTTCATCATAGCCGCCCGCATCATTTCCTCGTTCTGCACGCCGCGGCCATCATCGGAGAATGCGGCAACGTACTCTGCCATGGACTCCATGTCCGCCAAGACCTCGCCCTGCTCACCCACGGTGATGGCGCCGTAGGGCAGGACATCGATACAAGCGCCCTCGGCAATGCGGGAAAGCTGAAGTTTGAGGTTTTCCAAGCTGTCGGGGACGGGATTTAAGTTGGGCATGGCGCACACGGTAGTGTACCCGCCGCGGGCGGCAGAGGTCGTACCCGTCTCCACCGTCTCTTTATAAGAAAAGCCCGGCTCACGCAGATGTACATGCACATCCACGAAACCGGGAAATAGAAACACTTTATTCTGAAAATCGAAAACGTGACAAGTGTCGGCAGAAACACTACCACCCATAGAAACAACGCGACCATGACGCACTGCCACATCGGTGGTCGTCATCGTGTTGCCCGTCACCACCGTGACATTCTTCATCACATAATCCATCATACCACGTTCTCCTCTCTCTCTCTCTCTTTATTCAACACAACTCTATCCCTAACATTCTATCAAATTTTCACTCTCTGTCAAGTAAAAACGGGCAGTGAGAAGCACCAATTTTTCCCGCCTCAAAAGGGAGATATACTGTTGAAGAATACGGCTATCTGTGTTATAATAAAAAATAACGTGTGTCTTCCATTAGCAGGGCTAAATAGGGGGATAAGCAAAAGAGAAGAAAGCGAGAATCCAATGATCATCCTAGATCTTGAATGGAATCGTGGCTACGATAAAAAGCCCATTGAGGAGATCCTGCACATCGGCGCAGTGAAGATCGACCACCTGGGCGGCCCCATCGTAGACACGTTTAACTCCTATATTAAGCCCGTCATCCACGCCAAGATGGACATCGGCGCGCGAAAACTGCCTCAGCTGGACGATTATCGCGAACTGGGCACCACCTTCCCCCGCGCTATAAAGGCTTTTCGCGCTTGGTGCGGTGACGAGACGGAGTTTGGCTCTTGGGGCGGTGATGACCGCCGCGCCATCGACCAAAACTGTAAATATTACCGCCTGCCCACCTTTGAGATGCCCGTGTTCCACGACTTGCAGCGTGCTTACTGTCACGCCGTAGGTGCTGACGGACAGCAAATCGCCTTGTGGCGTGCCGTGGACTATCACGGCATCCCCGAGATTTTCTGTTACCACGATGCCCTCCACGATGCCATGTACACCGCCTTGGTGTGCCAGTGTCTGCTCCCCGAGGACTTGGCGTGGAAGCCTGTGAAAATCAAGCGCGGTCGCCGCAACATCACCTTTTCCGAGCTTACCTATCCCAAACAGCCCCGCCGCCGCATCGGCCCCTTCGCCGACCCCGCCGCTGGCGCATCGGATAGAACGGCCCGCAAGCCCTGCTGCCCCATCTGTGGCGAGGTCAGCAGTATCTCCCGCTGGAGTTACGACCCAAAGTGCAAGCCCGGTCAGCAGGTGTACTATGCCCCCTTCCGCTGTGAACAGCACGGCTATTTCCTCACCCGCCTTACCATGGCGCAGATGGAGGACGGCACATGGTGGGGGCGTGTCACCGTCCCGCCCTTGAGCGAGGAAACGGTACGGCAGTACACCCACATTCAGCAAGGCGAAACCCTCATCTGCCGCGCCACGGGAGGAAATAAGCGCCGCCGCCGTCCTCGACGGAAGAAAAAGAATTAAAATCACAAAGAAAACAGAATAATATAATAATATATAAAAGGGAAGAGTTATGAGAAACATTACCTGCGGCATTGCCGATATGCGTAAGCGCGTCTTTGCTGAGGTCGCCAAAATGGCCTACGAGCAGGACTATGACCGCATGAACCGCCTGCCCTACGAGATTCTCCCCGGTGACGAGACCCGCGACACCATCTTTTTGGAGCGCGCCATCGTTGGCGAGCGCATCCGCCTCGCCATGGGTCTGCCCCTGCGCTCCATCGCCGAGCATTCCTTGCTCTCCGATGGCGTGGAGAAGAGCGCCGTGGCGGAGAAGTACTATGACCCGCCCCTCATCAACATTATTAAATACGCCTGCAACGCCTGTCCGCCCACCCACTATGAAGTGACCAATATGTGCCAGGGTTGCTTGGCGCACCACTGCTACCACGCCTGTCCCAAGGATGCCATTTCCTTCCAAAAGGGCAAGGCGGTCATCGACCAGGACAAGTGCATCAAGTGCGGCAAGTGTAAGGCCGCCTGTTCCTATCAGGCCATTATCCGCTTTGAGCGTCCCTGTCAGCAGGCCTGCGGCATGGACGCCATCACCTCCGATGAGATGGGTCGCGCCAACATTAACTACGATAAGTGCGTCTCCTGCGGCATGTGCCTTGTGAACTGCCCCTTCGGCGCCATCGTGGATAAGGGACAGCTGTTCCAGCTCATTCATGCCATCAACCGCGGTGAGCAGGTCATCGCCATCATCGCTCCCGCCTTTTGGGGTCAGTTCGGTGAGAACATCACCACAGGCCAAATCAAAGAGGCTATGAAGCGCCTCGGCTTCGCCGCCTTGGAAGAGGTGGCGGTGGGCGCTGATTTGTGCGCCATCGAGGAGGCCGAGGAGTTCTTGCGGGAAGTGCCCGGGAAACAGCCCTTCATGGCGACCTCCTGTTGTCCTGCATGGTCTTCCATGGCCAAGATGGAGTTCCCCGGCATGGCGCCCTATATCTCCATGACCATGACCCCCATGGTGCTGACGGCGCGACTCCATAAGCGCCGCAACCCCAAGTGCAAAATCGCCTTCATCGGCCCCTGCGCCGCCAAAAAGCTGGAGGCCAGCCGCACCAATATCCGCAGTGAGGTGGACTTCGTCCTTACCTTTGAAGAGCTCCGCGGCATGTTCGAGGCCAAGGGCATCGACTTTAACGATATCCCCGACCAAGTGGCCAACTATGAGGCCAGCGCACCTGCCTGCGGTTTCGCGGCAGGCGGCGGTGTTGCTAAGGCGGTGGAGGAGGTCATTCACCGCATCGACCCCACCGTGGAGGTGAAAACCGTCTGCGCCGAGGGCTTGCGCGAGTGCCGCCAGATGCTTCGCATCGCACGCACAGGCAAGTATGACGGCTATCTTCTCGAGGGCATGGCCTGTCCCGGCGGCTGCATTGCCGGCGCAGGCACGGTACAGCTCCCCGAGAAATCCCGTCAGCGCCTTGAAAAGTACAAGGCCGCCGCACCCCTTTCCAATCCTATGGATACCCCTTATATTGACGACATCAGCCTCCTCCACGAGGAGTACGAAGATTGGGACAGAGTTGGCCGCCATTAATAGCAATAAAAAGACCGCCAAATGGCGGTCTTTTTTGCTGTTGAGATGCTGAGAAAATTGCCTCCCTCCTCTGGGGAAGGTGGGTCGCCGCAAGGCGACTCGGAGGGGGTTGGCAGAGAGTTTTATTACGGGAATGTTCGTACTTTTCTTTCAACAGCGAAAGAAAAGTACCAAAAGAAACGCCGCGTGAAACCCATGGTTTCACGACTTCCTTCAACGCGCTGAGGTCTACCCACAACGATAGCGCTCTTCGCGTAGATTTCTGCCGTCTAGACTTCGTCTAAATGTAGCATCGCCCCTGCTCCTAACTCGCTTAGCCGCTTACTACGATGGAAATGTAGGAGTGCGATGATGAGCGAAAAATATTCAATCATTTTTTTCTGCGCTTTGCGTGACAGACGGAAACTATTCAATCATTTTTCTGACGACATGTGCGTCAGAAAAATACCACGACCCAGCCGTCTTGGACGGCGACACCAGTGACCGATGTCAACTGGTGAGGGGGAATCTAAAGGGGGGATGAAATCCCCTCTTTAAATACCAAGACATAGAAAGACCGCCCCACCACGGGCGGTCTTTCTGCTTGGGGTGCGGAAAAAGAGAAGAGTGATGAAAAAGAAACGAATCGTTCTTTACAAAGCTTCAATAATATCCACCAGCTCCACACCGATGCGCTTTTGTGCCTCCTTGGTACCTGCGCCCACGTGAGGCATGCAGGCAACGTTGGGATGGGATGCCAGCTCCCAGTTGGGATCTTTCTCGCTGAGCCACACATCGATACCTGCGGCCTTCACCTTGCCAGAGTTCAGCGCCTCAAGGAGGGCTGCCTCGTCTACGTTGGAGCCGCGGGAGACATTGACGATGACCACGCCATCCTTCATCTTGGCGATGCTCTCAGCATCCACCAAGGGCTTAGCGCCGCCGGGAGCGCACAGGATGATGATGTCGGATTGAGAATACACCTCATCGGGGGAGACGAACTTCATGGTCTCGCACTCGCAGCCCTCGGGCTTATTGCGGTTGACGTAGCTCAGAACGCTGGCACCCAGTGCCTGACACTTCTGACCCACCATCTGACCGATGCGGCCGTAGCCGATGACGCCCACCACCTTGCCGGAGACCTCAAAGCCCTTGGAGTAGGCCTTCTTCTCCCACTTCTGCTCACGCATGGTATGGCCTGCAATGGAGATATTACGTGCGCAGGCGAAGAGCAGGGCGATGGCCAGCTCTGCCACGGCGTTGGAAGAGGCGCGGGGGGTATTCTTCACCACGAAGCCGTTCTCCTCGGCGTACTTCACGGCGATATTGTCAACACCGACACCAGCGCGGATAATGACCTTCAGCTTGCCACCCTTGGCAGCGTCGATCTGAGGCTCTTTAATTTTGGTAGCACTGCGGATAATGACCACGTCAAAATCGCGGAGTGCCACGCCCAGCTCGTCGG
>CAYTOO010000043.1:0-207 GCA_964439545.1 uncultured Oscillospiraceae bacterium | reverse complement strand
CGGGCTCATAGAACTGCTCAACTACTTCAAAACCGTCTGCACGCAGCTTAGCCACGGCAGAAGCGTCCATACCGTCAGTAACAAGAATACGCATAGTGTTATTCTCCTTATATAATACAGTTTGTAGAGGGGGCGTGTTTCTGCGCCGTAGGCGCCTTGGCTCCCCTTGTCAGGGGAGCTGGCTTGCCGACAGGCGAGACTGAGGGG
>CAYTOO010000042.1:0-14831 GCA_964439545.1 uncultured Oscillospiraceae bacterium | reverse complement strand
GCAGGGGAGAGCGTGGGTCTTGCCTGCGCTATGAAGAACGCTGGTGTGGGTGTTGGCCTTGCCGACTGGGGTCGCTGCAAGCTAATTGTTGAAGAGGATGGCAAGCTCCATATCTATACCGGTGCTTCCTGCATTGGTCAGGGTTTGGGTACGGTGCTGATGCAGCTGACGGTCACCAACACAGGTCTTAAACGCAGCGACATCGTCTATGAGCGCAGCAACACGTGGATCGCCCCCGATTCCGGTGACACCTCCGGCAGCCGTCAGACCCTCGTTACCGGTGAGGCGCTGCGCCGCGCCTGTGAGGGCTTAAGCGAAGAATTGAATAGCGGCAAAACGCTGGACGATCTCAAGGGCAGAGAATTCTATGGCGAATACCTCGCCAAGACCGATCCTCTTGGTGCGGATGTCCCCAACCCTGTCAGCCATGTGGCCTACGGCTATGCTACCCAGATGTGCATCCTCGATAAGGAGACGGGGCGTATCAAGAGTATGTTGGCAGCCCACGATGTAGGCAAGGCAGTCAATCCCCTCAGTGTTGAGGGACAGATCGACGGTGGCGTGGTCATGTCCATGGGCTATGCCTTGACGGAGAAGTTCCCCATCGATGAGAACTGCAAACCCACTGCCAAATACGGTATGTTGGGTCTCTTCCGCGCCAATCAGATCCCGCCGGAGATCCGCGCCATTGTGGTGGAGAAGCCAGGTCTCAACGTGGCAGGCGGAGCTAAGGGTATTGGTGAGATCACCTCCATCCCCACAGCACCCGCCATCGCCGAGGCGTACTATCAGCGTAATGGCGAGCGTGAGTTTGCTCTGCCGCTGAAAAACACACCCTACGCAAAGTAATTAATATGAAACGAGGGTCACGATAGCATCGTGACCCTCGTTTTTCTTAGATTAGTTGTCAAATTTGGTAAGCGCAGCGGGCGTATCCACATCCCACACCTCTTCAAGGGAGACTTCCAGTGTAACGGTGTCCGCCTCGTGGTTTTTGCGAACTGCACGACCACCGCAATCACCCTCCAGCGCCAGCAGTTCATTGAAGAAACGGGAAGGGAAGATGCAGGGATTACCCTTCACCCCGTCGTGACTCAATGCGGCAATGGAGGAGGGGTGTTCCTCATAGAGAGAGAGCAACTGCTCCACCGTTTCCCGCCGCAGCAGTGGCTGATCTGCTACTTGGAAGAGTACCGCATCGCAGTTTTCCATGGCGCGGAGACCTAATTTCAGAGAATGGCTCTGTCCCCATTTAGGGTGAGCGTTGATAATAGGTGTAAAGGAAAATTCCTTTGCAAGTTCTGCTATTTCTGAATATTGAGTAACGACAACAACAGGGGAGACACAATCTGCGGGAACTGCTTCCAATGCGCGGCAGATAAGGCTCTTGCCGTCAACCGTATGGTGAAGTTTATTGGTGCCAAAGCGTGCGGCATTGCCTGCAGCCATCACAACACAGCCGATTTTCATGGAATCATCTCCCTTCGTTCATCTCAATGACGATAGTATACCCGTAATTTTGCAAAACTGTCAACAATAAGTAGGGGTTATTCTTTAATTAGGATAACGGAAACACTTTTCAGATAAAGTGCGATGTGCTATAATCTACAAAACAATTAGAAATAAGAAATGGTAATGATACATTGATATAGATGGAATAGTAAGGAGGAATACCTTATGGGTGAAGTAGGCAAGAAGCAAGTTCGTGTTGACGGCTACGATAAAGCCACAGGCCGAACCAAATACTACGAAGATTTGATGCCCAGAGATGCGCTGTATGCCCGTATTAAGCACTCTGAGATCGCCCACGGCTACGTGAAAAGCGTGGACACCTCTGCCGCCGAGGCTATTGACGGTGTGGTGAAGGTACTGACGTGCTTTGACGTGCCCGACATTCCGTTCCCCACGGCAGGTCACCCTTGGTCTATGGACCCCGGTCATCAGGATGTGGCTGACCGTCTGCTGCTGAACCGCCATGTGCGCTATTATGGCGACGATGTTGCGGTGGTTATCGCAGAGAACGAAGTGGCTGCCATGCAGGGCGTCCGCGCCATTAAGGTGGAGTATGAAGAGCTGCCCTTCGTGCTGGATGTGCAGAAGGCTATGGAGGAGGGCGCACCTCAGCTTCATGAGGAATATCCCAACAATATTTTGAAGCACACCGATATGCGCAAGGGTGATTATGCCACCGCCATCACCGAGGAAGGTCTCGTTAAGGTGGAGGGCTGGTATGACACTCCCAGTGTGCAGCACTGCCATATTGAGAACTTCGGCTGCTTCGCCTACGAGGAGAACGGTCGTGTGACTGTGGTGTCCTCTACTCAGATCCCTCACATCATTCGCCGTGTGGTGGGACAGGCGCTTGGGCGTCCCTGGGCGAACATCCGCATTATTAAGCCCTATATCGGCGGCGGTTTCGGCAACAAGCAGGATGCCCTCTATGAGCCTTTGTGCGCATGGTGTTCCACGCAGGTGGGTGGTCGCTGTGTCCGCGTGGATTGCTCCCGTGAGGAGACCTTCATTTCCAATCGTGTGCGCCACGCCATCCGCTTCCATATCGTCTCTTGGGTGCGTCCCGATGGTACGATGACGGCTCGTAAGGTGGAGTGTTTCTCCAATCAGGGCAGCTACGCTTCCCACGGCCACTCCATCGTGGCCAAGGCCATGGGCTCTTTCGCCCAGATCTATCCCTGCGATCACATGGAGTGCGATGCATGGACGGTGTTTACCAACCGTCCTACCGCAGGCGCTATGCGCGGCTACGGTATGCCTCAGGCTTCCTTCGCCAACGAGTCCAATATTGACGATATTGCCAAGGTGCTGGGTCTTGATCCTCTGGCATACCGCGAGAAGATCATCATGCCCAAGGGCTTCCACGATGCCTTCTCTCAGAACACCAACTATGAGGACAGCTTCCGTCTGTGCCTTGCAAAGGGCAAGGAGTACATCGACTACGACCGCAAAATGGCGGAGTTTGCCAAGGATACGGGCCCCATTCGCCGCGGTATCGGTGTGGCGGCCTTCTGGTACAATACGGGCGTGTATCCCATCTCTTTGGAGACCAGCTCTAACCGCATGCTCCTCAACCTTGATGGTACTGTCACCATGCAGTGCGGCGAGACGGAGATCGGACAGGGCGCAGATACGGCTTATGCTCAGATGACCGCCGACGTGGTGGGTTTGAAGAGTTATCGCGACGTGAATGTGGTCTCCTGTCAAGATACGGACATTACCCCCACCGGTCTCGGCGCTTACGCAAGCCGTCAGACCTACATGGCAGGATTTTCCATCCGTCAGACGGGTGAACTGCTGAAAAAGAAGATCCTCGAGTACGCCTGTGAGGTGACTCGTCAGACCGTGGGCAATATGGACATCGTGGACGGCAACATCGTCCGTGTCCCCGATGGCAAGGTGCTGATGAGTCTGTCCGAGCTTGCCATGACGGCACAGTATAACCCCGTACATAGCGAGCATATTACCGCTGAGAGTACCTACACCATCCGCAACAACGCCTATTCCTTTGGCTGCACCTTCGTTGAGGTGGAAGTGGATGTGCCTATGTGCAAGGTGACGCTGAAGGATATTATCAATGTCCACGACTGCGGCCGCCTCATTAACCCCGCCCTGGCTGAGGCGCAGGTACATGGCGGTATGTCCATGGCCATCGGTTACGGTATGGGCGAGCAGCTGCTGTTCGATGAAAAGACAGGTAAGCCGCTGAACAACAACCTGCTGGACTACAAGCTCTCTACCATTATGGATCACCCCCATTTGGAGGCACAGTTCGTGGAGAACTTCGAGCCCACCAGCCCCTTCGGCACGAAGGCACTGGGCGAGCCTCCCGCTTGCTCCGGCGCTCCTGCCATCCGTAACGCCATTTTGAACGCCACCGGCGTTTCTATCGATCAGAACCCCATGAATGCCCACATCCTCTTCAAGCGCTTCGCTGAAGAGGGCTTGCTGGAAGCCTGAGAAAGGGAGGGAAAGTAAGTTATGTATGATATGTTAGCGCTTTATGAAGCTACTTCTGTCGCCGATGCTGTTGCCCTCCGCTTAGAACACCCCGAGGCGCAGATCATCGCCGGCGGCACGGATGTGCTGGTTCAGATGCGTGAAGGCAAGCGCGCCGGTAAGGCGCTCATCAGCATTCAGAGGCTGGATGAGATGCGGGGCGTGAGCATCGATGATGAGGAGAACATCCGCATCGGCAGCCTCACCAGCTTTACCCATATTACCAACGATCCCATCATTCAGAAGTACATTAATGTGCTGGGTGAGGCGGTGGATATGGTGGGCGGCCCGCAGATCCGCAATGCCGGCACTATTGGCGGCAACACCTGCAACGGTGTCACCTCCGCTGATTCTGCTTCCACCCTCCATGCATGGGAGGCCATGGTGGAGATCACCGGCAAGAACGGCGTGCGCCGTATTCCTATCCGCGACTTCTACGTTAAGGCAGGTCAGGTGGACTTGAAGGTGGAGGAGGGCGAGATTCAGACCGCCATTCTTATCCCCAAGGCATCCTATGACCGCACCTATGGTCACTATATCAAGTACGCCATGCGTAACGCCATGGACATTGCTACCCTTGGTACTTCCGTCAACGCCCGTTTGAGCGCCGATGGCAAGACCTTTGAGCGTGTCCGCATCGCTTTCGGCGTGGCAGGCCCTGTGCCTATGCGTGCCACCAACGCCGAGGAGTTCATCAACGGCAAGGAAGTGACCCTCGCCAACATTGAGGAGTTCGGCCGCAAGGTGCTGGAGGACATCAATCCCCGCGATTCCTGGCGTGCTTCCAAGGCGTTCCGCTCCCACATCGCCGTTGAGAGTGCCAAACGCTGCCTCATTGAGAGCGTGAAACTGGCAGGAGGTGAGCTGTAATGGCAAAGAATCAGTATAAGCTGGTGACCTGCACCATTAACGGCAGGGAAGTGGAGAAGATGGTGGATGTCCGCGCCTCTTTGACCGACATGCTCCGCAACGATTTTAGCCTCACCTCTGTGAAGAAGGGCTGCGAAGTGGGCGAGTGCGGCGCTTGCAACGTACTCATTGACGGCGAGTGCTTCAACTCTTGCCTGTATCTTGCCGTGTGGGCTGAGGGTAAGAATATCACAACCCTCGAAGGCCTTACCGGCCCTAACGGTGAGCTGAGCGACATTCAGCAGGCATTCATTGATGAAACTGCCATCCAGTGCGGCTTCTGCACCCCGGGCTTCATTATGACGGCGGTGGAGATTCTCGACCGCGGCGTGGAGTACAGTGACGATGAGCTGCGTAAGCTGCTGTCGGGTCACCTGTGCCGCTGTACAGGCTATGAGAACATCTTCAAGGCCGTGAAAAAGACCATGCTGCGCCGTCTCGGCAAGCTGGACGATCCCTATCTCGATACTTGATAGACGTGAAACTCCCACCCTTTGAAGAGGGTGGGAGTTTTCTATACAGGTTTGCTCAGCGATTTTCAATATAGAAAAAATTGAACATATCGCGGTATTTTTCCTTCACCACGCTGTCCCAATCCTCCACATTCAAAAGGTCATACAGGACTTCCTCTGTGTAAAGCGTAAGGCTCTCCCCGTTTTCGTGGAACGCAAAGCTGAAATAGGTATCGTTGAGACAATACACAAACCCATTGAGAAACGCCGTGATAGGCGTGATGGTGCCGTTGGTATATTCAAAGTAGACGGTGGCATCGTGGTAAAAGGTTTTCGGGGGATAGGAGAGGTGGCTTGCATTGAGGAACATGTCACTCAGCTTTGTCATCTTGTCAAGATCATCAATGCAGACGAGGAACTCTTCATTAATGAGGATTTCGATCTGCTTTAGTTCTGACGAAGGCTTTAGTTCCGTAGTAAACACGGCGTTGGGATCATCATAAGCACCAACGGGGCGGGGCGGCTTGGGCGGCGTTTCGGCAATTTCCTTTACAAGATCCTGAATCTCTTTTACATTACCCCGCATCATATATTTTTCGCCGGTGAAGTCAATCCACAGATCGGCATCCTCCACCACTTCTTCGATTTTTTCCAGCCACGGGTCATCTGTCGGCAAATTGAACACCGTTTGGAGCAGGTCTGCCACCGCCATGAAGGTAGCCTCTTCAAACACCCAGCCCACATTGTAGAGCTTAGACAGCTGAATAAAGTTCTCCTGTCGGTTTTCCTTATCGGGCAGGTATACCTCCCGCACAAAGTCGTAGGTACTCATCATGGACAGCAGGGATTCGGCATCCGGTGTCTTTTCCTCCTGCTGATTGGAAAATGCACAGCCCGCGAAAGACAGTACCACCACAAGGGTGAGAATCAACACAAGAAATTTTTTCATATCTCCTCGGCCTCCTTTCGTTTAGGCTGTCTTTTGGAAAAAAAGATAAAAACAGCCCAATGTATAATGATTGCAAGCCCTTGCAGCCAAAAGAAGAGCGAAACTCCTTCGTGGTAGCCGGCAGTAAACGTGTTGGAAAGACCAATCATCATAGGCCAATAAAAATATGCGCGGATCCAGCTTAAGAGGAGCAGGAAATGGGCGGAACTCTGTTCGATCCTGTCCGGAGAGGGGCGGAAGGCTCCTATGCTTTGAAAATCAGAAGTTTCCGAATATTTTTGAAGGGAGGGGATTCCGGAAACATAATAAATTAACACTGCCGCAGCCACACCCATCCAACGCTCTACAAAATATTCAAGACCGGTCACGGCAATCACAGGCGTGTCCCAGCGAAACCAAGTGAACAGGCTGGGAAGAAGCATTACAGGGAAAGAAAAATAAAATATTTTTTTCAATGGGTTGGCCTCCTTCCTATGCTGGTGGCTGCTCGCGAGTGCGGTTCTTATTACTTGTTAGTATATCATGCAGTAATTATTACTACAATCTGAAAATGTTGCTATTCAACATATTTGGTTGAAAGTTTACGAAAAATACATAAATTGGAATAGTTCTCTAATCATTAGACAATATTTCTTACGAAGTGCAACAAAAAAATCACCCACGAGGGGTGATTTTTCCATAGTTACAGTTTTCTCTCCAACCAGCCGAAGGCATCATCAAAGATGCTGTCGCCATAGTCACGCATAGAGGCGCAGAAGCCGTCATAAGCCGTCAGCAGTTTGACTGCATCCTCGGTAAGATACGCGCCGCCGCCACCCTTGCCGCCGGTAGAGGAGTGGAGGAGCTTAAAGCCCAAGGCGGCCTCAGAATTACGGATGATATTCCACGCTTTGGAATAGGCCATCTCCATCTCAGCTGCCGCAGCGCGCAGCGAATGAAGCCGATCCACAGTGCGGAGCAGCTGGGCGATGCCAGGACCGAAACATTTCGTGTCGGTAAACAAGCGGCATGTAAAATTGTATCTCATCTTATCCATATTTGCATTTTATCAGCTAATTTCACCTGCGTCAACCGGCAGTTTTCGGGGAATACTAGACTAGTTTCATCTAGGGAAATTTAACATCGTCAATTCGTTCACAATATGAAAGTTATGAAAGAAAATTTTGTCATTTATCCTAATATTCAACGCGACAGTTTTATGCTATAATGTCTCAAAATCAAAAATGGGGGACAATCGGAACTTTTGTGTTTTCGAAGTCCCACAAACTATAGGAGGTAATATATGAACACTTACGGACTGGAAAAGATGGGCATTATCAATGCCAGCGCAGTTTATCGCAACCTGACTCCGGCCCAGCTCACTGAGCATGCGCTGCGTCGTGGCGAGGGTCTGCTGAGCAATACCGGCGCACTGGTGGTTAAGACCGGCAAGTATACCGGCCGCAGCGCCAATGATAAGTTCATCGTTGATACCCCCGCTGTTCACGATGAGATCGCTTGGGGCAAGGTGAATCGTCCCATCGAGAAGGAGAAGTACGATGCTATCCGTTCCAAGGTGATTGCTTACCTGCAGGGCAAGGAGATCTTTATTTTCGACGGTTTTGCAGGTGCTGATCCCAAGTATATGAAGAGCTTCCGCATCATCAACGAGCTGGCCAGCCAGAACCTGTTTATCCATCAGCTGCTGCGCCGTCCCACGGCTGACCAGCTGGAGAACTTCGTTGAGGATTACACCATTATCGCCGCTCCCGGCTTCAAGTGCATCCCCGAGATCGACGGCGTTCGTTCCGAGGCCGCCATCCTCGTCAACTACGAGGCTAAGGAAGTTATCATCTGCGGCAGCCAGTACGCAGGTGAGATCAAGAAGTCTGTGTTCTCCGTGATGAACTATGTCCTGCCCAAGATGGGCGTGTTCCCCATGCACTGCTCCGCCAACATCGGCGTTGACGGCGACAGCGCCGTGTTCTTTGGCCTGTCCGGTACCGGTAAGACCACTCTGTCTGCTGACCCCAACCGCCAGCTGATCGGCGACGATGAGCACGGCTGGGCTGACGACAGCGTCTTTAACTTCGAGGGCGGCTGCTATGCTAAGTGCATCAACCTGTCCGAGGAGAAGGAGCCCGACATCTATCGTGCCATCAAGTTCGGCGCACTGGTGGAGAATGTGGTCATGGACGAGGAGACCCGCGAGTTCGACTTCGATGACGACTCTTTGGCTGAGAACTCCCGCGTGGGCTATCCCGTGGAGTATATCAACAACGCTAAGCTGGACGGCGTGGGCAGCACGCCCAAGACCGTTATCTTCCTGACCGCCGATGCATATGGCGTTCTGCCTCCCATCTCCAAGCTGGATAAGAATCAGGCTATGTACTACTTCGTCTCCGGCTTCACTTCCAAGCTGGCCGGTACTGAGATCGGTATCACTTCTCCCGTGCCTACCTTCTCTACCTGCTTCGGCGAGCCCTTCCTGCCTCTGGATCCCTCCGTGTACGCCGCTATGCTGGCTGACAAGGTGGAGAAGTCCGGCGCTAAGGTCTATCTCGTCAACACCGGCTGGAACGGCACCGGCGAGCGTACCAAGCTGAGCTACACCCGCGCCATGGTCACCGCTGCTCTGAACGGTTCTCTGGAGAAGGCTGAGTTTGTCACCGATCCTTACTTTGGTGTTGCCGTGCCCACCTCCTGCGAGGGTGTGCCCTCCGATCTGCTGATCCCCGCCAACACTTGGGCTGACAAGGCCGCTTACGAGGCTAAGGCTCACGAGCTGGCTAAGAGCTTCGTGGAGAACTTCAAGAAGTACGATCACATGAGCGCTGAGGTCGTGGCTGCAGGCCCCAAGGCATAAAAAATGCTGGAAATTCGTGTATTGCTGTCCGATGTGGACTATGACACCGCCTGCGAGAAGATCGCACCTCTCCTTGCTGACAAGATGCAGGAAAAAGGTGGCATTGTAGGTGCTACCGTTGGTAAGCGCGAGCATTTGATGGCGTTTCTTCGCCGCGTACTTCGCAAGAAGAATCAAGTGGAGCGTGACCGCTGGGTGGCAGAACTTGCTACCAAGCACCGCACGGTGCTGATGAAGAAGGCTGCCGATCTTGCTGCAGAGCAGGGCGTAGATGTCCGTGTCTGCGATGTTTCTGTAAGACAGTTGTAAAAATTAAAGAAAACACGCCAAAGGCTGAAACCTTTGGCGTGTTTTTTACGTCTAATAGATGAAATTACTTATTAAGGGCATTCACTGCCTCGCGCAGTGCATCCACCTGCTCCTGGGTAGTGGCCCAGCTGCCGCAGAAACGGACACAAGAATGGGTCTCGTCCACGCGCTCCCAGTACTCATAGCCGAAGTTCTTGCCCAAGATAGCCAGTTCCTCATCGGAAATGATGGGATACTGCTGGTTGGTGGGGGAGTTAAACAGCAGGGGATAGCCGTTGGAAACAAAGATATCGCGAATCTGATAGGCCATGTCGTTGGCGTTACGGGAGATTTTGGTGTAGAGATCGTCGGTAAACAGGGTATCGAACTGGATGCCCAGCAGACGACCCTTAGCCAGCATACCGCCGCGCTGCTTGATCATAAAGCGGAAGTCCTTCTTATAGGCGGGGTTCATAATCACCACAGCCTCGCCGAACAGTGCGCCAACCTTAGTGCCGCCAATGTAGTACACATCGCACAGCTGTGCAATCTCGGGTAGGGTCAGATCAGTGCCGTCGGCGGTAAGACCATAGCCGAGACGTGCGCCGTCAATATAGAGGGGGAGACCGTAGTGACGGCAAGTCTCAAAAATCTCCGTCAGCTCTGCCTTGGAGTAGAGCATACCTGTCTCGGTGGGATGGGAGATGTACACCATGCCGGGCTGAACAATGTGCTCCTCGGACTCATCATTCTTCTGCCACTCAACGTAGTCCTTCACCTGCTTGGCGGTGAGCTTACCCTCGGGAGTAGGGAGGGCGATAACTTTGTGACCGGTAGACTCAATAGCACCGGTCTCGTGGCAGTTAATGTGACCGGAAGCTGCGGACACCACACCCTGCCAAGGACGCAGAAGGGCGGCGATGACGGTGGTGTTGGTCTGCGTACCGCCAACGAGGAAATGGACATCAGCCTCGGGAGCATTGCAGGCAGCGCGGATCTTTGCGCGGGCGCTGTCGCAGATCTCGTCGCAGCTGTAGCCAATGGTCTGCATCATATTGGTCTCCATCATGCGCTCCATAATGGCGCTGTGAGCACCTTCCAGATAGTCGCTGTTAAAGTAGATCATACGGTTCTCCTTCCGAATCTAAATGATACTATTTATATTCTACTTTACTTCAACCTTTTAGTAAAGGGAAATTTTCAATATATCTTGCAAAATGAATTACAATCTGTTAGAATAACTTAGATAGCAAGGAGGCTTGTTAAATGAAAAAAACTACCAGAGAATCTACTGCCAAAACCGGCGGTAAGAAAAAGCAAAATAAAGTCCTGTATTATGTGATTTTGGTGATCCTGCTGGGTATTTTGGTGTTCTCCGTGTCGAAGATCGTCAGCTACTTTAAGCAGCAGGCTGATGCCGAGGATATGCAGGCCGGCGTTCAGGATGCGTTTGTCACTCCCGGTGACGATGAAGTTGCTGATCCCGTTGCTCCCGATGACGGTGAGGGTGATAAGGAAGAGGAGAAAGAAACCGAGTCCGTAAAGCCCGAGCCCGAGACCATCAGCGTTGACTTTGCCGGCCTGACCGCCAAGTATCCCGATGTGGTGGGCTATATCTACTCTGCCTACACCGGCATCAACTATCCCATTGTCCAGTCCAGCAGCAATGATTATTACCTCACCCATGATCTGGATGGCAAGGAGAACAACAACGGCAGCATCTTCATGGAGCACCTGTGCTCTTCCGACTTCTCCGACCAAAACACCATTATTTATGGTCACAACATGAAGTCCGGTCTGATGTTTGCCCACCTGACCAACTACAAGAACCAGTCCTACTACAACGCACACCCCTATTTCTACATCTATACCCCCACTCAGAACTATAAGCTGAACCTGTATGCTGGCTTCGTCTGCGAGCACGATGATGAGGTGTATGCCCTGTCCCTGAGCCAGTCTCAGCTGGAGGCCATGGCAGCCAAGTCCACCTTTAAGTCCAATATCGGTACGCCTACCGGCAAGGTCGTAACGCTGTCCACCTGCTCTTACGAGTTCGATGATGCACGTTACGTGGTGGTGGGTGAGCTTGTCCCCATCAACAGCGAGGGCTAAGATATCTACCTATGAGAAAGACCTTCAAATGAAGGTCTTTCTATTTTTGCTTGACATACCTAGTTATTCTATGTATACTATACCTAGAAAATCTAGGCATGGGAGGCGGCTATGAAGAAGCAGAACATTGAGCATACCCACCTGTTGATATTGAGCTTGTTGGCAGGGGAGGATATGTACGGCTATCAGATGATCACAGAACTGGCGCGGCGGTCGCAGAATGTGTTCTCCATGAAGGAGGGGACGCTCTATCCCGTGCTCCACGGCTTGGAAAAGCAGGGCTACGTGGAGGCCTATCAGCAGGCAGCAGAGAGCGGCAGAATGCGGAAGTATTACCGCATCACCCGCAGCGGGCGTGGCTGTCTGTCAGAAGAGAAACAGGCATGGGAGGTATACGAGAGCGCGGTCAACGCCGTGCTGCGCGTCAGCGCAGGGTTGGCCTGATGGATCGGCGGGAGTATTGCCGTCAGCTGACGCAGGAGCTGCGCCATCTGACCCCGAATGAGGTCGCCGCCGTGCGGCAGGAGCTGTGGGATCATATGGAGGATCACGCTGAAATGCTGCGCGAGGCTGGCTACAGCGAGGCCGAGGCCAACGAGCGCGCTGTGGAGGCTATGGGTGACCCTGTGGAGACAGGCCGCGAGATCGACAAGCAGTATCCACCGATTTGGCTGTGGCTGAGTCGTATTGCCAAGATGGTGATCGTGGTGGTGTGCTTTTCGGCTGTTTTTAATCTTCTTGGAATGTATACCGCTGTGGAGGCATTGAAGGTTCGTATAGACCCCTACCGCGAAGCGGACATTCCTGAAGAGGCGCGCATTGACTATCAAATGGTGGTAGGCGATGATATCGTACACTTTATCGGCCTTGAGAACTATACCCCCGGCAAGGATTGTGAAGTGACGCTGCATTTCGATGTCTATGATAAAAATATTTTCTCTCCTGTCGATCAGAATCTTTCGATTAAATTGACCTACTATACCGACAGCGGTCAAGCATACAATCGTTCCGGCGGCAGCTACAGCAATGAGCGCTTGAGCCGCGATCACCGTGATATAGAAGTTGGTGCCGATGATACGTATCTCACCGTAATGTATGACCGCTTTGATAGACACGTAGAGTGTACTATCGACTTGACGGAGGTGGGGAAATGAAAAAGAAGAAATTAGTCTCCCGCCGCCATCGCGCACTGCGGAACATTGTTATCGCTGTCCTTGCTATTGCGTTGCATTTAAGCATCTCTTATTACTCATTGACACCCATGCTGGCTTTGGAATACGCAAAGAATCGCAGCGGCGTCTATGATCCCACAGAAGTGGTGACAAGTCAGTGGGTGCCGGAAATGCATAGGTTTCATCGTCTGTATATGATTGAAAACGAGGGAACGGTGGCGCTCAGTTCTACAATTCTGCGCTTTGTGGGCTGGGAAGGCAGCTTTGTGTGGCCGGTGGATTGCACGGAAGATCTTCCCGTTCATTGCGGTGAAGTTGCCATGAGCCACAGTGGACAAAGTGACGGTGAACGTTTGCGCTTCTATTTCGGGCGTATTGATGACAAGAACATTGAGCGCATTGAACTGTTGGAGGTATCGCTAAATGGGAAATCTATTTATGAAGTTGATATCCTTGAAAATACTGCTAGTTCCTTTGAGTTGACAAAAGATGATTGGATCAAAAAGGATGGACAATACTACTTCCTACAAAAGATAACTCCATCCGAGGACTGGTCGGTGCAGCTTTACATTCGAGCCTATAACAGTGAAGGAAACGAGGTTTACCAATCCTATATCGACAACCAATCTGGTGTAAGCTGGGGCTAAAACTAAGAGCGTGACGCGATGCGTCACGCTCTTTTGTTATGTGTTCAGTTGCGCCGTTGGGCGCGGATGGAAATAAGCTCTCCTGTAATGCTGATGGCGATCTCCTCGGGGGTCACGGCGCCGATGGCAGTACCAATGGGGGTGTGTACCCGCTCGGTAGCCTCCTGTGGGATACCCGACGCCCACAGCCGCTTATTAACAGCCGCAGTTTTGGCAGCAGAACCGATGACCCCCACATAGGGAAACTGACGGTGCAGCACCTGTTCAAGGACTTGGAAGTCATTGCTGTGACCACTGGTGAGGACAACGATAAAGTCATCATCCTTTAGGGGCAGCAGCTCCTCAATGGTATCATAACTGCCGCAGAGTACGCTCTCAGCATCGGGGAAGGCATCCTTTACCGCAAACTCGGGGCGATCATCGTAGACCGTCACGCGGAAATCCACCATCCGCAGTAGGGGCGTGAGGGCGCGGGAAATGTGCCCTGCGCCGAAGATGACCACACGCTGTGAGGCGGGCATATTTACGGGGAAATAGCCTTCGGCGGGACATTCTGCGCCCTTATCGGTGACGATGGGGGCACTGTTATCCTTGGTAGATAGCCACAGCGTGCCGCCTGTTTGGGCGCGGAAACGGGCCTCCACAGCCTTCACAGCATCGCTCCATGTGGAATCAACAGGGGAGAGGAGTACCGTCACCTCGCCGCCGCAGACCATACCGATATCGTCTTTGAGAGAGGGGTGCAGGGGATACTCGTGAATCTCCGCGTCGCCGCCTTCTCGCAGGAGACGGAGAGCTTCCTCAATGGAGCGGCCTTCCACTGCGCCGCCGCCCACTGTGCCTGCCATGAGGCCATGCTTACCCACCAGCATCTGTGAGCCTGCACCACGGGGAGCAGAGCCGGTGTGGGAAAGAATGGTGACCAGCACCGTGCTTTTCCCTGCAGACAGGGCATGGTGCAGGGCTGAGAACACCGTTCTCACTTGGTGAGCTCCAGCCTATACTCGCCGTCTTCCTCGGTTACGGCGACGGAATAGCCCTGAGAGGCGGCGTAGCGCTTCACGTTCTCCACGCAGACCATAGCGTCCACGAGGACGGTGAGGGAGTTAGGATTGCCTTTCTTCACTTCATTCTGCACCATGACAACGGGCATGGGGCAGCTCAGACCACGTGCATCTACCATAATTAGTTACGCTCCTTCTTTGCAATATTCATAACAGAGATGACCAACAGGACAACAGCGGCGATAGCCACGGCGATCTTGCCGGAGGTTGCGATACCACCGGCGGAGTACACACCGTCGGTGAGGGAAGCGGCAGAGCCTGCCAGCTTGAAGTTGTGAGCAACAGCTGCGCCCACCACCATGCCGAACACGGTCACAGCGCTGTCGCCATTGCCCTCGCCGGCGAGGATCAGCTGACGGAGGGGGCAACCACCCAGCAGCAC
>CAYTOO010000041.1:0-14957 GCA_964439545.1 uncultured Oscillospiraceae bacterium | reverse complement strand
CTTAAAATCTCCCGGTAGCAATACCGTACCGGTTCGAGTCCGGTCACCGGCACCATTTCCGGTACCAAGTAAATATCGCGGAGTAGAGCAGTTGGTAGCTCGTCGGGCTCATAACCCGGAGGTCAGAGGTTCAAGTCCTCTCTCCGCAACCAGAAAAGAACAGTCGCCCATCGGGCGGCTGTTCTTTTTTTGCTTACAGGGAACGGTGTTGCATTTTGTCTTTCGGGTTATGAGACCGGCGAGCGTAGTTTTCCCCCCACACATAAAAAGAGGGTGTGTCCAACGGCACACCCTCTTTCATTTACTTTTCAGCAATCTCTTCTCAGCGCTCTTTTAGCACTTCTCGAAGATGGTAGCAACACCCTGGCCGCCGCCGATGCACAGGGTGGCCAAACCCTTCTTAGCATCGTCGCGCTTTGCCATCTCGTGGAGCAGAGTGACGATAATACGAGCGCCGGAAGCACCAACGGGATGGCCGATAGCGATAGCACCGCCGTTGACGTTCAGCTTAGCGGTATCGAAGCCCAACTCACGGCCCACAGCGATGGACTGAGCGGCGAACGCCTCGTTAGCCTCGATAAGGTCGATATCGTCGATGGTCACGCCGGCCTTAGCCATAGCCTGACGAGCAGCGGGCACGGGGCCAACACCCATGATCTTGGGATCGACGCCGCCCTGACCCCAGCCGATCAGCTTAGCCATGGGCTTGAGGCCATACTTCTCAACAGCCTCACCGGAAGCCAGGACGATGGCAGCAGCACCATCATTGATACCGGAAGCGTTGGCAGCGGTGACGCGCTGGACATGCTGGTTAGCATCGTCAGCATGGACGCCGGTCAGCTCGAAGGTGTGGACAACATCAGCGGTCTCAGGCAGGACTGCGAATGCGCCGCGCAGCTTGGCAATACCCTCAGCGGTGACACCGGCCTTGGGATACTCGTCCTTCTTGAAGTCCACGAAGTCCTTCTTTACCTTCACGGGAACGGCAACGATCTCATCGTCGAACTTGCCTGCAGCCTGAGCAGCCTCAGCCTTCTGCTGGGAAGCAGCGGCGAAAGCATCCTGCTCGGCACGGGTGATGCCCCAGATGTCGTTGATGTTCTCAGCGGTGGTGCCCATGTGATAGTCATTGTAAGCATCCCACAGACCGTCCTTGATCATGGTGTCAAGGATCTTGGTGTGGCCCATACGTGCGCCATAGCGGGCATTGGGCATAGCATAGGGAGCAGCGCTCATGTTCTCAGTACCGCCGCAGACGACCACATCAGCGTCGCCGGCCAAAATGGAACGGGCACCCTCGATCACGGACTTCATACCGGAGCCGCAGACCATACCGACAGTATAGGAAGGAACGGCAAAGGGAATGCCGGCCTTGACGGAGACCTGACGGGCAACGTTCTGGCCCTGAGCAGCAGTCAGGACGCAGCCAAACATAACCTCATCAACAGCCTCGGGAGCGACGTTGGCGCGCTTGAGAGCCTCCTTAACGACGATAGCACCCAGATCCACGGCGCTGACATCCTTCAGAGAACCACCGAAAGAGCCGATAGCGGTACGGCAGCAATTCACAACATACAGTTCCTTCATTCTTTTTTCCTCCTAAAAAATAATTGAAAATTTTGAAAGTTTGTTCCTTATTTTATTCTCCCCTATTGAAAGAGGAAATGTTCGCAGTATCATAGTAGTTAATTTTTTAACAAAAGTCAACTGCAAATCGGCAATAACCAAAAAGATTGTAAGTATCGTCAATAATTTGTGAGCATTTCCGTCAAAACGACTACGCTCTTTTTTACCGAAACTTAACCCTGTGTCATAGCCGCCATGGCATTCTGCTGCAGCTGGATATACTTGGCGTAAAAGTCGGCCACATTGATCTTGCTCAGCACGCTCTCATTCTCCTCTACCACAGCCTCGCCCACACGCAGGTTATACACCTCGCTGAAGTTCACATAAGCCACGGTATCCAAATCAAGCGCGGTACGCACCAGCACATAGAGGCCGCCCTCAGCCTCCACCACACCGCTGACCTCATTCATTCCCAAGGTCATCAGCGCCTCATTCAGAGGAGAACTGTGGCAGCAATCGAAGGTCTGCACCGCGCCGTCGCACTGCAGCTCTGCGGCAAAGGAGGCAACCAGTTCTGCCTTATTCTCCGCCTCGGCAAGCTGGGCGGCGTATGCCTCCATCTTCTCCTTAGCACCCTCGGCAGCGGCATCCATGCTCAGCATATAGGCGCTCACCAGCTTATGCTCCCCTGCCAAAATCTCCAGATCCGCCTCAGAGGGACGCTGTGCGCCGCCCTCTGCACAGTAGATCTCATAGAGATGGTTATACAACAGCTCCTGACTCATGAGGTTGTCAAACAGCTCCTCGCTGACGCCTACCATCCGCAATGTCTGCTGGAATGCCTCCTCGCCGCCGTAAGCATCCTTCTGTGCCTGCAGGGCCGCCATATCCTCTTCCGTCAGTGTCACGCCCTGCTCCTTGGCCCAAGCGCGGAGTGCAGCGCTGGCGATCACCTGACTCTCTGCCTGCTCTGCCACATAATCGGCAGCGGTCATACCCTCACCCAACTCGGTGTTGAGATCGGTAATACCATAGTAGCTAAGGCTCTGAGCAGCATAGGCCGTCATGTAGAGGTATTCCTCAGCGGTAACATCCTCGCCATTCACCGTCATGACCGTTTCCGTACCCTTCAGACCGCTGGCCTGCTGAACGAAAGTCTTGTTGCCCTGCGCCTCGGTAATGAGACCCATAGCGCCCACGATCACCAGAGAAGCCGCTACACCAATGAGGGCGCGGATCACCATATTAAACGTTTCTTTTTTCATGCTTTTTCCTCCTTATCAGGCGTTCCGCCTGTGGTTTCACTTTGCTGTAAATGGAGCGCCTCCACCAATTTCACCGCCGCATCGAGGGCATCTTCCCCATTGGCAAGATGCAGCGTCATCTTAGGATCTTGCGCCGTAGCGTGAAGCTGCAAGCGCCGCCGATAGGATGCCATACCGCACACCGCCGCCACTGCCGCCACATCGATCTTTGCCGTCATGGTGAAAATAAGCCGCGTATCCCGCTGCGTAATGTCGGTGATGCCCACTGCCGCCGCCGAAGCGCGCAGCAGCGCCACATCGATGAGCCGCTGCACCGGCTGGGGTACTTCCCCGTAGCGATCCAGCATCTCGTCGAGGAGATCGTCCCCATCCTCCGCCGTCCGCACCGCCGCAATACGGCGATAGAGATCCATTCTCTGCCGCGCCGAGGGCACGTACCTCTCGGGAATATAGGCCGACACCGTCAGATCCGCAGAGCACTCGAGGGCAATCTCTGCGCTCTTGCCCTGCTGCTCCAACACCGCATCATTCAATAGCTTGAGATACATATCGTAACCCACGCTCATCATGTAGCCCGACTGCTCGGGGCCCAAAAGATTGCCCGCGCCGCGGATCTCCAAATCGCGCATGGCGATCTTAAAGCCGCTGCCGAATTCCACATACTCGCGGATGGCCGTCAAGCGCTTGGCCGCCACCTCCGTCAGCACCTTTCCCGTCCGATAGGTAAGGTAGGCACTGGCTCTGCGGCTTGACCGTCCAATACGTCCCCGCAGCTGATGGAGCTGGCTCAACCCCATCCTGTCGGCATCTTCAATAATAAGTGTGTTCACATTGGGAATATCAATACCCGTCTCAATAATGGTGGTGCAAACCAGCACCTGCACCTCACCATCATTCATCTCTTGCATTACACGGCTGAGGGCACTTTCACCCATCTTGCCGTGGGCAACAGCGATGGATACCTCCTCACCCAGCATCTCCTGCAAACGCTTCGCCGTTCCCTCAATGCTGTCCACGCGGTTATGGAGATAGTACACCTGTCCACCGCGTTGGAGTTCGCGGCGAATGGCCTCTCCCACCACCGCCCAATCATGCTCCAGCACATAGGTCTGCACAGGTCTGCGGTCATGGGGCGGCTCTTCGATGGTACTCATATCGCGAATACCCGACAGGGCCATATTGAGGGTACGGGGAATAGGCGTTGCCGACAGTGTCAGCGTGTCCACCTGCGCCGACCGCTCACGGAGCTTTTCCTTATGCCCCACGCCGAAGCGCTGCTCCTCATCAATGACCAACAGTCCCAAATCCTTAAACTCAAGACTCTTCGACAGCAGCTTGTGGGTACCGATCAGCAGGTCCACCCTGCCTTCTTTCACCCGCTGCAAAATTTCCTTCACCTGCTTGGGGCTGCGGAACCGCGACAGCACTTCAATAGTCACAGGGAATGCGCGGAATCGGTTCTGCGCCGTCATGTAGTGCTGCTGGGCAAGCACCGTGGTGGGCACCAAAATCGCCGCCTGCTTTCCATCGAGGATGCACTTCATCACGGCGCGGAGGGCCACCTCCGTCTTACCATAGCCCACATCGCCGCAGAGGAGTCGATCCATGGGAATGGCACGCTCCATATCCCGCTTAATATCTGCCGCGGCGCGAAGCTGATCGTCCGTCTCCTCATAGGGGAAGGAGTCCTCAAATTCCCGCTGCCACGGGCTGTCGGGAGAAAAGGCAAAGCCCCCCAACCGCTGACGGGCGGCATAGAGCTTAATCAGCCCCTCTGCCAACTCCTTCGCCGCCGCCTTGGCACGATACGTGGTTTTCGCCCACTCGCTGCCGCCCAATTTATTAAGGCGCACAGGCTTTTCCGACTCCTCACCGCCGCCGCTGCCGATATACTTGCTCACCAAGTCAAGGGATGTGGCAGGCACGTAGAGACAATCCGTTCCCGCGTAGGCGATTTTAATATAATCCTTCTCCACCCCGTCCACAGGCAGCCGCAGCATCTCCACAAATCGACCAATGCCGTGATGCTCATGCACCACCAAATCTCCTGGGGTCAAGTCGGTATAGGACTGGAGCTTTTGTCGGCTCTCATCCTTCGTTTTCCGTATTTTTCTCGGTCGGGAGGAGACACTCTCCGTCAGTTGTCCCTCCGTCAGCACCGCCAGCTGCAGCTGGGGCCACTCGCTGCCTGCGCTGACCGCACCCAACGCAACACTAACGCAGCCTTGCTGCGGCAGTTCCTCCAACTTCGGCGCATACGCCGCCTTGATGCCTCGCTCCTGCAGGAGTCGCATCATGTTGTTTGCTCGCACCTCGCCGCCGCACAGCACCACCACGCGGCTGCCAATGTCGAGATATTGACGAATATCTCCCGCCGCCGTGTCCAGCGACCCGCCATAGGTGCTCATCTGCTTGGCATTTATCTGCAGCAGTTCCTTCGGCTCTAAAAGGGCGCGTCCTGTAGGAAGGCTGTCCATCTGACAAAGGGCAAAATCATCCAGCCGCGCCGCCGCCTCACTCTCTGTAAGGGACAGTTCGCCCAGCGCCAGCGGCATCGTGCCGCTGTCGCTTGCCGCCGTCAGGTCCTCTTTCAGCTGCCAAAGGGATGCCCGCAGCGCTTCACTGAGCCGTCCGCTCTCCCACAGGCACACCAACGTATCGCCGCTCAAATAATCAAGCGCCGTGGTTTTTTCTTCATACACCGCCGCCATGTACCGCTCGCAGCCGTGAGGCAAGGCATCGCTCCGCAGAAGGGAGGCATCCCCCTCCAGCAGCTGCCGCAATGCCGCGGTGTTTTCTTTTTTCTTCAACTTCTCCGCCACGCTCTCCAGTGTCTTGGCGGTACGTTCTTTCGTCTCTGCATCCCACAGGGGCAGCACTTCCCCCGCAGGCAGTAGCAGCGTTTCTTTCACATTGTGGGTGCGCCGCTGTGTGGCCACATCGAATACACCCATGGCATCCAGTTCATCATCCCAGAACTCACAGCGCACAGGTCCATCCATAGCAGGGGAAAATACGTCCAAAATGCCGCCGCGGAGAGCGAACTGTCCTGCGCCCTCCACCTGCTGACAGCGGACATACCCTGCCCGCACCAACTGCTCCGTCAGCGCCGCGATGTCGTAGCGCTCCCCCTGTTTCAGGGTAAAGACCGCCTCACGCAGCACTGCGGGGGGAATGCACCGCTGCACTGCCGCCTCCACTGTGGAAACCACGATACCAGCGTTGCCTACAGCCATCTCATAGAGAGCGCGCAGCCGCCGATGCTCCCACTGACGGCTCACCGCCGCCGTAGGACGAAACTGCCACGCTCTCCCCTGCAGCACCGTCATCTCTTTGCCTGTCAAGGCATGCAAATCCGAGGCGCAGCGCTGCACTTCCTTTTCATCGCTGCACAGTACCAGCATCTTCTGCCCCTTGTGGGCATGGATGGCGGCGCACAGCATGGCCCGATGGACGGAAGATACGCCCGTCAAGCGGGGTCTGCGATGTGCCAAAGCGCCATCGAAGAGCATCTTCGTCTCCTCCAGCTGCCACAGGGCAGCGAGAATCCCGTTCATAGCCGTACCTCCCCTCCTTCCGTATGGTTTCAAATATCCTTTAGCCGTTAAACTTATTCATGGCCTCGGCAGCGCCGTGGTCGATGAGATAGGGAATGGCATCCACCGCCTTATCAAGGGCGGCAATGATGGCCTTTTCATCCTCCCCGCGGGGCTTACCGATGACCCAATCCACCGTGTCATAGCCCTCCTGCTGGGGAATACCCACGCCCACCTTCACCCGAGGGAAATTATCCCCGCCCAAGTGGCGAATGATGCTCTTGAGACCGTTGTGCCCGCCCGCAGAGCCACTGGGACGGATACGTAGCTTACCTGCAGGCAGGGCAATATCATCGGAGATGACCACCACGCGCTCGGGGGGCACTTTATAAAACCGTGCCGCCTCACCCACAGCTTCACCCGAGAGGTTCATGTAGGTCTGGGGCTTCATCACCAGCACCTTTTTGCCCCCGTGATTCCACGTAGCCGTCCACGCCTTAAAGCGCAGCTTGGTAAAGCGGAAGCCCTCCTTGTCTGCAAGGCCGTCTACCGCCAAAAAGCCCAAATTGTGCCGCGTACTCTCGTATTTCTTTCCGGGGTTGCCAAGACCTACCACGATCCACTCAACACCGCCGTTATCTCTCTGAAAAAGCATATGCCACTCTCCGTCATTTATCTTAGAAATTCATAAAAACAAAAAATAGTGGAGCTGCGAAATGCAGCTCCATTTATTATATCACACAAATTCTCAATTGAACAGCTTTGCAATGGAAATTTCCTGATAGATGCGCTCGATAGCCTCACCGAACATGGGAGCAACAGAGAGATACTTGATCTTGTCGCAGCCCTTGCCCATCTCCACGGGGATGGTGTTCAGCAGTGCCAGCTCGGCGATAACGCCCTCATTGAGACGCTCAATGGCAGGGCCGGAGAGAACACCGTGGGAAGCGCAGGCATACACGGTCTTAGCACCGCCCACATCCACCAGTGCCTTTGCGGCGTTGCACAGGCTGCCGGCGGTATCCACCATATCGTCGAAGAGGATGCAGTCCTTACCGCGGACATCACCGATGACGTTCATGACCTCGCACTGGTTGGCCTTCTGGCGGCGCTTATCCACGATAGCCAGATCCATGTGCAGCTTCTGAGCGAAGGTACGGGCACGAGCCACGGAGCCTGCATCGGGAGAGACCACCACCATGTTCTCCACATTGCTGCCGAACTTCTTGGCATAGTAGTCCACAAACACGGGGTTACCCAGCAGGTTATCCACAGGGATATCAAAGAAGCCCTGGATCTGAGAAGCATGGAGGTCCATGGTCAGCACGCGGTCAGCACCGGCGGCGGTGATCATGTTGGCAACCAGCTTAGCGGAGATAGGATCACGGCTGCGAGCCTTACGATCCTGACGGGCATAGCCGAAATAGGGGATGACTGCGGTGACGCGGCCGGCGCTGGCGCGCTTGCAGGCATCGATCATAACCAGCAGCTCCATCAAGCTGTCGTTGACAGGCTTGCAGGTGGAGTTGATGAGGAACACGTCACTGCCGCGGACGGTCTCATACAGAGAGACACAGGCCTCGCCGTCAGCAAAATGCTTGACCTCGGCATCACCCAAAGAAGTACCGATAAACTTGCAGATCTCCTGTGCCAATGCGGGATTGGAGTTGCCGGCGAAAATCTTGATATCCTTACCGTGAGAAATCATACTGCAACACACTCGCTTTCTTTTGTATATGTTAATTGATCTATATGAGACAGCGCCGCTGTTACTCAACTAAGTTGTTTTGGACTAAATTATCTCTTCTTTGCAAAAAATCTCTTTACCCAGCCCTGTTTATTCTCCTGCCTTGCGCGGGCTACTGCCAGCGCACCTGCAGGCACATCCTCGGTGATGGTAGAGCCCGCCGCCGTATACGCACCCTCGCCCACCTTTACAGGGGCAACAAGGTTGGTATTACAGCCCAGGAACACATCATCACCCACGGTGCAGCGATATTTCTTCACACCGTCATAATTGGTGGTCACCGTACCGCAGCCGAAGTTCACCCGCTTGCCAATATCGCTATCCCCCACATAGGTGAGATGGGACACCTTCGTCCCCTCCTTCAGCACCGAGTTCTTCAACTCCACGAAATCACCGATGCGGCAGTGGTCGCCCACACGGCAATTGGGCCGCACGTAGGCAAAAGGCCCTACCGTCACGTGATTGCCGATCACGCTTTCATTGATCTGGCTTGCGTTGACCGTGGTATCATTGCCCACGGTGCAGTCGCGGATCATGGTGTTGGGGCCGATTTCACAATTCTTCCCCACCACACTTGCGCCCCGCACGATGGTGTTGGGCATCACTACCGTCCCTGCCCCGATCTTAGCGCGGGGATCAACGTAGGTGGTGTCGGGATCGATGATCGTCACACCCTGCTCCAAGAGCTTTTCGCACACCGCAGCGCGGCAGCGTGCTGCAGCCTCCAACAGCTCCCCACGGGACTCCACCCGCAGCCAGCCAAAGGGCGTCTCACCACCTTCTATAGGCAACACCGCACCTGTAAGGATCACGCACTCCCCCAACCCAGCGCGGGCGGCGGATGCATCGGTAAACACCTCAGCTTCCTCAATGCCCGAAACAGCGTCTTCCGTCTCCTCTTTCCACGGCTCGTCACAAACGACAAAAAACCGCTGAGCACCTCGAACCAAGAGCTCTTTACACACCCATGTCAGCACAGGGCAAAAGAGCACTTGCTCCAGTATCAGCGGCTTCTCCTCGGAGTCATCCCCCATACACAAATCGATATAGACACTACGAAAATCCATTGGGAATTTCACCTCCTCAGATTGCTTTGTTCTGTTTTCAGTATAGCATGTTTTATAGAAAAATCCAGTGTTTTTGCAGAAAAAGTCCACAACTTTTCCCTCCCTTTTTTCAGAAAAATGTTGAAAACGCAGAATTATTCTGATTTTTACAAAAAAGCGGGTACATAAGGGGCATTTTTGTAAAAAAAACGACTTTTTTAATAATTTTGGTGTTGAATTTCTCGGAGTTTTGCATTATACTATGGCAGGTCTTTGCAAGTTAGTCCAACGTAAGGAGGCGCAATATGCTCAATATCGTGTTGGTAGAGCCGGAGATCCCCCAGAACTGCGGCAACATCGCCCGCACCTGCGCCGCCACCGGCAGCCGCCTCCATCTCATTCGCCCCTTGGGCTTTGATATTTCCGACCGCGCCGTCAAGCGTGCGGGACTGGACTACTGGCATTTGGTGGAGGTTTTCGACTATGAAAATCTCGATGACTTCTTCGCCCGTAATCCCGAGGCCGCAGCCCATGCGTGGCTCGCCACCACCAAAGCGCCCCACGCCTACTGCGAGGCCAAGTTCTCCGACGGCGACTATCTCTTCTTCGGCAAGGAGACGGCAGGTCTCCCCGAGGAGTTCCGCCGCCGCTTTTATGACCGCTGCATCCGCCTGCCTATGCGCAGCGCCGCCCGCAGCCTCAACTTAAGTAATTCCGTCGCCATCCTCACCTATGAAGCTCTCCGTCAAACGGGTTTCCCCGGCTTGCAGGGCGAAGGTGAAATGGCGGAAGAATAAATGTATCTACTACTTTCTTTTAAAAGGAGAGATAATATGAATTATAACAAGAAGACCATCATGGATGTGGACGTCGTCGGCAAGAAGGTGCTGCTGCGCTGCGATTTCAACGTGCCTCAGGATAAGGCTACCGGCGAGATCACCAGCGACAAACGCATCGAGGCCGCCCTCCCCACCATCAACTATCTGCTGGATAACGGCGCTGCCGTCATCGCCTGCTCCCATCTGGGCAAGCCCAAGGGCGAGTGGAAGGAGAAGCTCTCCCTCGCCATCGTTGCCAAGCGCCTGGGTGAGCTGCTGGGTCGCGAGGTCATCTTCGCCAAGGACATCGTGGGCGAGGATGCCAAGGCTAAGGCCGCAGCCCTGAAGGGCGGCGAGATCATGCTGCTGGAGAACCTGCGTTTCGATCCCCGCGAGGAAAAAAACGATCCCACCATGGCTAAGGAGCTGGCCGACATGGCAGAGCTGTACGTCTCCGATGCCTTCGGTACTGTCCATCGCGCTCACGCCTCCACCGCCGGCGTCGCCGCATACCTGCCTGCCGTTTCCGGCCTGCTGGTTGCCCGCGAGCTGGAGATCATGGGCGGCGCTTTGGCCGATCCCAAGCGCCCCTTCGTGGCCGTTCTCGGCGGCGCCAAGGTCAGCGATAAGCTGGGCGTCATCAATAACCTGCTGGATAAGGCCGACACCCTCATCATCGGCGGCGGCATGGCCTACACCTTCGTCAAGGCACAGGGCGGCTCCATCGGTAAGAGCCTGTGCGAGAACGATCGCCTCGAGTACGCTCTGGAGATGATCGCCAAGGCCAAGGCAAACGGCGTTGAGCTGCTGCTGCCCACCGACACCATGGCCTCTGCTGAGTTCTCCTCCACCGCCGTGGGTACTGTTGTCCCCACCACCGCCATCCCCGATGACATGGAGGGCATGGACATCGGCCCCAACACCCGCGCTCGCTTCTGCGCAGCCGTTGAGGGTGCAGGCACTGTGGTGTGGAACGGCCCCATGGGCGTTTTCGAGTTTGACAACTTCGCCGGCGGCACTCGCGCCATGGCCAAGGCTTTGACCGATTGCGGCGCCGTGACCATCATCGGCGGCGGCGACAGCGCAGCTGCTGTGGAGCAGATGGGCTTTGCCGACAAGGTCACCCACATTTCCACCGGCGGCGGCGCCAGCCTCGAGTTCCTCGAGGGCAAGGAGCTGCCCGGTGTCGCCTGCCTGCTGGATAAGTAGGCAAGCGTCTTAATACGTTTCCAAAAGCAAATTTATATATATGTTAGAGGAGTTAGAAAAGACTATGAATCGCAGATATCGCAAGACTGTCATCGCCGGCAACTGGAAGATGAATAAGAACGCCGTCGAGACCAAGAAGTTCGCTGAGGAGCTCAAGGCCATCATGCCCAAGACCAAGTGGTGTGAAGTGGTCGTCTGCGTCCCCGCCGTCAATATCTCCACTGCCATCCGCGCCTTCAAGGATGCCCGCGTGGCCATCGGCGCACAGAATATGTATTATGAAGCCAGCGGCGCATACACCGGTGAGGTGTCTGCCGACATGCTCAAGAGCCTTGGCGTGAAGTACGTCATCCTGGGTCACTCCGAGCGCCGTCAGCTCTTCGGTGAGACTGATACCGCTATCAACAAGAAGGTTCACGCCGCTCTGGAAGCCGGCCTGCACCCCATCATCTGCGTGGGCGAGAGCCTGGAGCAGCGTGAGATGGGCGTCACCATGGAGCTGATCGCTCTGCAGGTGAAGTCCGCTCTGTACGGTGTTGGCGCTGACAAGCTGCGCAAGTGCATCATCGCCTACGAGCCCATCTGGGCCATCGGCACCGGCAAGACCGCCACTGCCGAGCAGGCCGCCGAGGTCTGCACCGCTATCCGCACCACCATCCGTCATCTGTACGGTGCCCGCGTTGCCCGCAGCGTCACCATCCAGTACGGCGGCTCCATGAAGCCCTCCAACGCTGTTGAGCTGCTGGCTCAGAGCGACATTGACGGCGGCCTCATCGGCGGCGCTGCCCTAAACGCTGAGGACTTCGTGGCAATCATCAACGCTGCCAATCAGGACTAAGTTTTCCCCTCAGTCCTCCTAGAGAAAGGAGCTACTTTCTATGAGCAAAACGCCGACTACCCTCATTATTATGGACGGTTTCGGCCTCGCCGCAGACAGCAAGAGCAATGCCGTATCCCTCGCAAACACCCCTGTGATGGATCTTCTCTTTGCCGAGTACGCCCACACCACCCTCAGCGCCAGCGGTCTTGACGTTGGCCTGCCCGAGGGTCAGATGGGCAACAGCGAGGTGGGTCACACCAACATCGGCGGCGGCCGCGTGGTGTTTCAGGATTTGCCCCGCATCTCCCTCGCCATTAAGGACGGCAGTTTCTTTGATGTTCCCGCTTACAATAAGGCTATGGACGAGTGTCTCGCCAACAACAGCAGCCTCCACCTGTTCGGTCTGCTGTCCGACGGCGGTGTCCACTCCCACATTGACCACCTCTTCGCGCTTTTAGAGCTGGCCAAGCGCAAGGGATTGGAGAAGGTCTTTGTCCACTGCTTCTTGGACGGCCGCGATGTCTCCCCCACCTCCGGTAAGGGCTTCGTGGAGCGTCTGCAGAAGAAGTGTGAAGACCTTGGCATCGGCCGCATCGCCACGGTGATGGGCCGCTACTACGCCATGGATCGCGATAAGCGTTGGGAGCGCGTGCAGCAGGCCTACGAGGCCATGGTCTACGGCGAGGGCGTGCAGAACGACGACCCCGTGGACGCTGTTGCCCAGTCCTATGCCGACGGCATCACCGACGAGTTCGTTGAGCCTGTGGTTTGCGACCGTGACGGTGTTATCTCCGACAACGACAGCATTATCTTCTTCAACTTCCGCCCCGACCGCGCCCGTGAGATCACCCGTTGCTTCGTGGACGAGGAGTTCGATGGCTTCCAGCGTGAGTTCTTCCCCGTGACCTTCATCTGCAACACCGAGTACGATGCCACCATGCCCAATGTGACCGTGGCTTGGCCCCGTCAGGCAGTGCAGAACGGTCTGGGTGAATATCTCAGCTCCATGGGCATGACCCAACTGCGCATCGCTGAAACCGAGAAGTACGCCCATGTCACCTTCTTCTTCAACGGCGGCGTGGAAATGCAGTATCCCGGCGAGGATCGCGTGCTGGTAGCCTCCCCCAAGGTGGCGACCTACGATCTCCAGCCCGAGATGAGCGCCATTGAGGTCTGCGATAAGTGTGTCGAGCGCATTGAGTCCGGCGCCTACGATGTCATCATCCTCAACTTTGCCAACTGCGACATGGTGGGCCATACCGGCGTGCTGGATGCCGCTATCAAGGCCGTTGAGACGGTGGACACCTGCGTGGGCCGCGTGGTGGATGCCACTCTCGCTATGGGCGGTATCGCCATGGTCACCGCTGACCACGGTAATGCTGAGCAGATGTGTGAACCCGACGGCAAGCCCATGACCGCCCACACCACCAACGTGGTGCCCTTCATCCTGTGCGGTGCAGGCAGTGAGCTGCGCGAGGGCCGCTTGGCCGACATCGCCCCCACCATTCTCGATGTGATGGGCCTTGCCTGTCCCGAGGAAATGGATGGTCAGTCCTTGATCGTTCACTAAAAGTTCACTTCACTTTTTGAAAAAAATATGGTACACTCTCCGAAGTAGTAACTTTCGGAGAGTGTTCTTTTTTAGGAGGTCTCGGAATATGAATATTGCCGTCATCGGCTGCGGCCGCTGGGGTTCGCTCATTACATGGTATCTCAATACACGTGGTCACAACATGACCCTCTATGGCCGCCGCGAGTCCGCCCGCATGCAGCGCTTTATGTCCACGCGGCAGAATGATCTCCTCACCCTGCCCGAGAATATCGCCCTCACCAACGACCTCCACTGCGTGGAGGCAGCGGAGACCATCGTCATCTCCATCGGCGCGCAGGGTCTGCAAAAGCTGATGGAGGAACTAAAACCTCTCAATTTGGAGGGTAAGACCTTCGTTCTCTGCATGAAGGGTCTTGAGATCGGCACAGGCCGCCGCCTGTCCCAAATCGCCAAGGAGAATCTCCCCGCCTCCTGCCATATCGCCGTGTGGCTCGGGCCCGGTCACGTGCAGGAGTTCTACAACGGCATCCCCAACTGCATGGTCATCGACAGCGAGGAGGATGAGGTAAAACACCGCTTGATCTCCGCTTTCTCGGGAGAACTGATCCGCTTTTATTACGGTAGCGACCTGCTGGGCAATGAGGTGGGTGCTGCCGCCAAGAATGTGGTGGGCATCGCCGCAGGATTTTTGGACGGTCTTGGCCTGTCCACCTTGAAGGGCGCACTCATGAGCCGCGGCACACGGGAAGTAGGCCGCCTTATCCACGCCATGGGCGGCAACGAGCTGTCCGTCTACGGTCTGTGCCATTTGGGCGACTATGAAGCCACCGTATTTTCCCCCTTCAGCCACAATCGCCGCTTCGGTCAGTATTTTGTGGAGGGCAAGCCCTTCGATAAGCTGGCTGAGGGCTACTATACCGTGGAGGCACTGTTGGACTTGGGCCATCGCTACGGCGTGGAACTGCCCATCTGCCAAGTGGTACACGACATCCTCTACGAAAACGCGCCCCCGCTGGAAGCCTTTATGAATCTCAAAAACCGCGACTTGAAGGGCGAGTGGGATTGAGAGAAAACGCAAAAAATTCCAATAGACGTATAAAATGACCCCTGTCCGTCCACAATAGGACGGCAGAGGTCATTTTTTGTTCCGAAAGGAGAAATATTACTATGGGATTTTTTGCAAACAAAAGAGGCGGCCTTTACATCGCGCTGGCACTGTGCCTCGTAACGGCGGTGACGGTGGGCGCGCTGACACTGGGTCGCGAGCAAGCAGCAGAAGAGGTTATCAACAATGAAGAGGTGGAGGACACAGCCCCCATTATTCAGCCCCTTCCTCCTTCCGTCCCCGTCATTAAAGATGAACCTGTAGAGGTTGAGCCTGTGGTGGAAGCCCCCGCA
>CAYTOO010000040.1:0-15029 GCA_964439545.1 uncultured Oscillospiraceae bacterium | reverse complement strand
TCTTGATGCGGCTCCAGCTCAGCTCGGAGATATGTACCATGCCGTCCACACCGCCGATGTCAACGAAGACACCATAGGAAGTCATGGACTTGACGGTACCGGTGTAACGCTTGCCCTCTTCGATGTTGTTCCAGATCTCAGCCTGTGCAGCGGCGCGAGCCTCATAGGACACGGCACGGATGGAACCCACCACGCGGCGGCGGGCACGGTTGACCTCGGTGACGCGCAGAGAGACGGTCTGGCCGATCATCTCGCTGAGCTCAGCACCACGGGGCTGACCGCTCTGGGAAGCGGGAACGAACACGCGAACGCCCTTGACGTTGACGACGATGCCGCCCTTGTTCTCCTCAGTGACCTTACCCTCGAGGGTGACCTTGTTCTCGCAAGCCTCTGCGATGTCGTCCCAAACCTTGACGGCATCCAGACGCTTCTTGGACAGCTTAGCATAACCATCGACGTCATTGACGCGGATGACAAACAGCTCGATCTCGTCGCCGACCTTCACCACGTCCTCGGGCTTGACGGTGGGATCAGCAGACAGCTCTTCCAGATCGATATAGCCGGCCTGCTTGGTGCCCAGATCGACCTGAATCTCAGTGGGGCCGATCGCAGTAACGATACCGGTTACCTTATCTCCTGTATTTAAAGTCTTAAAAGATTTTTCCAGCAGTTCTTCGAAGCTCTCTTCCATAGCTTCCATGGTCTTGATTTCTTCGCTCATCGTTTTGTTTACCTCCTTAATGATGCTCGCCGGCGTAGAGGCTCCCGCTGTGAGTCCCGCCACGGAACATCCTTTAAGAAAGTTTGGCTCAAGCTCCTCAACTCCCTCGATCTGATAGACCTTGGGGCATCTCTTGCTGCAAATCTCTGTCAAATGTTGTGTGTTGGCACTCTTACGGTCTCCCACTACGACCATCACGTCAACTTTGGCAGCAAGTTCTGCCGCTTCCGATTGCCGTTTTTGCGTAGCATTACATATTGTATCAAATATTTCTGCGTTTGTACACTCTTTTTTTAAAAAATTTACGGAAGTTTCCCACAGACTTCTGATGCAGGTGGTCTGTGCTGCAATCGTCAGAGGAAGAAAACACCGCTCAGGGGCTTCACTCAGCCATTTTTCGGCATCTTCCACGTTTTCCAAGATCACAGAATTTTCTGAAAAAGAGGCAACGCCCAGCACCTCGGGATGGTGCTTTTCACCGATGATGACGGGAACTCTCCCCTCTTGGTCGGCTTTTTCCACCAGTTTTTGAATCCGCAGCACGTTGGGGCAGGTGGCATTGAGGCAAGTAGCACCAAGCTCAGCAAGGCGGTCAAAGGTCTCCTTCTTCTCGCCGTGGGAGCGGATGATGACCGTCTCCCCCTCTCGCACTTCTTCCACGCTGTCCACTTTCCGCACGCCTAAGGCCGCCAATTCATTCACCACATGGGTGTTGTGGATAATATGGCCCAGCATCACGCAGCCCTTATGCTCCTTCGCGGCATCGCGGGCCAAATCAACTGCCCGCTTCACACCGTAGCAAAAGCCTGCGCTCTCGGCTTGAATTACTTTCATAGCTGCTCTCCCATTGCGTAGGCACGATCCATCACCGTATCGGTATTGTGCTGATACTCCTCCGCCGTACCCTTGCGGCCCGTATAGACGGGGTCGTAGGGCTCGCCAAAGACAATAGGGGTCTTGCGGAACAAGCCCTTGGCCTTCTTGATGTACACAGGCACCATCTGCACGCCGCTGCGAATGGCGATCATGGCAGCGCCGCTCTTGGGCTCAATGCGCTTACCATCACGAATTCGCGTACCCTCGGGGAAAATGACGAGGCTGAAGCCATCACGCAGCGCGCCGATAGAGTTCTTCACGGCGCTGATATCGCTGTTTCCACGATCCACGGGGAATGCGCCCATGTTGCGGATGAGCCAGGATAGACCGGGGATGGAGAAGAGCTGCTTCTTCGCCATCAAGCGGACGGGATAGTCCGAGGGAAAGGCGCAGCAGATCAGCACAGGGTCAAAGCCGCTGGTGTGGTTGGCACAGAGCATCACCGGGCGATCCTTAGGGACATTCTCAAGGCCGTACACCTTAATGGGAAAGAAAAAGGTCACGATAGGGCGAAAGAAATGATGTACACGATAGTAGAAGGGGTTTTTCACTCCCCCACCTTCTTTCGAATGATGCCAAGGAGGGCATCAAGGCTCTCTTCAAAGTTCAGCTCCCCCGTGTCCAGCAGCACGGCATCCTCTGCTTGGCGCAGAGGTGCGGCGGCGCGGTGGGAGTCGTTATAATCACGCTGCTCCATCTCGCGGAGGACATCCTCATAGGCGCGGGGCGTTCCACGCTGCTCCAGCTCCACAAAGCGACGGCGGGCACGCTCGGCAAGAGGCGCGGTCAAAAACACCTTCACCTCTGCATCGGGCAGCACCACCGTACCAATGTCGCGGCCATCCATGATAACACTGCTCTCGCGGGCGAACTGGCGCTGCATCTCCAAGAGGAAGGTACGCACCTCGGGAATGGCGGACACATCGGAGGCGTACTGGGAGATCTCGTTTTGACGAATCTCCGTAGTCACATCCTTGCCGTTGAGGATCATGTGCTGCAAGCCGTCCTCAGCGTAGCGCATCTCAATATGGATCTCGGGCAGCAATGCAATCACCGCCGCGTTATCGCGGGGATGAACGCCCTTTTCCTTCACATAGCAGCCGATGGTGCGGTAGATGGCACCTGTATCCACATAGAGGATGTCCAGCTTGGCGGCCGCTGCCTTGGCGAGGGTACTCTTACCTGCACCACTGGGGCCATCGATAGCCACGGAAAAAATCTTCTTACTCATTTCCACTCACTCTCGTTTCTCTGCGGCGGACACGCCTGCCAAATGGCCCGTTGCCCACGCGATCTGTAAATTGAATCCTCCTGTATAGGCGTCCACATCCAGCACCTCGCCCGCGAAATACAGGCCCGATACCTTCTTGGACTCCATGGTGTTGGGGCTAACCTCCCCCACCTTTACGCCGCCTGCGGTGACAATGGCCTCGGATACAGGCCGCACGCCACGGACTTCGATTTCAAACTTCTTCAAAAGCTGAATAAGCGCTCTTCTCTGCTCTTTCGTCACAGAATGACTCTTCAAGCCCTTGGACCAGCCGAGGCGAGTCATCACCACGCCCACCATGCTGTGGGGCACAAGGCCGCTCAGCACGCGGTCGGCATCGCGGTTTTGATTCTCCGCAATGTCACGGAGAATGCGCTCGTCCAGCTTCTGCTCATCGAGGGCAGGCTTTAAGTCGATGCTGACGCGGTAGCCGCTCTTGTCCCAATCCCGGAGATGGGCGCTGGCAGACAGCACCAGCGGGCCCGACATGCCGAAATGGGTAAAGAGCATCTCGCCAAACTCGCGGAACACCGCCTTATTCTTGGCGTTGTAGACCGTCAGTTCCACATTCTTCAGCGCCAAGCCCTGCATACGACCGCAGCAGCCGTCATCGCTTACCAAGGGCACAAGAGAGCCCTTGGGCTCAATGATGGTGTGACCCAAAGCCTCTGCCATACGGTAGCCATCGCCTGTAGAGCCTGTGCCGGGGTAGGAGCAGCCGCCCGTGGCGATGATAACGCGGTCTGCCGCGTATGTGCCCTTCTCGCCCTGCACCGCCGTCACTGCGCCGTCCGTCACCACAACCTCTGTGGCGCGGTCATGCACCCACTGGACACCCCGTGCCTTCACCAAGCCCTTGAGGGCATCGGTGATGGAGAAGGCGCTGTCGGACACAGGGAACACACGGTTACCACGCTCCACCTTCAGCGGAACACCTGCCTTTTCAAAAAAGGCCATGGTGTCTTGGGAGGAAAAACGGCTCAAGGCGCTGTAGAGAAAGCGACCGTTGCGGGGGATGTTGGCCATAAGGCCCTCCAAATCCGCATCGTTGGTCACATTGCAGCGACCCTTGCCCGTAATATTGATTTTTTTACCAAGGCGCTCGTTGGGCTCAATGAGCCACACCTTCGCTCCATTTTCTGCCGCGGTAATGGAGGCCATCAAGCCAGCTGCACCGCCGCCGATCACAACTACTTTATTCATCTTCCGACTTTCCAAAAATATCATATTTCGACCACACCTGCTCCAGTTGGGAGAAGGTCTCGTCCACTTCCTGCCGCTTGCTGCGTCCCACTGCCAAAACCAAGGCGTTCAAAAAGCTCAAAGGTGCAGCCAAAGAGTCCACATAAGAAAGTGCCTCGCACTGAACGAACAACGCCTCGGTGGCGTAGGGCATCAAGGGGGACATACCATTATCAGTAATGGCGATCACGCCCGCGCCACGCTCGTAGGCCATGTCCACAGCGTGGATGACCATGTTGGAGTAGCGGGGAAAACTGATGGCGATCAGCACATCCTTCGGGCCGATATGCACCATCTGCTCGTAGATCTCGCCTGCGGCGTAGTCCTGTACCAAGATAACATTGTCCATCAGCAATCGCAGATAGAAGTTGAGATAGCCCGCCAAAAAGAAACTGGAGCGGACGCCGAGGATGTAGACGTGCTCGGCGGTAAGAAGCTGCTCCACCACATTGGCAAAGGCGGTACGGTCGATGCCCTCAATGGTGGCATTGATGGTCTCCATATCGCGGTGCATGGTGCGACTGAGCAAGTCGCCCTCCATGGTCTCCTCCGAGGCGTGGATGCGCTGCACGGAGGTAAGGCGGCCACGGATCAGCTCCTGCAGCGCCTTCTGCATGGCGGGATAGCCGCTGTAGCCCAGTTCCGAGGCGAAGCGCACCACGGTAGATTCGCTGACCTGCGCCGTCTTGCCCAGCTTGGCAGCCGTCATAAAGGCGGCCTTATCGTAATCGCTTAAAATATATTCTGCAATGCGTTTTTGTCCCTTGGAAAATCCGTCCATTTGCTGACGGATGGTCTGCAATACACTGCTCATTCTTATTCGCTTCCTTTCAAGGCAGCAATTTCTTTCTCAGTTAAGTAGCGCCATTTTCCCGCAGGCAGGTCGCCTAAGGTAAGGCTCTCCTCCCCTACGCGGCGCAGCCGCTTCACGGATAAGCCCACTTGGGCGCACATGCGGCGAATCTGACGGTTTTTCCCCTGATGGATGATGACCTTCAGCAATGCTTGTCCACCGCTTTCTTTCAGCAGGGTCACCTGCGCGGGGATGATGGGTTCACCCTCCAAATCCTCCACCGCGGCGAGGCGGGCGGCGGCGTTTGTAAGCTCGCCTGTCACCGTCACCTCATAGATCTTGTCCACCTGATGCTTGGGGTGGGTCAATGTCTGCATGAAATCACCATCGTTGGTGAAGAGGAGCAAGCCCTCACTATCCATGTCGAGGCGGCCCACGGGATAGACACGCACGCCGCAATCAGACACCAAGTCTGCCGCCGTTTTGCGCCCCTTCTCATCGCTGAGAGTGGTCACATAGCCCCGGGGCTTGTGGAGCATCAAGTATACCTTTTCCTCTTCCAAGCGCAGCACCTTGCCATCCACGGCGACGGTCTGCACTGTGGGGTCTGCTTTATCCCCCAGCGAGGCCACTGCACCGTCTACCGTCACGCGGCCTGCGGTGAGTAATTCTTCCGCTTTGCGGCGGGAGCAGAGCCCCGACTGCGCTATTAACTTTTGCAGCCGTTCACTCATTCTGCGCCTCCAAAGCAAAGCCAAATTCGTATAATTTCTCGTGATCCGACCAATCGTCGGATGCTTTCAATGTCACCGCCACCAAGCGGCGACCGTCACGCTCCACACAGCTGACCAAAGTCCGCCCTGCGGCCTTGGTGTAGCCCGTTTTCATGCCGATGCAGCCGTCAATGCGGCTTAACAGCTTGTTGTGATTACTCATGGTGCGCCCGTCAATGGCGGCACTTTTCGTAGAGCAGAGGCGCACAAAGGTGGGATCATCGGCGGCGTAAATCGCCAAGCGTGCCATGTCGCGGGCGGTGGAATAGTGTCCCTCTTCATCAAGACCATTGGGGTTTTTGAAAGAGGAATCCACCATGCCGATGCGCTGGGCAAGGGCGTTCATCTTCTCCACAAACAACGCCTCACCACCGCAGACCTCCGTCAAGGATAACGCCGCATCGTTGCCGCTGCTGAGCATGAGGCCGTACAGCAATTCCTCCACCGTCAGCTGCTCCCCCACTTTGAGGTACATGGACGAGCCCTCCACCATGTGGTCTTGGGTCACGGTGATGATCTCACAGGGTGAAGCTTCTTCCAGTGCAACAAGGGCGGTCAGTATCTTGGTAGTGCTGGCAATGCGCATCTGTTCATCGGCGTTTTTCTCGTACAGCACCTCCCCTGTGGCGGCATCCATCAAAATGGCCGCATAGGCAGAGAGAGACAAGTCCCCCGCCGCTTCCACAGGGCAGATCAACCCTATACACAGACACAATACCGCAACAAGGCACATCACACGCTGCATACCATCACCTCAAGGCCATGGTATGCGCCTTGGCTTGTACCAAATGTTATCTTAGAAAACCTCTTTTTCCTTCTTCTCCGCCTTCTGGCGCTCGATGAAGTTCTCCACGCGATCCAGCACCTGAGGTACCATCTCAATGGCGCGATCCACGGTGGTGATGGCAGGAGCAGCAACAGGCAGCACGCGGGTCACTCCATCGCGCACCACCAAAAAGGCCACAGGCTCCACGCGGACACCTGCAGTGCTGGCGCCGCCGAACTTGGGGGCGGTCTTGCCGTAATCACCGCCGCCGCAGCCGAAGCCGAAGCTCATGCGGGACACGGGGATCAAAGTCACGCCGTCGGGAGTGGTAATGGGCTGACCGATGATGGTGTTGGAATCCACCATCTCACGCACCTTACCCATCGAGGTCTCCATAAGTTCGCTGAGGGAAGTTTTCTTGTTGTTCTCCATAAGTCACAGTTCCTTTCTGCAAATTACGTGTTGTTTGTCATTGTCTGCCCAGCAGCTGTTGCTGCGGCGGCCTGCCGCGCCTTTTGACGGCGGCGGAAGGGGAAATAGAATTTCAGCATGGGCACTGCCGCCACAAAAGCGATGGCGATCAAATCTCCCACGCAGAGATAGAGTCCCAACTGTCCCTCCACGTTGGTAGCAGGGGCGTTAAAGTCCACATCCAAGTGGATATAGGGATCGCGGATGTGGATCAGCTGCTCCAAGCGGGGCATCACCGTCCACACGGCGGCGCTGACAAGGCCGTATTGCTCCGCTACCTTATCGGGCCACGGGCCGCCCACTACCACGCTCACCTCACAAGGGGTGATGCGGATGCGGCGACCGATGCGGCGCAAAACGCCCTCCAAGGCCTGCCACACAGCCTTCAACGCTTCCTGCACATCTTGGCGGGTGATGTCGAGGGAGAGTTTTTTCTTTTCCTTCGGCTGGGCTTTAGGGGCAGCCTTCGCCTTCTTGGGGGTAGACTTTTCCTTCTTCTCCGCCGCGGGATAGAGAGGGATTGCGGCAGGGCCGATACGCAGCAACACCGTCAGCGTGTCGGTCAGCGTCACAAGTACGCCCACACGCAGCAGCAGTACAATAATAATGAGCAATACGATCGCGCCCAAAATGCACCACAGTACCGTCACGGCTCTCCCTCCTTTCCCAGGTTGTTGGTTTTCCTTATGCCTCCTCGGCAGGGGCTTCTACCTGTAGATCGTCCAGACGCAGCTGACCGTCCTCCTCCAAGCCTGTCATCTCGGGAAGATCGTCCAGAGAATTCAGGTGAAAGGCGCGCAGGAACGTCTGTGTGGTGCGGTACAAACGGGGTCTGCCGGGCACTTGCAGCCGTCCGCACTCCTCGATCAAATGGCGATCCAGCAGCAGACCCACCGTGTAGGAGCTGTCCACGCCGCGGATCTGATCCACATAGGCGCGGGTGGTGGGCTGATAGTAGGCAATGATGGTCAGCACCTCCAGCGCAGGCTGGCTCAGCTTGGCGGGACGGCGCACCTCAAAGGCCTTGCGGATCAATTCGCCGTATTCGGGAGCGGAACACAGCTGATAGCTGTCCTCCAGCTTCAAAAGGCGCATGCCGCGGCGCTCGTAGGCGTAATAATCCGTCAGCTTCTGCAGCACCAGTTCCACGGTGGCTCTGTCCATATTCATGGCAACGCAGATGCGCTCCACATTCACAGGCTCGCCGGAGGCAAACAAAATGCCCTCAATAGCGGCCTCAACTTCTCGCATTTCCAGTGTATCCATAGTGTACCTCAAACTTCTTCTTTCCAATCATCGCCCATTTCACCTGTGCAAGTGACGGTGCAGTCGCCCATGCCGCCTGCAAGACGGATGATGCTGCTGCGGCACAGTTCCAGCACCGCCATGAAGGTGGCCACCACCTCACTGCGGCTGCGGCTGCCGCGGAACAGCAGCAAAAAGCGGGTAATGCCGCCGCTTTTTAGGCGGGCAAAAATCTCACGGGCTTTCTTCTCCACGGAGTAGGGCTCACGGCGCACGATCTCGTCAAAGGGCTTGAGATCGGGGGGCGCATCCAGCTGACCGCGGCGATCTGTCATCTCGGCAATGGCGATCAGGAGATCTGCAGGCTCGTGGTCGTACTCGTAGATCTTGCCCCGCTCCATAGGCTCGGGAGGACGGGTCATAATATCGCGGCCAAACTCGCCCATGGGGGCAAGGCGCTCCGCCATAGCCTTGACACGGACGTAGGTTTCGCCCCGCTTGCGCTCCTCCAAGGATTGGATCAGCGCCTCCATCTCGCTCTGTGCCTCTTCATCTTCAAGGCTCAAGAGCATGCGGGTCTTAATATACATCAAGTGTGCCGCCATGGTGATAAACTCACTGGCAACCTCCAAGTCCATCTGCTTGCGCACTTCCAGATACTCCAGATACTGCTCCAGAATCAGCGCAATGGGGATGTCCTGTATCTCTATTTTGTTTTTACTCAGCAGGAAAAGAATGAGATCCAACGGGCCTTCGAAGTCCTCCATGACTTCGCCGCCCTTGCCCTGCACCACCTTTTCCAATTTAAAAATAGGATTATCCAAAGCAATACCTCTTACATTAAGCCGACAATGCGGCAGAATAGATCAAATAACCAACTGATGGCCGTGCCCATGATGCCGCCCAGTGCGCCAAAGACCACCAACAGCATAATGATGAGCATGCCAAACCGCTCATAGCGCATGAGCCAGCGATACTGTTTATCGGGCAGCAGTGCCGCCAAAATCTTCGAGCCGTCCAAAGGCGGGATGGGGATCAAGTTGAACACGCCGAGACCGAGGGACAAAATGGCGGTATCCAGCATAAACATGATAAGTCCCACAGATGCCGCGCCATCTAGCATCACACGGACACCCAAGAGAAGCCACAGCGCCAACAGCAGGTTGGACACAGGGCCAGCCAGTGCCGTGATGGCCATGCCCACCTTGGGGCGCTTGAAGTAGTTGGGATTCACAGGCACGGGCTTTGCCCAGCCCACGCCCGTCAGCACCATGGCGGCAAGGCCAAGCCAATCGATATGGCGCAGGGGATTGAGGGACAGGCGGTGATTTCTCTTAGCGGTGGGGTCGCCTAAGAAGAAGGCCGCCACACCGTGACAGGTTTCGTGAAGAATGAGGCAGATCAGCACCGAGGCCACACGCAGCAAGGTGTCCTGCAATGAGCCGAGATCCAGCGCATTCCATAGATTTTGCAGGTAATTCAATAGAGTTCCTCCATAAGGGCGATAATACGCCAACATAATATTTCACAGTACAGTATACCAAAAGGTTATCCCAATGACAAGTGAAAATATTGTAACCAATTTGTTGCCATTCTTTTTCCAAAACGAAATTGTTTCGTAAAGATGTGTACCAATTTTTGCAGTATGATACAGACATAGAGAACAACCCAACTATTGGAAAGGAGAACCGCTATGAAGTCTGTTATGATCGGTGTCGTGTTGTGCGCTTTGTTCGCGCTGGTGGGCTTTTTTGTCCCTAATGTTCAAATCTTGCCCTATTTGACCGTTGCTCTGTCTGTGACCACAGGCATGCTGTGCATTGGCGGGATTCTCCGCTATATGATGAATGGCAATGTATGAACATCGCGCAGGCGATCACAACCGCGTTCATATTGCATAGAAAAAGCACCTGCGAAAACGGGTGCTTTTCTCATTTTATAGTGGTTTTCCGCCGAATGCTGTGCTATAATTTCTCCAATAATTCATTTAGGAGGGACATCCTATGCGCGTGGCAATGGCACAGATGAAAATGGCTCCCGACATGGAGAGCAACTATCAAAAGACGCTGGCACTGATCGCTGAGAGCAAGGACAAGGCAGACCTTATCTGCTTCCCCGAAATTCAGCTGACCCCCTTCTTCCCCCAGTATGAGGGACGAAATGTGGATGACTACGTGATGACGTTGGAGAGCGACTATGTGAAAGGCGTGTGCAATGCCTGCCGCGCGGCGGGTGTCTACGCCTCCCCCAACTTCTACATTGAGGAAAACGGCAAGCGCTACGACATGAGCCTGTTGATCGACGACGAGGGCAATATCATCGGCAAGCAGAAGATGGTGCACATCGCGCAGGCGGAGATGTTCTGCGAGCAGGACTACTATACCCCCTCCGAGGAGGGTTTCCAGGTCTTTGACACCAAATACGGCAAGGTGGGCATCGTGGTGTGCTTCGACCGCCACTATCCCGAGAGCATCCGCACCTCGGCCCTCAACGGCGCGGAGCTGATCATCGTACCCACCGCCAACACCAAGGCAGAGCCCTCGGAGCTGTTCCAGTGGGAGATCAAGATCCAAGCCTTTCAAAGCTGCGTGAATGTTGCCATGTGCAACCGTGTGGGCTTGGAGGATGGCATGGACTTCTCGGGTGAGTCCATCATCGCTGACTACAACGGCGAGACGGTGCTGTTGGGCGATGACAGCGAAGGATTGCTGATCGCCGAGGTGGACATGGCTGGGGCAACCACCACCCGTAACCGCAAGCCCTATACCAATCTCCGCAGAACGGAACTATATAGGTAAGAAAAGCACCCATCGAGGATTCGATGGGTGCCTTATTCTTTATAGAAAACGCCGCCGGTTTGTGACCGCGTCTTTTGAGGAAAAGGATTTTCCGTAAAAAACACCGGCGGCGGTTTTCATTTGTAGAGAATCAGTCCTCGCGCTTCTTGCCCAGAGCCACAGTACCGATAGCACCCATGACGCTCACGCCCACATACAGGGCGACACCGGCATCGAAGGTCTCGGCGGACTTGACAAGCTCACTGTCGGGAGTAGTGGAGGGATACCAAGGATAGTAACCACCGGTGGTGACCTTGGTGAAGGTGTACTTAACACCACCGGTAACATCTTCCTTGGTCATGGTGTAGCCACTGCCTGCGGAGATGGTGGGATCGGACACACCAGCCTCGGTCGTCACAATGAAAGAAACTTCGCTCTTCACGACGGCAGTCTGACCGCTTGCCTTGACAACGATGGTAGCATCCTTGCCTGCGTAGTTAATAGCAGACTGGAGGTCAGCGTAGTTATCGGTACCGACGCTGGCCTTGACGCCGGGATCAGAGGCGGAAATGGTGAAGGGGCTGAAGCCGTGGGTAGTGGTGAAGGTGATGGTGTAATCAGCGGCAACGGTGGCCTCGTAGATCACGGTACCAACGGAAGCCTTATGGGTGATGTACACCTTGTCACCCACTGCGAAGCAGGTGGAGGGAAGCTTCAGTGTAATGTCAACAGGCTCGGTGATCTTCACAGGGACAGGATTGCCCACCTTGACGGCGTTCTCACCAACCTCGATATCGGCGTTGCTGTCGACAACATCCTCGGTGGTGGCCACGGTCTGCTGCATGGGAGTGATGTCCACGGTGATGGAGGTGGTCTTGTTGGTGGTGTCGTCCACCTTAACCTCCTCAATCTCCACATCGAAATAGGTCTGGACAACGATCGCAACATCGTTCACAGTTGTGCCCGAGATGTTGGGGAGATCATTGAGGTCCTCGGCCTGCTGGGCAGTAGGCGTCACCTTGTTCTCATTGGCAGCGCCCACGGCTGCGGCCGTCAGGGCAGCGTTATCGATCTCGACACCGCTGGTACCACCGATGGTGTTGACAACATTCTTCACAGTGGCGTTGCTGGTATCGACCTTGTCGGCACTCACCACGGGAGCCGCCACATCCACCTCAGCAGGGTTAGCGCCCTTCTCGCCGACCATGTACAGATAACCGGCCTTGTCGGAAGCAACACCGGTCAGCTTGTCGGCGCAGTAATCAGAGGGGTCAGCGGTGAAGTAACCAGCATTGATGATGATCTTAGCGTCAGCAGAGTTACCCACCACAGCGGTGCTGTCAGCAGCCTTGATACCGATAACGCCGGTAAAGTTACCGCTGTTGATGGTCACAGTACCGGTAGCAGCCTCGGAATCATCTGCGGACATACCATTGTTAGTCACTGCCAGCGCATAACCGCCCGCGGCACAGTTGCCGCTATCTTCGTTGACCATCGCTACAGCAGCGGTAGCAGTCAAAGTAGAATTGGTCACGGTCACATTGCCGTGCTTAACTTCCACGGCAGAATCGCCGGTAATGCTGGAGTTGGTGATCTCCAGCTTGTTCATCTTGTTGGCAGTAGCCCAATCATCAGAGCCGGACAGGAACACGCCTACACCAGTTGCAACCGTGTTGGTAATCGTGGAATTATTAATGGTCACATCAGCACCGTAGTTAGAGCCGTTGTGATACACACCATAGTATTCACTCTCGAGCGTCACATCATTGAGTTCGATCGTGTTGGCAAAATTGCCATTACCAGAAGACCAAATACCAAGATAGGTAGTGTCGAGCTTGCCCGGACCGTTGACAGTCAGAGAAATACCCTTTTCGCCGTTCTCAACATAGAACACAGTATTGGAGCTGGTGATGGTCTTGCCATTCAGATTAACGACAACATCCTTGGTAACGGTGTTCTTCTCAGTCAGCGTCACGTTGTCCAGCAGAGTCACCTCGCCACCAGCAGTCAGAGCCTCCTGCAGGGTCTTGTACTTCACGCCGCCAACCTCGGCGACAGGGGCAACCACATCGCCGTTTACGGTAACGTTAGCCGCGGCATAATTGCCAGGCATCAGCGTTGTGATGTTTTCGGCAGTGATGGGCGTGCCGTTCAGGTTGCAGTCAACCAAAGTGATGGCTGCAGTAACATTATTCATACTAATGTCGGTAGCAGAGGTGAAGGTGCAGTTCTTGAAGGTGCGGGGTGCTGCAGTGGAGTAAGAGGAAACACCATTATAAGGAGAACCATTAAGTTTCGAGACTTCGAAAGTCACATCCTCAAACTCAAAAGAAGCGGTGGTTCCCGCAGCCACATTGCCGTAAAGGGTGGAATCTTTGACAACGATCTTCGCCGTGCCCTGACCATTACCAATGTGGATAGAGTTGCCGGAACTAATCACAGACTCCTCCACCAGAATCGTGCCGCTGAAATAGCACTCTCCAATACCGCGCGCTGGGGCGGAAAGGTTAGAATTCTTCAGAGTGAGGGTATTCACATTGGGCGTCTTGTTACGCAGAGAGATTGCAATTCCATTGACAGAGGCATAGCTTACACTCTCCAGAGTTAGATTCATACCGTCAACATAGATGCCAATATTTTTGCTGTTGTCTTTATTTTTGTTGTTGACTTCATCCTTAATGGTCACATTTTTGATGGTGATATTGTTGTTTGGGATTTTGTACTGTGCTGCACCCAAGTTCAGCACAGTGCTCGCACCTGCGCCCTCGAGGGTGACACCCTCAGGAATGGCGGTGGTCAGGTCATAGGTGGTGTCGGCAGCCAACTTGATGATATCGCCGGAGCTCGCGCTTGCGAGGGCAGTCTTCAACTCAGCAGTATCGGCGACAGGCACCTCACCAGTCGCCCACGCGGGAACGCAGAGGCTCAAAGCCATGACGAGGCTCAGAACCAGCGCAATGATTCTTTTCATTATTCTTTTCCCCTTTTCTCTATTTTTTTGATGTTTCTCCCCCATGGATCACAGTATGGATCACAGTCGCGGGATCGGTCACTCCCTTGTGCGCTGTGAATCAATGTCCTTCTTATTTTCCATCGGAAAATAAGAAAACCCCATGGGGTTTTCGCTCATGCAACGTTAGTATACGCCTGTCTTGACTGTTTTTCAAGACCTTTATACGGCATTTCGTTTATATTTTCGGGAAATCTTTCGAGAGAACGATGAAAAAACGACCATTGGCGGGTGAGATGCGTCCCTGCAAGGTCTATTGAAAGCCTCTTATAATTTTGTAGGGCGGGGTGCCCTCACCCCGCCGCAGTTTACAGGAAATGCCATCGTTAGACGCGGCGGCCTGAGGGCAGACCGCCCTACAACAAGACCGTGGGCTTCCTGTAATCGATTGTAGGGGCTGGCGCTTGTCGACGCTGTGAGCGCATAGCGCAAGGAAGTCCCCTTGGGGGACAGCCCGCCGAAACGGTGCGACTGTAAGAAATTCGCGCGAAAAAAGAGGGCAGGTCAGCGACCTACCCTCTTTATCATTTCAGATCATTGACAAGAATTACTTGCCCATGTTCATCTGAGCAGCGACCTCAGCAGCGAAGTCCTCCTGCTTCTTCTCGATGCCCTCGCCGGTCATGTAGCGGACGGCGTCCACGAACTTGACCTCGACACCCAGCTTCTTGCCGGCGTCAGCAATGTACTTCTCAACGGAGCCGGTGAAGATGTCAGCGCGGACGAACTCCATCTGCAGCAGGCAGTTCTCCTCGTAGAACTTGTTCATCTTGCCCATGACGATCTTTTCTTTGACGGCCTCGGGCTTGGAAGCCATCTTGGGATCAGCATCCATCAGAGCCAGAGCGATCTTCTTCTCCTCAGCCAGAACCTCCTCGGTGACCTGGGACTTATCCCAGAAACGGGGGCTCAGAGCGGCGATCTGCATGGCGACGTTCTTACCGATCTCGGTAACATCGACGTCAGCGGAGACAGCCAGGTTCACCAGAACACCGATCTTACCACCGGCGTGGACGTAACCAACGCTGGCGTTGTCGGCGAAACGGACGAAGCGGCGGATCTGCAGGTTCTCACCGATGGACATG
>CAYTOO010000039.1:0-15226 GCA_964439545.1 uncultured Oscillospiraceae bacterium | reverse complement strand
CACGCCCATGTAGAGGGGGGTAATGAGATAGTTCCACAGCACCATCACCACCGTCAGCGCCACGGTTGCCACTGCAAGACCGATGATGGCGCCGTTGCGGGAGTGGTGCTTTTTGTAGATAAAGGAAGCGGTGCAGCAGAAAACGGCGGTAGCCAGCACGTTCATAATGCAGCCGATGGGGCCCGTGCCGCTGACGGTCAGCATCTCGATGACCGCCACCACAACAGCGATGACAGCGGCAGACACAGGGCCGTAAATAAAGCCGCCGATGCAGATAACGGTGTCCTTCACCTCCAGCTGCAAAAAGCCTGCCACATCGGGGATGCTCTTGCACAGCAGCATCACCACATAGGTAACGGCGGTCAGCATGGCGAGGGTCACCAGCTTTTTGATCTTTGCACTCTTTGCGGAAACAGCGTTCTGGGACATAAAAAATACTCCTTTTCGTAATGTAACACACCTGAAAGCAGTCTTCCAAGGTGCACGCATTACAAAAAAGAGCATCACAAAAATGCTGTACACGCCTTCTCTCATCCAGACTATACTGTCGGTATCGGAATTGCACCGATTCCTGCCCGTAGGCTCGCGGACTATCACCGCCGGTGGGGACTTTCACCCCGCCCCGAAGACCAGTATTCCGTTGTGTTCAAGGACATCATACTATACCCGCGGAAAAATTGCAATAGTAAGTTTCGCGTTGGGAGAAAAATGTAAACATTTCATGTATCTTGCGACATTTCGGAAAAATGTGTTGCAAATAGAGCGGAAGTATGTCTATAGTAATAGAAAAGGAGGTGCGGTGATGAAAAAGAGAAAATGGCTTTTGTGGATCGCTCCGGCGATCGTTCTGATCATCATTGTTCTGTGGCAGATTTTGTTCCGCGTACAATTTCCTTTGTTTACAATCATGGGGATCGATGACGATGCCGAACTGTATATGGTAGAGGTCATGTCTACAGAGATAGAGTTCCCCTTTGAGCATATCTATCATTCCGAAGAGACAGAGGTGATTGCCCAGATAGAGGAGGACTTACGGAATGTCCGCTGCCGCGTTACAGGGGCGGATTCTTCCATCAAAGATCCCTTTGCCCCTTGTGTGGGTGTGACAATAGGTTGGAAGGATGGCGGTGAAGAGTTCCTTTTGATGTTTTCCATTGATGCAGAGGGCGAGATCGTCATTCCTAAAAATAACTATGCCATCTATTGCCGTGTGGACGACGGCTTCCTGCATGAATATCTGTCTGCCCTTGTGGAGAGTGTTCCGAGCGATGATGAACTGCCCCATGTGTGGAACTATGAGCCGTCGGATGATCCTGTGAAAACGGTGGAATCGGCAATTTGCGGTCAGATAGAGAAAAGTTACTGCAACGCTGTCGGGGTGTACTCTGCAATCATTGATTGGCAGGAGAAAGACCACGCGGTGAAGGAGTACACCGACTATCGTGAGGGTTGGACAGAGGAATATCTGGATACCCATTTAAGTGTCGTGTGGGTCTCATATTTCATTTCCTACGACAGTACGAAAACGAATCTACAAGGCGGCGACGTGGAGCAGATATTCTATCTCCTATTAAATGACGAAACCCAAACATGGGAACTTTGGGAAGAAATGTGCCCGGGACAATTCGGAGTATATGCATAAAGCAAAGCCGCTCCTATTTCCTATTGCCCTTTTATCCATAGAACCAATGTAAAGGAGGTATGTTGATGAAAGAGAAGAAAAAACTCTCGCCCCTGTGGCTCGTTCCCGCGGTGGTCGTTATCATTCTTGTCCTGTGGTGCATCCACTTCCCGCTGACCATGTTCATGGGCTTGGATAAGGATGCGGAGATCGAAGTTGCCACGTTGGCGGTATATCCTGCCAGCGGTGGAGGGGAAATTGCGTTTAACACCAACGACCGGCAACAGCTCGATGAGATCATGGAGAAACTGCAAACAGTTCGTTGTCGTTTTTTCGGTTGGTCAAACAGAATGTACTACGACAGCGGGAAGAATCCGCAGTATGACCTTTATCTGGCGGGGCATGAGGGGGATGTGCCCTTCAATATGGGCATTTGGACTAATGCAAAAAACGATGTGATTGTCCAATACGGCAACACCCTTCTCCGCGCCAAGGACACTGCATTGTATGACTATCTGACAGCCTTGGTGGAGAAGGGTGAGAAAGAGACTGCCCGCACGCAAGAGGAAACGACCATCAAGGAACTTGCCGCCAGCTATGTGGAGAAGCTATCCCGCGTGATCTATCTCTATGAGGACATTGAACTGCGTGATAGTACGGTGCTGACCTACGGCGATTCTCCCGAAATGCAGTATGTGGTAGAGAAGTCGGAGGAACTGAAGGCGCAGCGGGAAAATGAGTTCCTTAGAAACAATTATGAGGCGACCTACACCGTGGAGGATTTGAAAATCGAAAAAGACACGGCAACGGTCACCCTCTATGAAGGCATCTCTTTCCGCTACGAGGACACTGACTTTGATAGCGCCATGGGCAACGAGTATACGGTGACCCTCAAAAAGCTCAACGGCGAATGGCTGGTGTTCTCCGTAGAGGGCGGCGACACCTATTCCCTCAAGGAGATGGAAACCTACCACTACCGCAAAGCCATGCCCGAACTGTACGAACAGGCGAGTGTGAAAGCGTTCTCTTTCCAAGATACTTTGTCTGTGCAGGTGAGCAATGTCATCAAGACGGAGAAACGCATCCTGCCTGCAGAGGACAACTTTGAGTATGAGGTCTACACCGTCCTGCCGGGTGCAGAGATCGAGGTGATGCGTGCCGCTGTAGAGGACACGGTGGAGTTAGGCCCTCTTGGCATTTGGAAGGTCTACAGCAAGGACGGAGATAAACAATATATCGAACCGAACATGCCCAACATCCCCATCACAGAAAATACCAACGGCATCGGCTCTGAGAGCGTGTGCGTGCTGGTGTTTGAACTGTACACGGGAGAGGATACAGAGGAGTAACGAAGGAGGTATACGATGGCGTTTTTGATTACATTTATTGTTGCCTGTATTTTTGAATTTATTGGGCAAAATGTGTTTTATACATCCAGTTTAGGCATCATCGCCGCCATAGCAATGGCCTGCATGTTTATTGTCCATGCCATCAATGGTAAAAAGAAAAGTGATGATGAATCGGAATAAAGCAAAACATCCACCCGTTTTGGGTGGATGTTTTCATTTGCAATTTTACTCTGCCTTGGTGTACTCTTCACCGACCAGTGCGGCGGCACGGGTGAGAGCATCATCAATGTGGGGGCAGAAGTTCTCGCGGCCAACCTTCTCAATAAAGCCGGCCTTCTCCATGGTGTGCCAAGGCTGCTCGTTGACGTGGGAGAAAACGATGTGGATGCCCTTGGCGGCGCAGCGATCATAGAGGTTCTCCAGCGCGTTCATAGCGGTGGCATCCACGGCGGGCACGGCACGCATACGGATGACCACGCAGCGGGTGAAGTCCTTAAAGGAGATCTCAGCGATACGGTCAGCAGCACCGAAGAACAGAGGGCCGCGGATCTCATACACGCGCACTGCCAGAGGAACTTGGCGCAGGTGGATGCTGTCCTCGGGCTTGTCGGCGTACTTCCAGCCGCGGACATCCGTCTCGTCGGACATACGCTTCATGAACAGCAGGCAGGCCAGCAGCATACCGATCTCGATGGCCACCACCAGATCGAAGATGATGGTCAGCAGGAACGTACCCACCAGCACGATGATGTCGGACTTGGGCGCGGTCTTGACCAGATGGACGAAGGGGCGCCACTGGCACATGTTGTAGGCCACGATGAAGAGGATGGCGGCGATGGTGGGCATGGGGATGAGGGCGGCGTAGGGCATCAGCACCAGCAGCACCAGCAGCAACACGATGGCATGGACCATACCGGCAACGGGGGTACGACCGCCAGACTTGACGTTGGCGGCGGTACGGGCAATAGCGCCGGTGGCGGGGATGCCGCCGAAGAGGGCAGAACCCACGTTACCGATACCCTGTGCCATCAGCTCCATGTTGGAGCGGTGGCGGGAAGCCACCATACCGTCAGCCACCACGCAGCTCAACAACGACTCGATACCTGCCAAGATGGCGATGGTGAAGGCATCGGGCAGCAGTGCGCCCATGTCGCTGAGATTGATGGCGGGGAACTGGAAAGAGGGCAGATCGTTGGAAATGGTGTAGAGATCGCCGATGGTGTTCACAGGCAGGTCAAGCAGCTTCACCATCAGTGCGCCCACCACCACGGCGATGAGGGAGGGGGGCACGCGCTTTTCGATCTTGGGATAGACAATGAGGATCAGCAAACACACCGCACCCACCAGTACAGCCCAAGGATTGATAGAGCCGATGTTGTGGAAGAAGGCCTCGGCCTTCTCCATAGTCTCCACGGGGGACTCGCCGTTAGCGTAGCTGACACCGCAGAAGTCCTTCCACTGACCGATGAAGATGGTCACGGCGATACCGGCGGTAAAGCCGGTGGTAATGGTGTAGGGGATGTACTTAATGAGACCGCCGAAACGGCAAAGACCCATCACGATAAGGATAATACCTGCCATGACGGTTGCCAGAACGAGGCCGCTCATACCCTTCTCTGCCACGATGCCTGCCACGATGGTGGCGAATGCGGCGGTAGGGCCTGCGATCTGCACCGTAGAGCCGCCGAAGAAGGAGATGAGGAAACCTGCCACGATGGCGGTGTAGATACCCTGCTCGGGGCCCACGCCGCTGGCGAGAGCCAGTGCAATAGACAGGGGTAGGGCGATGATGGCCACGATGATACCGGAGATAATATCTTTCACCAGCTGCTGGCGGGTATATCCCTTCAGACAGGTGAAGAGCATGGGAGTAAAGTATTTCATATTCTGACCTCACAACACACAATATAATAAAGAAATTGCTAAACACACAAACACCGCTATATTACGCCTCAATTCGGGGAAATGCAAGCATAAAAGTGCCGAAAAATGCAGAAAAAACACTGCTTTTTATAGCAGTGTTTTTCAAATAGGTGTTTTTTAGTTTTCCATGGCCTTTTTGGCGCTCTCCACTTGACTTTTCACGCCGTTAATGAGCAGCAGCGTGTCGATGCCCATGAGCATGGCATCATAGCCCGCGGCAAAGCCATCGGCAACCCCTTGGGCAGTACCCGTGAAGTAGAAGCACAGCTTGCCTGCATTATGCGCCGCCTCGCGGATGCGGCGGAACGCCTCCACCACGGTGGGGTGATCGAACTGCCCAGGCAGACCGAGGGCGATAGACAGGTCGAAAGGCCCGATGAACACGCCATCCACGCCCTCCAACGCCACGATCTCCTCAATATGCTCCAGTGCGCCCGCTGTTTCGCACTGGGGCAGCAGGAGGGTAGCAGCGTTCATCTTCTCCATAGTCTCAGCAACAGTGGACTCTTCATCGAAGCCCCAGCCATCCTTGCGGGTGGGGCAGAAGCCACGCTGCCCCACAGGGGCAAACTTGGCATAGTCGATGATCTGCTGCACCTCCTCCACCGAGTGGATGTTGGGCACAATGAGACCGCGAGCCCCCACGTCCAGCAGCTTTAACACGGCGCTGCGGCTCAAATCGCGGACACGGCACAGGGGCGTAAGACCGCTCAACTCTGCTGCGCGGATCAGCTCCATGGCGGTCTCCGCCTCGGCGGGAGAGTGTTCACAATCGATGATGACGAAATCAAGACCCGTTCTTCCCAAGCACTCGATGGCGGTGGGGCTATTGAGTCCGCAGAAAGTACCAATGGGCTTCTCGCCGCGGAGCAGCATTTCTTTCAGCTGATTTTTCATACTTCAAATTCCAAACTGTAATATTTATCCTCCTTGATGGAGGTTTCCAAGCGGTTGAACATGAGGACATACTTGATGGCGTTGAAGCGGGGGTGACCCTGCAGCATGTAGGAGTCCTCCTCCGTAGTGACCACCAGCTTTGCACCCGAAATGATGGTGGCGGCGGTGATCTCCTCAACAGGCAAGGTGAGTTCTCCCATGGTCAGTGCCTTGTCCGTCAGGGTGAGGGTGACTTCGCCCATCTCCTCACGCTCTGTGCCCTGATAGCGGCACAGGGAAATGCCCTCGTCCTGCCAAATGACGGCATCTTCGCGGATCTCCTGCTCTGCGACCCACTGCTTTTCACCGTTATACCACTCCACCAAGCGGCGGTAGGGGAAGGCGCTATCCTCACAGTGGAGCAGCAAGTCCTCGCCGTATTCTACCTTCAAGCCGCAGCTGTCGCAGTGGACATATGAGCCCTCAGAGCGGAGGGGCTCCACCTTGCCGCAGCGGGGGCAGAGGAACAGCAAGCGCTCAAGATACTCGGCGCGGTAGGGGCTGCGGTAGCGCCCGCCGCCGCTCCAATCCACGTAGCGGATGCCCTCCACAACGGCGTTATAGAGGGTATCATCGTCCATGGCGGCGATCTCCTCCACGCTCAGCTCACGCACCACGCGACCCTCGAAAGGCCCGCTGCGCTTTTTGCGATTCCAGCGGGGATTGACACCGTAGCCACCCTGCAGCTGGTAGAGCAGCACAGGCACTTTCAGCATGCGAATGAGCTTTACCACCGAGGGGTCAACGTAGAAAGAATAGTCCGCCCACACGCGATTGCCAGTGGGGAAGAGGAGGATCGAGCCGCCTTCTTTCACCGTTTTGAGGCAGGTGCGAATACATTTAATATCGGCAGCGGCCTTGTGCTTATAGATGGGGGCAAATGCCCAACGCAGCAGCCGCTGGAAAAAGCCATTGGAGTTAAGGTGATCCGAGGCAATGATGTAAGGCATCTTATTAAAGCTCAGCACCACGAAAACGGGATCGAGGAGCGCCTGATGGTTGGACAGGATCAAGTACTGCTTGCCCTCATCGATGTGGAACTTCTCCGCCCGATAGCCGTAGTAGACCTTCATTGCTGCCCAAATGATGGGATAGAGGAAGCGGTAGCACCGCTGATGTCGGGGATAAATGTGCTGGTTGGAAGCCATTTTGTCACCCCTCCTTTGCTCGCACAGATAAGAATATTTTAGCACAAAACTTTTTGCAAGTCTATAGAAAGCCTTCGGGGGAATACTAAAAAATGTAAATTTGCAAAGACCTCTCCTTCAAAATCAAGGCAAAAGTTACCTTAAAAGGAAAAAATAAGCCGCCCATATTGCAATTTTTCGGGAGATGTGTTACCATATAAGAACAAAATAAAGGAATTTGTCAGTCATAGAAATACATTTTGTTGTTGTGGAGGAAACAGTTATGCTGCAGATGGAGATGCTTTGGAACGCACGGAGCGTTTTGTCCGGTGTCATCAATAAGACCCCTTTGATCCCCGCAGGTAACGTGGGCGAGGACGGCTCTCTCTACTTGAAGGCCGAGTGTTTGCAAAAGACGGGCGCATTTAAGCTCCGTGGTGCTTACTATAAGATCGCCACCTTGAGCGAGGAGGAGAAGCAGCGCGGTGTCATCGCCTGTTCTGCCGGTAACCACGCACAGGGCGTGGCTTTCGCCGCCCGCGACATGGGTATCCGTGCCGTCATCTGCATCCCCGAGGGCGCACCTCTTTCCAAAATCGAGGCCACCCGCAGCTACGGCGCTGAGGTAGTCCTCGTCCCCGGCGTGTATGACGATGCCTACGCCGAGGCTATCCGACTCCGTGACGAGCATAACTATACCTTCATCCATCCCTTTGACGATCCCGCCATCATGGCAGGACAGGGCACCATCGGTCTTGAGATCCTCGATCAGCTGGAGGATGTGGATGTGATCGTGGCAGCCATTGGCGGCGGCGGTCTTATCTCCGGCATCGGCTACGCCGTCAAGCAGCTGAAGCCCTCCTGTAAGGTCATCGGTGTCCAGTCCGAGGGTGCAGCCAGCATGGTGGAAGCCCTTCGCGGCAATGAGATCATCACTCTGCCCCATGTGGATACCATCGCCGATGGTATCAAAGTCAAGCGTGCAGGCGACAAGACCTTCGAGATGTGCCGCAAGTATGTGGACGAGGTGGTGACCGTCTCCGAGAGCGAGATCGCCGAGTCCATCCTATGGCTGCTGGAAAAGCAGAAGCTCATTACCGAGGGTGCAGGTGCAGTGTCCGTCGCCGCCATCACCTCCGGTAAGATCGATGTGGCAGGTAAGAAGGTGGTTGCTCTTCTCTCCGGCGGCAACGTGGATGTGACCACGCTCGAGCGCATTATTAAGCACGGCCTCACTGCCGAGGGTCGTGTCTGCTCCTTTTCCACCGTCCTCCACGACCAGCCCAACGTATTGGCTACCTTCCTCACCGCCGTGTCCGCTGTGGGCGTTAACGTTTTGGAAGTCCACCACGACCGCAGCAGCATGAAGGCGGGTGTCAACGCCATCCGTGTCCGCCTCGTGACGGAGACCCGCAACATGGCCCACATCCAGCAGCTCTACGCCGCTTTGCAGGACAAGGGCTATCTTGTCATCGAATAAAGGAGGGGAGAAGGATGTACCTTCCACAGCAGTGCCGCACAGAAGATGGCTATCTCGTGCGCCAAAGCTTAATGAAAGATGTGCCCTACGGCTTCTTCACTGCCGCGAAAAAGGGCTGCGGCTTCCTGGCGGTCTATAACGCCTTGCGCTACTTCGGCCTTAACCATAGCGAGGAGGAAGTCCACCGCTACTTCCACCGCAGTGTGTTTTTAGGTGGTCTCTTGGGCACCACCATATTCCATGTCTGCCGTGGTGTCCACCACTTCGGCCTGCGCCTTAAGGGCGTGCGCTATCGCAATTTGACAGGGGTGGATGCAGGCATTCTATGGTATCACACAGGCAAGACGAAGCATTTCATCTTCCTGCGCCGCGGTGAGGAGGAGAACTTTCACTACTATAACACCTCCTACGCCCATCAGGAGATGCCCTTCCGCGACTTCTATTCCAAGCATGTCAAGCACACACCCATTTTCAAATTACCCATCATGCTTACCTTGTCTCTGGGTAAGAAAAAATAAGCAAAGCACCTCTCTTTATCGCTAAGAGAGGTGCTTTTTGTTCAAAAATCGCAATATAGAATTACCAGTATTTTACTTTTATGTCGAAAGGTTTAGGGGTAAATAGAAGGTCATTCGACAAAATAATCTTGAAAAAGGTGTCCAAATCTGTTAATTTACTTACCAGCACGGCGATAAAGTGACCTTTGCCACGAAATGCAGTTGTGTGAATCTATGGGAAAAGGACGGAATAGGCGATGGAGAAGCAAGTCAAGGTAGTGCTGCTGGACGGAAATGAGGAGTCCCGCCTGTTACTGGGTGAATATTTACAGCGCAGCGAGGGTGTCGTGCTGTCTGAGAGTATCGGCGATGGTACGCGGCTGCCCCAAATCATGGAGAAGGTGAAGCCCGATGTGGTGGTGATGGATGTGATCCTCCCCGGCGCTGACGGTATGGCGCTGCTGCGGCAGGCGGCAAAGAGTGCCAAGGTCATCGTCATCTCTGCTTTTTATAGTGACCGCATTATCGGCGATGCCCAGCAGATGGGCGCATGGTACTTCATGCCCAAGCCTGTCAACCCCGACACGCTGCTGAGCCATGTCCGCCGCGCCGTACAGCCGGAAGAACCTACACTGCGCCAGCCCACCTTGGAGAGCGCCGTCACCGCCATCATCCACGATGTAGGTGTCCCCGCCCACATTAAGGGTTATCAATATGTCCGCGAGGCCATCATTTTGGCGGTGGAGGATATCGACATTATCAACGCCGTCACCAAGGCGCTGTACCCGGCCGTTGCCAAGCATTTCGGCACAACGCCCTCCCGTGTGGAACGCGCCATTCGCCACGCCATCGAGGTGGCATGGGACAGAGGCGACCTCGAGACACTCCAGCACTATTTCGGCTACACCGTCAACTCTGCCAAGGGCAAGCCCACGAACTCCGAGTTCATCGCCATGATCGCTGACCGCATCAGACTCCAACAGCGCAAGCAGGGCGTGGTGTGAGTCTTGTTAGACCAACCAGTATTTTCCATTTATCGTTATAAATACCCTCGGTTTATGTGGTACTGTACCAATAGACCGAGGGCATTGTTTTATGCAAAAAAGCCCTTGACTTTTTTGCTTTGAAGTATTAAACTGTACCCCAGTCAAAGACAAAGGAGGAAACCGAGAATATGAAGAAGAATCTTTACCTGTATTCCTACGGTGTCTATATGAAAAAAGACTGTCCCTATTACGTACCTTCCAAAGACTAAAGCTTTTGGAGTGAACATATAGGACGGTCCGCATTTGCTGTGCTTTCAAGCATGAAGACAATGCGGATTTTTTATTTTTGCTGAGAAAAAACAAGGAGAAACAACCGTGATTTCCAATAATTTCTTCTATTATGCTTATATTGTAAGGGCTGTCCCCATTTCTGTGGATTCAAGGAAAGGAAAACTTTGAATCTGATTATTTGGACAGTCCGCATTCGTCATGCTGTTTTGGCAGAGCGAAGGCGGATTTTTTATTGGATAAAGACAAACGATCGCATCCATAGCGATCGCAGCGAATACATGAGGTGAACACAAAATGATTGTTAATGTGAATAAGAAATTTTTGATCGTAGGCTTGGGGCTCTTGGGCGGCAGTTATGCCCGCGCACTCAAGCGCTTTGGTTTTCATGTCAGCGCCATCACCAGAACCCAGAGTTCCATCGACTACGCCTTGGGGCAAAACTTGATTGATGAAGGGTCTGTAGAGTTGGATGAAAAGATCCTTGGCGAAGCAGACTTTGTGATTTTTGCATTGTATCCCCATATTTTTGTGGAATGGATAGAAAATAATCAGCACCTCCTCAAAAGTGGAGCGCTGATTACCGATGTGACGGGTGTCAAGGGGAGCATTGTGTATCAGATTCAGAAGATGCTTCGTCCGGATGTGGAGTTTATCGCCGCCCACCCTATGGCAGGACGTGAGGTTTACGGCGTGAAAAACAGCACCGACAGAATGCTCATCGGCGCAAATTACATTGTGACTCCCACAGAGAAAAATACTCCTGAAGCAGTTGAACTCTGCATGGAGCTTGGTCGAATTCTTGGCTTTGCCAATGTGACGATACTGCCGCCGAAAGAGCATGACGAGATGATCGGCTTTGTCTCCCAGCTGCCCCACTGCATTGCTGTGGCATTGATGACCTGCAACGATAAGGAGAATCTGGAAAAGTTCACCGGCGATTCCTTCCGTGACCTTACCCGCATTGCAAAGATCAATGACCTATTGTGGAGCGAACTGTTTTTTGCAAACAAGCCTGCCCTTTTGGAGCAGATGAACCAGTTTGTGGATAAGTTCACTGAGCTGAAAACCATGCTGGAGACCGATGATGTGGACGGCATGCGAAGCATGATGCGCCATTCTGCCCAGCGAAGAGCGATGTTTGATTGTAGATAATGGGTGGCGCAAAAAAACGGCCTTCGGTATTGCACCGAAGGCCGTTTTGTCGATTCTATTTACAGCAGCACGCCGTTTTTCACGTTCTCGGCGGCTACTTCACCCTTCAGCTCCTCAATGAGAGCCAGAGCGAAATACATAGCCGTGGCAGGGCCGCGGGAGGTAATGATGTTGTTGCGGCTCTTGACCACCATGTTCTCGGAGTAGACAGACTCGGAGAGTTCTTCCTGCATAGCGGGATAGATGGTGGCCTTTTCACCCTTCAAAAGGCCCAACTGGCTCAAGATCATGGGTGCGGCGCAGATGGCTGCCAGCATCACGCCGGAGGCATGCTTTTCCTTCAGCAGCGCCATCAGCCCCTCGTGCGCCTGCAGATTGGTCACACCGGGCAGACCACCGGGGAGGACCAGCATCTTGGCGTTGTCGAAGGATACCTCCTCAAACAGAGCGTCAGCCATCACCGTAATTCCGTGACCGCCGCACACCGCCTTGTTGCCCGTAACGGACACAGAGGTAATGTCGCACTTTGCACGGCGCAGCAGATCCACCACCGTCAGCGCTTCCACTTCTTCAAAACCCTCAGCCAAAAACAGATACACCATGACTTCTGTCCTCCTGTGAAAATCTTTTTAGTCTATCCGCAGCCAACACTCGAAAGAGGTCAGCACCTTGTCCTTAATGTAGCAGTTGTACTGGTGGGTATCGCTCATGATCTGCACCCAGCCGTACACCCCGTTGCCCTCATCATACCAGTTCTCTGTGGGGAAATATTCATAGCCATCCAGCGCCGTTGCCGCCGCCTCCAGCGACTCGAGGCTGTCACCTACGCAGATGGTGTCAAGCATCTCCGTACCCGTCACGCGGGAGGAGACGACCTGAATGATTTCGTCATCCACCTCGCCGATAAAGTGATAGGGCACAGCATCACCATAGTGGAAGTAGGGGGGATCACCCTCGGGGATCACCTCGGTGTAGTCATCGCCGTAAATGGCGATGATCTCCGCTGGCGAAAGACCCGTCAGTTCTTCTGTCGTGTAGACCTTCGGGGTGATGTCCTCATCAACTGGCGGCACAGGCTCTTTGCCGCAGCCAACCAGTGTCAGCACCAGCAGTGCTGCCAAAATCAGGTAAATGCGTTTCATAAAAGAACCTCCTTGTATAGCGGAAGTCTCTCCTTACACAACATATCTATACTACACCATAAGCGTGAAAATATCAAGGGATTAGGCAGTACTGTTTTCAGCCAGTATTTGCCAATATATTTGAAAAAACGACAACAGCCGCCATTTAATAACAAACCGTTATCACATCATACGAAATTGCTTTTTCTCATTTTCAGAACAAAATGATATACTAAATCCAGTGATTATATTTGAAAGGGGCATATATTATGACCAGCCAGCAGAAATTTGACTATGCAATGAGCATGCAGCCTTACGCCAGCCGTAAGGATATTCCCGTTTTCCCCCATACCTGCACCTACGCCGCCGTTCCCGCAGGCGTGACTCAGGCCGACCTCTTCAAGGGCAACGATGCTTGGATGGACGCTTATAAGAAGTGCTGCGAAGTGACCGGCTACCCCGATGTGGCTTTCCCCATCGGCCCCAAGACCGTTACCTACATTGAGCAGATGAAGGTGCGCATCCCCGGCAAGGATCTGGATAAGAATGCTCTGTTCCAGTTTGTGGAGGAGTCCATCATGCAGGAGTCCGACTACGATCTCATCGTGGAGAAGGGCTTCGGCGCATGGCAGACCCCCTTCGTGGCCTCCATTCAGAATCCTCCTTTCAAGCCCCCCTTCCTGAAGTTCAAGGTGCTGAAGGGCTTCATCGGCTGCGGTATGGAAGTGAAGAAGAACAAGAAGTTCTGGGACTCCAAGAACATCCCCATGATGTTCCACTCCGGTACTGCTCCTGCATTTGATACCTTCTCCATGTCCCGCGGCATGGGTGAGTTCTGCTGCGACCTGTACGACTGCCCCGAGAAGGTGAAGGCCGCCTGCGAGGCCGCCACCCCCGAGATCATCAAGACCGGCATCACCGGTGTTAAGAGCGCCGGCGGTAACCGCATCGCCATCTTCGCCATGCGTTCCTCTGCTACCTTCATCTCCACCGCCATGTTTGAGGAGTTTGCCTGGCCCTACCTCAAGCAGATGATCCTCGCCTTCTACGAGGCAGGCATCACCTCCGTTGTCCACTGTGACGGTAACTGGCTGCCCATGCTGCCTTACTTCAAGGAGCTGCCCAAGGGAAGCTGCATCATCGAGCTGGACGGCGCTACCGACATTGCCAAGGCCTACGAGATCCTCAAGGGCTATCAGGTCATCCGCGGCGACGTGCCCCCCACGCTGATGGCATTCGGCACTCCCGAGGAAGTCACTGCTTACTGCGATAAGCTGCTGGATATGGCTATGGACGGCGGCTTCATCCTCGGCACCGGCTGCGAAGTGCCCCTCAACTGCAAGGTGGAAAACCTCAAGGCACTCATCAACTCCGTGCGCTGAACATTTACTTACGAATAGACAACAGCCACTCCGCAAGGAGTGGCTGTTGTGTTGTTGTGGGGATTATCATAGGGTTTACCTGATTTATAATTGAATTTCTTTCAAATGTGTGATAAACTTGCTGTGAACAACTGTGACTAAGGAGCGCTTAACTATGCTTACTTCGATTGAATTGTTTGCGGGTGCTGGCGGTCTTGCTTTGGGCTTGGAACAGGCAGGATTTAGTCATATTGGGCTCGTAGAGTTCAATCGTGATGCAGCTGATACCCTAATCAAAAATAGGCCGAACTGGAATGTTTTGTGCGAAGATATAGCTTTGACGGCTGAACGTGACTTAGAAAATGAGTTTGGCATTAAAAAATACGAACTAGACTTACTATCTGGTGGCGCTCCTTGTCAATCTTTTAGCTACGCAGGGAAACGCCTCGGATTACAAGATGTTCGTGGCACAATGTTTTACCACTATGCTACTTTTCTGCACAAACTTCAACCTAAAATGTTCCTGTTTGAAAATGTCAGAGGTTTGCTTTCTCATGACAACGGAATGACCTACAAAACTATTCTTGATATTTTTGAGGACGAAGGCTATACCACATATCACAAGGTACTCAATGCTTGGAATTTTGGTGTTCCTCAAAAACGAGAACGTTTGATTACTATTGGCATTAGAAATGATTTAGCTGATAAGTGTCATTTTGAATTTCCTGTTGAGCACAGTTATAAGCCTGTTGTACGTGATATCAAGCTTGACGTAAACCCACCTGCATCTGAATGTGCAAGATATTCTGAAAACAAAGCGTCTGTATTTGCCCTTGTCCCTCCCGGTGGCTATTGGCGTGATATAGACCCTGCAATCGCAAAGGTTTACATGAAAACGTGTTGGGATATGGAAGGTGGTCGTACGGGTATTCTTCGCCGTATTGGTCTTGACGAGCCGTCTCTTGCGGTGCTTACCAATCCCGGTATGAAACAGACCGATAGATGCCATCCACTTGAAGTTAGACCTTTCTCTTATCGTGAAAATGCTCGATTCCAAACTTTCCCCGATGATTGGGAGTTCTGCGGCAAACTGTCTGAACGCTATAAACAAGTTGGTAATGCAGTACCTGTAAATTTAGCAAAAGAGATTGGACTTTGCATAAAATCAGCATTGGAGGTGCTATAATGCCTTGGCCTTTGACGTTTATAACTGAAGAAGAGTTCAAAAACCACGTCGTTGCCACTATTGAAAAGTACGGCGAAAAACTTGATTCCTTTGATATTGCTCGGTTTAACAACAACATTGTTGACCCTATCAAGCTGATTTTTGATAAGATGGTGTACCATTCCTCTTGGGAAGAGATTGTCAAAAATGAAATCTT
>CAYTOO010000038.1:0-15447 GCA_964439545.1 uncultured Oscillospiraceae bacterium | reverse complement strand
CCTTACCGGAGGTATCGGGGACCTGCTTTACAGTAACAAAAATCTTCATTTTCCTTTTACCTCCTTCTTACTTGTTCAGCAGGCTGGCAGCGATGACCATCTGCTGGACCTGAGAAGTACCCTCGTAGATGCTGCAGATACGAGCATCGCGATAGATACGCTCCACCTTGTACTCACGGATGTAACCGTAACCACCGTGGATCTGCACTGCCTTGTAAGCGCAGCGGTTGGCAGCCTCAGCGGCGAAGTACTTAGCGATAGAGCAGGCAGCGGTAGCGTCCATGTTCTTATCCTTCAGCTCAGCGGCGTGATACACCAGCTGACGGGCAGCCTCGACATCGGCAGCCATCTCGGCGATCATGAAGCTGACGCCCTGGAAGTCGGCGATGCGCTTGCCGAACTGCTTACGTTCCTTGGCGTACTTGACAGCCTCGTCCAGAGCGGACTGAGCAACGCCAACAGCCTGTGCAGCCATGCCCAGACGACCGCCGTCCAGAGTCTTCATAGCGTACTGGAAGCCCTTGTGGAGAGGACCAACCAGGCAGTCCTTACCAACGCGGACATCTTCCAGCACCACGTCGGAGGTGGGATAGCCATGGATACCCATCTTCTCCTCGTGCTTACCCAGAGACACGCCGGGGAGCTTCATGTCCACGATGAACATGGAGATGCCCTTGCTGCCCTTGGCCTTCAGATCGGTCTTGGCAAAGACGATGGTCCAGTCAGCCATGGGAGCGGCAGAGATGAAGCACTTACGGCCGTTGAGGACGTACTCCTCGGTCTCGGGATCGAACACTGCGGTGGTGCAGGTACCACCGGCATCAGAACCGGCACCGGGCTCGGTCAGACCGAAGGCGATGATCTTCTCGCCGGAGGCCAGCTGAGGCAGGTACTTCTTCTTCTGCGCCTCGTTACCGGCCAGCATCAGGGGGCCGCCGCCCAGGGAGTTAGAGGTGTTGGCGTAGATGGACAGGACAGAGCACTGACGTGCAAATTCCTCGATCAGCAGAGCGTAGGTCAGATAGTCACAACCGGCGCCGCCGTACTCCTTGGGGATCTTCACGCCCATGAAGCCGTACTTGGACATCTTCTTGTGCATCTCCCAGTTAAATTCACCGGTGTTGTCCAGCTCGTCCTGGATCTCCTTGGTGAACTCCGTCTCAGCAAACTGACGGAACAGCTTCTGCTGCATTGCATGCTTCTTATCAAGAATCATTCAGGGGTTCCTCCTATTTATAAATGTGTTTTTAATGGTTTAGCAGGGAATCTCGTGGCTGGACTTACCGGTGGTGAGGATCTCATAGATGCTGTCCACGCCGCAGCGGGCCATAGACTCAGCAGCTTCCTCGGTAAAGAACGCCATGTGGGGGGTGTGGTAAACGTTGACGAAGGAGCGCAGATACTTCAGCTTGAAGTAGGGCATACCCTCGGTCTTGATGATATCATCGTTGTGAGGCACATGGATGATGCCGGTCTCGCCGGGGAAGGCATCCATGAACAGTGCACCGATCTTCTCGGTCTCCACGCCCTCGATGATGGCATCGATATCCACCAGCTCGCCGCGAGCGTTGTTGATGAGGCAGACACCCTTCTTCATCTTGGCAATGGCCTCGCGGTTGATCATCTTCTCAGTGGAAGGCAGCAGGGGGGTATGGATGGTGATGACATCGCACTCGCTGTAGATGGTATCCAGATCCACATACTCGGCGTACTTCTTCACCTCGTCGTTCTGGAACACATCGTAAGCCAGGATCTTGCAGCCGAAGCCGGAGAGGCACTTAATGACGGTCAGACCGATCTTGCCGGTGCCCATGACACCAACGGTCATGGTGCGCAGCTCGCGGCCCATCTTGCCCTTCAGGGTAAAGTCGTTGTCATTGGTGTTGTACAGCGCCTTCTTGAACTTGCGGATGCACATCAGAATGGACATGACAGTGTACTCAGCCACGCCGTTGGGAGCGTAAGCGCCGTTGCACAGGCGGAACTCCAGCTCACGGGCATAGTCGCAGTTCATGTGGTTGTAGCCCACGCAGCGGGAAGCCAGCACCTTCACACCGTAGCCCTTGAGCTCGTCAAGGACGGAGTTGCAGTAGTTGGACTGCCCCAGGGTGGTCACGCCGTCGCAGCCCTCGGCCATGCCGGCGGTGGTGGGGTCAAGGTTAGCGGGGGTGGAAACCAGCTCAATACCGTATTCAGCGCACAGAGCCTCAATAACGGGCTTTTCATCGGGACGAACTTCGTAAGCAGCAATCTTCATGACAATTATCTCCTCTTTAAAGTCGTATTTAATAATGATTTTTACTCGTTTTGATTACTTATTGAACTGAGCGGCATCGCCGGCCTCGATCATGGCAGCCACCTGCTCGTCAGTGTAGCCCAGATTCTTCAGGATAGCCTCAGTCTGCTCACCGAGGTAAGGACCACGGTTGTAGGGAGCCTCGGGAGTCTCCTCAAACACCACGGGGGTACGCACCATGGTGCGCTTGTTGCCGGTTTCATACTCCATCTCGTAGAAGCAGCCGGAAGCCCATGCCTGCTTGTCAACCAGCAGCTGATCCCAAGTCTGAGCGATAGCGTAAGGCAGATCGTTGGCATCCATCAGAGCGCACCACTCCTCGAGGGTACGGGTAGCCATCAGCTCCACCATGAAAGCGTAGAACTCGTCCAGATTGGCCTGCAGGTTGGTCTGGGGATAGAAGCGGGGATCGTCAACCAGCTCGGGATGACCGGCAGCGGTCATGAAGATGGGGTAGTGACGGTTGTACTGGGGCATTGCGATCTGCAGCCACTTGTTGTCCTTGGTCTTGTGTGCCACGGTCAGGGGGTTGGCGATCTGACGGCGGCTGATGGGATACTGGGTGGAGACATCGCCGTACTGGCTTGCCTGCAGCATCAGAGAAACATCCCAGATGGCGGTGTGGAACAGGGACACCACAACACGGTCGCCCTGACCGCAGGTCTTGGCGCGATAGAGGGCGCCCAAAATACCGGCAGCCAGATAGATACCCACCTGATGATCACCGAAACCGGGGATGGTCAGCATGGGGACGGACTCCTTGTCAAACAGGGTGCCCAGCACGCCGCCGCGGGCAAAGAAAGCGGTGTAGTCGAAGCCGGGCAGATCCTTGTCGGGGCCCTTCTCGCCGTAGCCGGAAACGAAACCATACACCAGAGCGGGGTACTTCTCATGGAGGGTCTCGTAGTCGAGGCCGGCCTTCTTCAGGGGGTTCTGACGCCAGTTGGTGATAAAGATATCAGCCTCGGCGATCAGCTTCTCCAGAGCCTCACGGCCTGCAGGAGACTTGGTGTTCAGTGCGATGCACTTCTTGTTGGCGTTCTCCAGGGTGTAGGTGGTGTCCTCGCGATAGTCCTGAGGACGGCCCTCGTTGACGGCGGTAAAACGCAGGGGATCGCCGCCGGTAGCCTCGACCTTAATGACCTCGGCACCCAGGTCTGCCAGATAGCGGGCGCAGCAGGGAGCAGCAATGAAGGTAGCCAGTTCAACGACCTTGATACCTTCCAGGGGGCGCTTGATCTCGCTCATGTTTTTGTTTCCTCCTAAAGTTTTCTCTCAATTACATCATCAGCATGTCGCGGAAAGTTTCGATATTGGTACGAGCCTGTTCATAGTGAGCCATCTGACGGTCGGTCTCCACCACGGTGACGGGGATACCGGCAGCCTCACAGGCGCGCTTGATGGGCACGTAGTCGAATTCCTCGGGGTCGCAGAACTTGGTCAGCACCACCAGCACGCCGGCAATGCCGCGAGCCTTCACGGTGTCCACAATCCACTTCACACGGAGTTTCTCCTGATCGTACAGCACGGAGCAGTTGTCCATGGCGCAGAACTTCTCAGCAAGAGCGGTCAGCGCATCATCACCTGCGGGGACATCGGTGCGGTACTGACGGGACTGAGCAGCAATGTCATCAGCGGCGATATACAGGCGCATCTCCTCGAGGATCTCGTTGAACTGAGGAGCGTCAGCCAGAATACCGGACACCAGAATGGGCATCTTGCCGCGGCCTGCGGGAGCAGCCTCGAGAGCGGCGATCAGCTCTTCGATGATGGCGGTGTGCTCGCTCTTCTCCATGAAGAAAGCGGACTTGAAGGCATCGCTGCGCTGAGCGGCAGTGACCTCGGGATGCTTAGCCAGCACCTCGTCCAGCTTACGCATGGCGGCGTTGTGACGGTTGTAGACCTCGCAGGAAGCGCGAAGGGCATCGTTATCAAACTTGCCGCCCAGCTTCTCAAGATCTGCCACCACGCGCTCATAATTGGCACGGGTAAAGGTCAAGCCGTAAGCGGGCTTGCGGTTCTGAGGATAGGTCATGGGGATGAAAGGAATGTCCTTCACGGCATACTTCCAGTTCTGGCCCAAAGTCTTGAGGGTGTCGCACAGGGAGGGGATGATGATGGCGCTTGCGCCTTCATACACGCCGATCATGCCCAGCTCCAGAATGGACTGTGCAATGGAGCAGAGGAATGCGGGGCAATACTCCTTGGCGCGGTTCAGCTCCATATCGCCGCCCCAAGCGCCCATGGGGATGAAACCCATGGCGTGGACGATCTCCTCGGGAGTGTAAACGGGTGCGCACAGCACCACCTTCTTGCCCTGAGCAAGATAGCTGTCCAGCTGAGCCTTGGGATTCAAAGCTACCTCGTGGAGCTTCTCAAAAATCTCAGTATGTGTCATGATCACATCGCTCCTTTCGCAGCTTTATTGGCATCCATGATCTCCACCAGACCCTGTACGCGGGTGTCGTACTGCGCCTCGGAGAAGTTACGGGGATCGGCCTGGTCGCCGTCGAAGCTGGTGACGGGAATGTCGCAGGCCTCACCGATCTGACGGCTCATTTCATACATGAAGCCGCTCCACAGCTTGCAGGAACGGTTGGTGTGAACCAACAGACCCTCAACGTGGTTGTCCTTGCACAGCTTAATGCGCTTGTCGCGTGCCTTCTCCAGATTGATGGCGTTGGGCACGGCGCAGTAAGCGCGGATCATGCTTCTGAAGGAATCATAGTCAAAACCGAAAGCATCGGCATAGATGGTAGTGACCATATTGATGCCGCGGGACTTCATACCGGTGGAGGTCACGCGCAGGTAGGGCCAGCAGGCGATACCCTCGAACATGATGCGGTACTTTTCCTCGGCACGGAAGGTGGAAGTGCCGTTGGCGTGATTGTCCATGTACTCCTTGTACAGTGTCTCCATTGCCTCACCGGCGCTCTCCTTACCACGGGCGGTGACCATGACTGCCATGTGGTTGAGGAGGTCAAAACCGTTGAAGGGAGAGGGGGTGTACTTGGCGCAGGCGGTGGCATCCAGCCAAGCGCGGCTTGCGCGGCAGGAAGAAGCCATGACTTCTTCAAACTTCTTATCGTCCCACTTCAGGCCGAACAGGTCCTCCAGCTGATGAACGATATCCCAGAACTGATCTGCCACATAATCGATGGTGGACTCGGGCACATCATAGTCGGGGTTGAAGGGAATATCAAGAATCAGCATGGGGATGTTCAGATCCTGTGCCAGATTCTCATACCACTTGGTCATGCAGCTGCAGATATTGTTGCAGCACAGCAGCACATCGGGCATAGCCACATCCTGCTCGGGACACTCCTTCAGCTTAGCATAAGCCAAAGAAATTCGTGCATAAGCGCAGATGTCATTGGAATAGCCATCGGCCTCTGCCACGTTGCACATACGCTCGCCGGCGCCGCGGGCGGCGATACCGGCTGCCTGGTTCTCGGGATACGCGGTGGCGATCCCCAGCGTCTCAGGGATCTCGACGGGGAAGTTGCTGGACACCCATGCCACGATCTTGCCTTCCTTCTTTGCCTGGAAAGCATCGGTGAAGGCGTCGGCGGCGATTTTACCCAGCTTATACTTGGCGGAATTGGGATCCACCGGCTTGGGTGCCTTCTTGACTTCTTCTGCCATTCTCATGTCCTCCTTGTTGTTTTCTCTATCCTCTATGTTGAAAATTTTAAAAGTTTCCGAAATACACTTGGTCTGCCTGACGCCATGCGAAGAACGCCGCGCCGATAGCACCGAAATACTGTGCCCGGGGGTCGAAGGAGATCTCCGTGTTCAGCGCCTCTGCCATATAGTGGCGCACCGCCTCGTTGCGGGCCACACCTCCGGACATACACACGCGCTGTGTGATACCGGCGCGCCGTGCCAGCGCCGCCACGCGGGTGGCAACACTCTGGCAAATACCTGCCACCAGATCCGCCCGATCCACACCGTTGGCCATCTGGCTGATGACCTCAGACTCAGCAAACACCGTGCAGGTGCTGGAGATCGGTGCAGGCTTATCGCTCTCATTGGCGATAGGCCCCAAATCATTGATATCCAAACACAGGATGTTGGCCATGACCTCCAGGAATCGGCCCGTACCTGCGGCGCACTTATCATTCATGATGAAGTTGCTCATGCGGCCATCTGCGGTGAGGGAGATGATCTTTGCGTCCTGTCCGCCGATGTCGATGACGGTGCGCAGATCGGGGAACACAAATCGTCCACCCAGCGCGTGGCAGGTCAGCTCACTGACCTCACCGTCAGCAGCGCGGAACTTGTTGCGTCCATAGCCCGTGGCAATGACGCGCTCCATCTGCTCGCGCTTCAATCCGCTGGTTTTCCACAGCTCTGCCAGCGCCTCATCAGGGCCGCCTGTGCCCAAGCCGCCCCTTTGCAGGCTCGTGGCAACCAGCTCCACACCGTCTTTCAAAATGGCGCATTTGGAGGTCGTGGACCCAATATCAATACCCAGTGTGTACATAAGGTGTGCCTCCCTTCTGCGCCATGGGCGCGACAAAGCAAACTGGTCTTACCAGTTTACACTCATTATAAACGATTGTGAAATTTGTGTCAACTATATGTTCCCACCAATATTTCACCTTTTCTTTGTATATAATACCGAGCCGCACTTTAAACAGTCAAAGAATTGGCACATTTTGCCTAAATTTGTAGCCTTTTCAACGCAAAAAGCGGGGCTTTCGCCCCGCCTCACTGCGCATGTTCCTCACCCTCGGACAGTTTCTCTTTTCCCACGGCCATCCCCTTCCATTGGGTGGGCAAAGCATGAGCGATCATGGGAAATAAATTGTCCGTATCACAGGTACGCTGCACATTATACGTGCCATACATGTTGATCAGCTCTCCCACCGATTCCGGCGGCGAGGAGAACTGATGGATGTCGGGCGTTGCATCGTGGGGCAAGCCCTCTTTACGCTTCTTAGCCATAAAAAATCACCTCTGCCCTAGTGTGGGCAGAGGTGGTCTCATTTATGTGTTTATTTATATTTTTCCGCATCGAAATCACGGACACGCTCGCCAAGCTTCGTGTCCTCCACGTAGACCACATTGGTCTCTTCAAAGGCGAGGCGCATGGCAAAATCCTTGGCCTCATAAATATCGTTGGTCTGGAAAAAGTCCCGGAATTCCTCCTCATTTTCCCGACGCCACATCACGTGGAAGCGAAAACTATACATAGAAAATTCTCCTCAAAAAATAGGGGTGTATTATCCAGTATACCCCGTACAGAAGAAAAAAGCAACGGTGGGTTTTGCCAAATTTTCCTCCCCTTTTTCTACACCTTTTCTCCCCTCTTTTTCATCTTTTTCTCTTTCCTAAAGGGCAGCGATGCTGTATAATGTCCACTATGATGTAAACTGGGGGTGTATTGGATTTGAAGATCGGTTTTGACAACGAAAAATATCTGGAGCTGCAGGCCGAGCATATTCGTGAGCGCCGCGCCCGTTTTGGCGGTAAGCTCTACCTGGAGTTTGGCGGCAAGCTCTTTGATGACCATCACGCTTCCCGTGTCCTGCCGGGATTTAAGCCCGACAGCAAGATCAAGATGCTGGAGACCATGCGCGACGAGGTGGAGATCGTTATCACCATCAACGCCGGCGATATTGAGAAAAATAAGCTCCGCGGCGATTTGGGCATCTCCTACGACGAGGATGTTCTGCGCCTCATTGACGTGTTCCGCTCCCTGGGCTTCTATGTGGGCAGCGTGGTCATCACCCGCTATTCCGGTCAACCCAATACCGATGCCTTCATTAAGCGCCTTACGGAACTGGGCGTGAAGAGCTATAAGCACTATCCCATCCCCGGCTATCCCAACGATGTGGCCCACGTGGTGTCCGATGAGGGTTTGGGCCGCAACGAGTATATCGAGACCTCCCGCTCCGTCATCGTCATGACCGCTCCCGGCCCCGGCAGCGGCAAGATGGCCACGTGCCTAAGCCAACTCTATCACGAGCATCAGCGTGGTCTTAACGCAGGCTACGCCAAGTACGAGACCTTCCCCATTTGGAATCTCCCCCTCAAGCACCCCGTGAACCTGGCCTATGAGGCCGCCACCGCCGACCTCAACGATGTCAACATGATCGACCCCTTCCACTTGGAGGCCTATGGCGAGACCACCGTCAACTATAACCGCGATGTGGAGGTGTTCCCCCTCCTCAACGCCATCTTCCAGCGGATCTACGGCGAATCCCCCTATAAATCCCCCACGGATATGGGTGTCAACATGGCGGGCAACGCCATCATTGACGATGCCGTGTGCCAGGATGCCAGCCGCCTCGAGATCCTCCGCCGCTATTATGCAGGTGCGGTGGATCGCGTGAAGGGCAAGGCTGACGACACCCTCATCTACAAGCTGAAGATGGTCATGCAGCAGGCGGGTGTCACCACCGATTATTGTCCCGCCGTCCCCGCCAGCATCAAGCGTGCCGAGGAGACGGGCGCAGTGGCAGGTGCACTGGTGCTGCCCGACGGCGCAGTGGTCACCAGCAAGACCTCCTCCCTGCTGGGCGCATCCTCTGCACTCCTCTTGAATGCACTGAAGCATTTGGCGGGCATCGATAAAAAGCTGGAGTTGATCCCCTCCTCCGTCATCGAGCCCATCAGCCGCATGAAGACCACCTATCTCAGCCACCGCAACCCCCGCCTACACTCCGACGAGGTGCTGCTGGCGCTGGCGATTTCGGGTCTTACCAATCCTCTCGCCGCCATGGTGCAGGATCAGCTTCCCGCCCTCAAGGGCTGCGATGCTCACTTCTCCGTCATCATCTCCGAGGAGGACATTAAGCTCTATCGCCGTCTCGGCATCAATGTCAGCTGCGAGCCGAAATACGAGATCAAGCGCCTCTACCACGGATAAATAAGCAAAACGCCACCCTCTGCGGGTGGCGATTTGTCCCTTTTTGCGGTGATTTTCTTGTGTTTTCGTAGGGCGGCCTGCCCTCAGGCCGCCGCCCTTTATCGAAAGATTTCCGTATGTTGCGCGGGCCGATGTGGGCATCGGCCCCTACACCCCTTGTTTGCTGCTTATTGCTTATTCACTAAATCCTTGCAACTTTGCAAAAATCCGTATATGTATATAATTATACCATAGAACAACATTTGACGAAGGAGGCCGTTACGATGAATCAAAAACGAGGCATTGCCTTTATTTTGGCTGCCATTTTTCTTGTTTTGTATGCCGGTATTGACACCTATGTTTCTGCTAACAGTGTCGGCCTGTTGACATCGGAATTTCTGGGGCTGATTGCTGCCCCTATCCTCTGCGCTATCGGCTTCATCCTCGCCATGCTGAAAGATTGATACATCCCGCAAAAAGACCGCCCTCGGGCGGTCTTTTTTATCTCTTAAATTCCTTTGTACTTCCTCCTCGTAGCAAGGCCGCCGCGGATGTGCCTCTCGGCCTTGTTCTCCTCTAAGAGTGCCTTAACCTGTAGCCATAAGGAACGATTGCACTGGGGCAGCCGCTCGCTGATATCTTTATGTACGGTGGATTTGCTGATGCCGAACTTCTTCGCCGCGGCACGCACCGTGGCGTGATTCTCAATGAGATACAGCGCCAGCATTTCTGAGCGTTGTTCCAAATTCTCTTTCATAGCCCACCACTCCTTCTCGCCGTTTCACTGTATGCCATAAGGATAAAAAATAGACCGACTGCACATAAAAACTTTTTTTCCGTAAAAATTTTGCAGAAAATACAATTATTGGTATTGACTTTATCGGTGTAAAGCGTTATAGTTTCCTCAATATTAAGTGCGCCGATTCTCTAAGACGCCAAAAATTCTTAACAGGAGGAAAACGTTATGCCGATCGTGAAACTGGAGCTGGCGGGCAAGATCCCCGCAGAGTCGAAGAAGGAGCTGATGGAGTTTATCGCCGATCAGATCTTTGAAAATACCGGAACTCTAAAGAAGAACATTTACGTGTATATTAACGAGTGGGATCTTGAAAACGTCCGCAAGCAGGCACCCGTGGTGCTCATCGACTGGACGGAGCAGGCACCCCGCACCGTAGAAGCCAAGATGAAGATCATGACGGCGCTGACGGACTACCTCGCCAAACTGACGGGACAGGACAAGAAGGAGATCGTCATCCTCTTTACGGACATCCCGCTGAAAAATGCCATGCTGGGCGGTATTTCCCGCTACGAAAACCCCACGTGGTAATCCCATAAGCAAACGCACCGACCATTTTTCTGTGGTCGGTGCGTTTTTTTGAAATTTTTCACATTTACGGGAACATCCCCCGCCCCACCGCCGTCTAAAGGGTAAGTAACTCACCAAAAGAACAGCATTCCCACAAAAAGGAGGCTCACGATGAAACGTTTTCTTGCACTCATTCTATCCCTCGCCATGGTCTTTTCTCTCACCGCCTGCGGACAGAGCAGCGGTGTCAGCGGAAAGTCCCACGAACTGACGGCGGGCTATACCGCCCAAAGCCGCGATGACCTCGGCTATACCACCCCCGGTTTCAGCGGTCCTCACGCCGCCACCTCTCTCGGCCTCTCTCTGCTGCAATATCACCTGCAGAGCGAAGATGACGGTCTCGTCTCTCCCCTCTCCGTTCTCTACGCCCTTGCCATGACCATGAACGGCGCATCGGGCGACACTCTCGCGCAGATGGAAGATGTCCTCCACGGCAGCGTGGCGGATTGGAACACCTTCCTCACTTGGCTGTTGGAGGATACTGAGGAACATCAAGGCGCACTCCACCTTGCCAACGCCATTTGGCTGCGGGATGAAGAAGACCGCTTGACGGTCAACGAAAGTTTCCTGCAAGCGATCACCGACTACTATCACGCTCCTGCCTACGCCGCCCCTTTTGACGAATCCACCGTCCGTGACATCAACAACTTTGTCAGCAAGCACACCGATGGCATGATCGAGGATATTTTGGACGAGATCTCCCCGCTGGCAGCGGTATACCTCGTCAACGCTTTGGGCTTTGAGGCCGAGTGGCGGGAAAAATATCAGCCCGGGCAAGTCCGCGAGGGCACGTTCACTAACACCGCTGGCGAGAGCAAAACCGTGGACTTCCTCCACTCTGCCGAACATGCCTATTTCTCCTGCAATGAGGCCGACGGTTTCTTGAAATACTACCGCGGCGGCGACTACGCCTTCGCCGCACTCCTCCCCAAGGAGGGGCAGAATGTGCAGGACTATGTGGCCACCCTCACCGCCGCCGACCTCTGCGATGCTCTCGAAAACAATCGCTATCGGGATGTCATCGCCGCAATCCCTCAGTTTGAGGAGGATTGCTCCATGGAGTTGAGTACCGCACTGAAGGCTATGGGCATGACCGACCTTTTCCATGAGGACAACGCCGACCTCTCCGCGCTGGGCATCTCCACCATGGGCAATCTCTACGTTTCCCGCGTACTCCATGAGACGGCCATCTCCGTCACGCCCCAAGGCACCAAAGCGGGAGCTGCCACGGTGGTGGAGGTGAACGATGCTGCCGCTGCACCGTCGGAAGAGCCGCCCGTGCAAATCGCCCTCGACCGTCCCTTCCTGTATATGCTTGTAGAGACCAACACCATGACACCTCTTTTCATGGGTGTCTTGGGTGATATTAATTGATAAAAAGGAGGAAATCCCGATGAAAAAGTTTCTTGCTCTGACTCTTGCACTCATCATGGCTTTGGCACTGGTTGGCTGCGGCGCATCCAAAGCACCGATGGAAAACGCAACCATGGATATGCTGTACAGCGATGATGCTGCCATGGATATGGGCTTCAACGCAGGCGGCGCACCCATGGAGGACTACAAAGAAGAAGCCGAGTACCAAAACGGCGCTTTTGAGGAATACACCTCCAGTACCACCGACGGCGCAGAAAAGCCCAAAAAACTCATGGATGTGAAGATGGTCTACACCGCCAACATGGACTTGCAGACCCTCTCCTTCGACCAAGCCGATGCCGACATCTCCGCACTGGTGGAGGAAATGGGCGGCTACTTTGAGCAGCGCAGCATCTCCAACCGCTCCTCGGGCTACCGCTTCGCCGAGTACACCGTCCGTGTCCCCGCCGAGAAGTTCAACGACTTCTGCTCTCAGATGGGCGACCTCTGCCACCTCGTCTATAAAAACGAGAGCGCCGACAACATCACCGAGAGCTACTATGACACCCAGTCCCGCCTCGTAACGGCACAGACCAAACTGGAGCGGTTGCAGGAGCTGCTGCGCCGCGCCGAGAGTATGGAGGACATCATCACCATTGAAAGCGCTATCTCCGAAACGGAGTGGACCATCGAAAATCTCACAGGCACCCTCCGCACCTACGACTCCTTGGTGGACTATTCCACCGTCTATATGTCCCTCAGCGAAGTCTACGAATTGGCAGGACAGGGGCAAGCTCCCGTCACCTTCGGTGACCGCTTGGGCGAGTCCTTCCTCGATGGTCTCAAGTCCATCGGCCGCACCGCCCAGAACTTCGCCGTGTGGCTGGCCTACAGTTGGTTCTGGCTGCTGGTCATCGTGGTCATCGTCATCGTGGTCATCCGCACTATCCGCCGCCGCAGAAACGGCAAGCCCTTCTCCCTCCGCTTGAAGAAAAAGACCAAACCCGACAGCGAAAACCAGTAAAAGCCCCCGCAGCGAGTGCGCTGCAGCAGGCCGCAAGCCTTCAAAAGCAAAAAGAAACCTGTCCGCTTGGACAGGTTCCTTTTTGCTTTTATTTACTTCAGCTCGCCATTTGCCTTCATGGATAGGTAGGCGTTGATGAAACCATCAATATCGCCATCCATCACGGCCTGAATGTTGCCCATCTCATAGCCGGTACGGGTATCCTTGGCAAGGGTGTAGGGCATGAACACGTAGGAGCGGATCTGGCTGCCCCACTCGATCTTCATCTGCACGCCCTTGATGTCGCTGATCTTCTCGGCCTGCTGCTGCATCTTCAGCTCCGCCAGCTTTGCCTTCAGCATCTTAATGGCGTTGTCGCGGTTCTGGAACTGGCTGCGCTCCGTCTGGCAGAACACCACGATGCCCGTGGGCAGGTGGGTCAAACGGACGGCAGAGGAGGTCTTATTGATGTGCTGGCCGCCTGCACCGGAGGAGCGGCAAGCCTGCATTTCGATCTCGTCGGGACGGATCTCGATCTCGCTGTCATCGTCCATCTCGGGCATGACCTCGAGGGCAGCAAAGCTGGTCTGACGGCGAGCATTGGCATCGAAGGGGCTAACGCGCACCAGACGATGGACGCCGTTCTCGCTTTTGAGGTAGCCGTAGGCATTCTCGCCCTCGATAGCGATGGTAGCGGACTTGATGCCTGCTTCTTCGCCTGCTTCATAGTCCAGCACCTGATAGGTGTAGCCGTGACGCTCTGCCCAACGGGTGTACATACGGTAGAGCATCTCCGTCCAGTCCTGTGCCTCCGTACCGCCTGCACCTGCGTGGAAGGTAAGAATGGCGTTGTTGGCGTCATATTCACCGCTGAGGAGGGCTGCGAGACGGCGCTCGTTCATTTCCTTCTCCAGCGTGTCATAGCCCTCGGTCACATCGGACAGCAAAGAAGCATCGTCCTCCTCCTGTGCCATCTCGCACAGGGTCAGGCAGTCCTCCCAGTCGGACACAAGGCGGTCGTGCTTTTTGATCTTGTTCTCCAAGCGCTTGAGCTGACGGCTCACCGTCTGGCTGCGCTCGAGATTGTTCCAAAAGCCCTCCTGCTCCGTCTCCTTCTGCAGTGCTTCATACTCCTCGCGTGCCTTGGGGATGCCCAGTGCCTTCTCCAGCTCGCCCAGCATGGGCTCAAGAGCTAAGAGTTTTTGTTTATACTCATCATATTCGATAACGGCCATGGTTTCGTTCTCCTTTTTCCGTTTTTTCTTCAGTAACTGATTCATTATATCCGAAAAAATACGCCATGTAAAGAGAAATCTGCCACGAAAACGGCCTAAATAGCAATGAAAAAGACCGCTTCCTTGCCCGAAGCGGTCTTTTCCAACAGAAACGAGGTGATAATTCAAATGGAGAGAGGAACGGCGCGTTTGGCGAACCACGCCGGGGAAAACTTGATGATTACTTTTCGTGCCCACAGTTGCAGCTGTTGCAACTGCCGCTGCACGAGCCACCGTCGGGACAGCCAATGCACTTCTTCCCGCTTTTCTTGGCGCGAATAATATATCCTGCGGCGAGAGCAGCAATGACTACGACAACAGCGATGACAATAATATCTGCCATAGATTCCACTCCTTAAAGGTTTCGAGATTGATCAGACGCTCAGCTCCGCCTTCAGCTTGCGCTCGGTGCGGACGATGAGCCACACAACGATGGCCACCATCACGACCACAGCGATGAGACCGGGCAGGAAGGCCGTACCCAGCGTGCCGGACACGATCAGCGTACCGATCTGATAGACCAGGAAGCCCACAATGTAGCCGATAGCCAGCTGCAGACCGATGCCGCCCCAGAGCCACTTGCGGCTCTTCATCTCGGAGTTCATTGCGCCGATTGCGGCGAAGCAGGGAGGCGTAAAGAGGTTGAACATCAGATAGGCCAGTGCTGCCACCTTGGTCAGGCCGAAAGCCATAGCCACTTCTGCACCCGCACCTTCCACCATGGCCAGCTCGTCAAGATCGAACAGGCTGGAGATACCGTAGCACACTGCCAGCGTGCCCACCACGTTCTCCTTGGCGATGAAGCCGGTAACAGCAGCGGCAGCCAGCTGCCATGCGTGGTAGCCCACGATGGGGATCAGCAGGTAAGCGAAGGGAGTAGCAATAGAGGCGAGGATAGAGGTGTTCTCTGCACCCTCTGCCACCACCTGGAAGCTCCAGTCGAAGGTCTGCATGACCTGCACCACGGTGTTGCACAGCAAAATGATGGTGAAGGCCTTCACGATGAATGCCCAACCGCGGGAGCACATGGACAGGAACGCACGCTTCAGGCTGGGAACCTTGTACTCGGGCAGCTCAATGATGAAGTAGGACTTGCGCACCTTGTGGCCGGTGATCTTGTTGATCAGCAGCGCACCCAGGAAGATCAGCAGGATACCGCAGAAATACATCAGCGTACCCACCCAACCGGCATCCTCGAAGAATGCACCGGCAAACAGGGCGATGACGGGCAGCTTTGCACCGCAGGGCATGAAAGGGGTCAGCATTGCCGTAGCGCGGCGCTCGCGCTCATTGCGGATG
>CAYTOO010000037.1:0-15819 GCA_964439545.1 uncultured Oscillospiraceae bacterium | reverse complement strand
TCGATGATGTAGATGCCGTTACGCTCGGTGTAGATGTAGGGAGCCATCTTGGGGTTCCAGCGACGGGTCTGATGACCGAAGTGCACGCCTGCCTCCAGCAGGGCCTTCATGGATACGACGTTTGCCATAGTGTGTGTTTCTCCTTTTTTCATTTAGTTTTGTACCTCCAGGCACATCGCTCCGCGGGCTAACTTTCGCTTGAAAGCACCGACCCACAGTCCGCGCCTGTGCGGATTCACCGAAGTATAATATCACAAGTATTACCGGATTGCAAGCAAAACTTTCCTCTTTTTTCTTAAAATCTCCGCTTTTTTTGCCCTTTTTGCCCATTATCGGTGCGCCGAAAGGGTTTATCGATCAAAATGATGTCATCACCGAACCGCTGCACGCAGTCCCAGGGGATATAATAGTCCTCTCCCCTGCCGAAAAGTCCGAAAAATCGGCACGGGCCAAAGACGATGATGGCCTTCACTGTCCCCTCGGGCAGGCACAGTTCAATATCCCCCACATAGCCCAAGCGGCAGCCATCACAGAGGTTGATGACCTCCTTGCGCCGCAGCTGACAGAATTTTACAAGCATACTTCCCACCTCGCCACCATTGTATGCGCTGCGCCCCTTGTCCCATTCCGTCGATTTGCAGGTCTTTTCGCGGCGGGGAATAGAGCGCCCCAACCGCGGACAAACTCTCCTCAAACGAAGGACGGAGGCGGCGCAATGCGGGGCAAGGTGGAAATCTGCGGCATCAACACAGCGGAACTGAAGGTACTGAAAAATGATGAGATGGTGGCGCTGCTAAAGCGGCTGCGGGGCGGCGATGAGTCGGCGCGGGAAGCCCTCATTTGCGGAAATCTCCGCCTTGTGCTGTCGGTCATTCAGCGGTTTGCAGGGCGGGGCGAGAATGTGGATGACCTGTTCCAAGTGGGGTGCATCGGCCTTATGAAGGCCATCGACAACTTCGATGTGGAACAAGGAGTACGGTTCTCAACATATGGAGTGCCCATGATCGCAGGGGAGATTCGCCGCTATCTGCGGGACAACAGCGCCATTCGCGTCAGCCGCAGTGTCCGCGACATTGCCTATCGTGTGTTGCAGGCGCGGGAGGCGCTGATGGCGCAGGATCAACGTGAGCCCTCGGTGGAGCAGATCGCTCAATATCTCGATCTGCCACGGGAGGAGGTGGTGATGGCTATGGACGCAGTGGTTGACCCCATCAGCCTTTATGAGCCGCTCTACGATCAAGCAGGTGACACGGTCTGTGTCATGGATCAGGTGAAGGACACCGCTAACACCACCGACCACTGGCTGGATCACCTGTCGCTGAAAGAGGCCATCGGAAAACTTGACCCGCGGCAGCGGCGGATTCTCGCCATGCGGTTCTATCAAGGGAAAACACAGATGGAAACGGCGGCGGAGATCGGCATTTCCCAAGCACAGGTGAGCCGCCTTGAAAAGGGTGCAATCGCGTGTATTAAGAGGGAGATGTGAACAAACAAGACACCTCTTCGGTGTCTTGTTTAGGTAATAGGTAATAAGTAACAGTGAATAAGTGAGGTGTCCCCTGCGGGGACGGATTGAAATGATTTCGTAGGGCGCGATGCCCACGCCCAACGGAAGTCCCCTTGGGGGACATCGCGCCGCCGTTTATCGAACTGCTTTCGTATGCTGTGCGGCGGGGTGTGGGCACCCCGCCCTACAACCGTTGATTGAGAGTGCAGTAGAACACAAAAATCCCACCCTCGCGGGTGGGATTTTGCAGGAAAGCGCCGGCGGGTTGTGACCGCGTCTTATAGAAAGTGGAGAAAAGGGAAAAACTTTCTGCAAGACCCCGCAGGCGATTTTCTTTTTTAGTCCTCGCGCTTCTTGCCCAGCGCAACAGTACCAACGGCACCCATGATGCTCACGCCCACATACAGGGCGATGCCTGCATCGAAGGTCTGGGGGGAGTCCACCTTGGTGTCCTCAACAGGAGTGTAAATGGGATAATACACGGGAGGCTGGGGAGCGGGGACGGGAGTGGAAACTTTACCGGTAGTCGGATCATAGGTATATCCGCCAGCCAGCCAAGCAGCAGGGGGTGCAGTGGTGAAGGTACCACCGGTAATCAGGCCGTTGGCATCAACGGTGACATCCGTACCGATGTCCTGCAGCATTGCGGCATTAGTATCGCCACTCACAACAGCACCGCCATCCCAATCGTTATTCCAAAACTTGGTGGTAACGGAAGAATCGATGCTGGTGGTCTTCATAGCCTCGCCCTCACCAACATTGCAGTTGTCGATCTCGTTATCCACGACGGTCAAAGTTGCACCAGCGCCAACATCGGAAATACGAATGGCACGATCAACAGTGTTGGAAATATCGTTGTCGGAGATCACAATATCACCAGTGAAAACACCATTAGTGCCACTAATCTGGATTGCGTTTGCAGCTGCACCATAGAACTCGCAACCCGTGATGGTAATGTTGATATCATCCGTGGAGCGGCAGTCAATAGCAATGGGCTTCTGAATGCCGGAGCAGTTGAGGAACTTGCAGTCCACAAAAGTCACATTCTCGATTCCGCCATCGGTAGAAATGATATGAGCGGCTGCTGCCTGCGTCTTTCCACTCATATCGAAAGTGACATTTTCGAAGACAAGGCTATCGATGTCAAGATCACCCTCATTGAAAATAGCAACCGTATCAGTGAAGGTCACATTGCCGAAAGTCAACGTTCCAATGTCATAGCTCTGCGTAATGTAATATGCAGGATCAGGAGTAGGATAGATAGTACGGAAGCCAGTCTCCACAGTAAATCCGGCCACCTTGACATTACTACCCGTAATCGTCAGAGTATCAATAGTCTGGGAAACAAGATAGGGATTACCACTACTACCGGTGCCGCCAGTGCGGGTACCGATATTGGAGTTCAGCGCCAACTGATCGCAATCAGCAGTCAGAGTCACCGTTCCACCACCTGCAGTAGCAGCGTCATTCAAATCGCTTTGAGCAGATGCCCAAGCAACCGTCGTCAGGCTCAGGGCCATCACGAGGGCCAAAATGAGGCTCAAATATTTCTTCATTATTTTCCCTTCTTTCAGTAATTTTTCTCGTGTTGTCCGAGTATTGACTATTATAGACCCGCTTTTGACTTGTGTCAACAACATATTGTTTTTGTCACAAGGTTTATGTATCGTTTCAATCACTATACAATAGTGTGGGTGGTGAAGTTATGAAGAAGGAATACAAAGCCTACTATGAGAAGTTCGGCTTGAATGTGGTGTACTATCGCAAGCGCAAACGGCTGACCCAAATGAAACTGGCGGAATTGGTGGAGATCGACCGCAGCCATATCAGCGCCATTGAGTTGGGCAATGTGGGCGTGTCCTTCGACGTTGTGTTCAAGCTGTGCGAAGTGTTGGAGATCACCCCGAAAGAGCTGTTTGATTTTAGAGATTGAGGATAAAACAACACCGCCCGAAGGCGGTGTTTTCTGATGTATGGGAAAAAGCGGGCGGATACTATCCGCCCCTACAGGGTCTACGGAAAGCCTCTTGTAATTTCGTAGGGTGGCCTGCCCTCAGGCCGCCGCCGTTTATCGCACAGCTTTCGTATGTTGACGGGTCGATGTGGGCATCGACCCCTACAATCTGTATCGCAAACAAAAAGAGAGCCTCGCGGCTCTCTTTTTTAATATTTCCGGCTCAACACGAGGAACGACACCCAGTACAGCACCAACAGCAGGCACACAGCCATAGATGCGGCAAAGCTTAGTGTATCCTGCCCTGCGATCTTAAAGGCGATGACCGCCACGGCGGCGATCAGCATAAACAGATACCCCGACCACGCCCACGCCTTGTTGCGGATATAGTGGTTGCGCTCATCCTTGGCGGCGATCTCCGCCTTCTCGCGGTACTCTTCATTGTTGCGATAGCGGAAGAACCGCACCACCTGCAGCACGCCCACTACCATCAGCGCAGCGCCCATGCCGCTCCAAAACTCGTCCACCACTTCCATAACGCCCAGCACCAACAGCACTGCGCCCAGCACAATATAGCAAATGGCGGCGATGATACGTCTATCGTTCTTCATTCCGTTACCTCCTCTTCAAAGAGAAAAACCTCTTCAATGGTCATGTTGAAATACCTGGCGATCTTAAATGCCAGCAGGATGGAGGGATTATACCGCCCGTTCTCCAGTGAACTGATGGTCTGCCGCGAGACCCCCAGCGCGCGGGCAAAGTCCTCCTGTCGAATGTTCCGTTCCTTGCGTATTGCCTCAATGTTGTTTTTCAACTCCGCACCTCCTTTTGTAAAGCAACCTTTACATATCTCTTAAGCTGAGTGTAACATGCGATAGCTCATTTGTCAAGCACGCTTTACATATTTGCAAAAATTTTTGAAGCCATTTCTTTTCTGCGAAAGGGACATGCCTATATCATTTCTTTTGGTTATGCTTCCATAATTTATAAATAATGTACAATTCCTCCCTCCAAATTTATAATATAGTCAAGGAATTTAGAAGGAGGATCATCTATGCCTACCATGGAAGAACTGCAGCAGGAACTTGCATTATTGAAAAAACAGGTAGAACGCCAGAATGACATTAATGAAATTCAGAAGGTCATGGCCGCCTACGAATATCTCCACTATCCCATCACCTTCCCCGAGAAGATCCAGCTCTTCGCCCTTGATCTGCCCGATGTCAGCTTTGATGTGGGCGACTCCGGCGAGTTTGTGGGTCGCGAGGGTATCGAGACCGTGTTTTTGAAGATCCTCGGCGCTGCCCGCTTTGCCAAGGATGCCTTCTTCTATCACGCGGTGGCCTCCCCCTACATTGAGGTGGCAGAGGACGGCATGACCGCCAAGGCGGTGTTCATGTCCCCCGGTTTGGAGACGTTCTTCGCCCATCACAGCCATACCCGCGCCCCCGGCGAGGAGAAGCTGACGGCCTATTGGTGCTGGGGCAAATACAGCGCCGACTTCATCAAGATCGACGGCGTTTGGAAGATCTGGCATCTGAAGTGGTGGCGCGATCTCCGCTGTGAGTATACCAAGGGTTGGGTCGAGGACGAGGAGGCACACGGCGACAAGTCCAGCTATCAAAAGCGTGCCGATGCCTCTGTGGATATGCCCTTCCACAAGCCCATGAAGTTCCACCAGCCCTACCGTGCCGGTGAGCGCAAGGTACCCCTGCCCCGTCTGCCCGAGCCCTATGATTCCTATAAGGCAGAGGACGAGCTGTGGCCCTTCCGCGACTATGAGGATGTGATCGGCAAGACCGAGTACGACATTGAAGATCGCGTTTGGTAAGCAATAGCGCAAAAAATACGCCGACCGGTTTTCCGGTCGGCGTATGAAAGAAGCGTTTACTCTCCGCCTTTCTCGTTATACTCGCGGACAAAATCGGCAAACCAAAGGGTGGCGGGATTCTGATTGGAGCGATTCCACACTGCATCGATCTGCAGATCCATGTTGGGGTCTTTGCACTTGGCATAGTGGACCAGCCCGCCGTTGACATCCTTGGTCTTTGAAAACAGATGGGCGATGCCCAAACCGCAGGAAACGGACAGCAGCAGATCGTCCACAGAGCTTGCCACGCGCAGTTCCTTCGGCTCATAGCCCTGCTCGCACAGGCGGTTGATCATGCGGCTGAAGGGCATGTGATCCTGCTGGGGCTGAATACCGAAGTAGACCTCATCCCGCAGCTGCTCGATGCTGACGGACTCCTCCTTCGCCAGAGGATGATTCTTGCTCATGATGATGGCAAGCTCATCCTTCATAAAGGGAACGGAATCCACCTCCGGTTCTTCCTCCACCTCGAAGTGGGTCTGGAAGGCGATGTCCAGCATATTGGTCAGCAGCTTCTGCTTGATCTCCGCCGCGGAAAAGCGGTGCATAACGATGGAAACATGGGGGTAGGCCTCGCGAAAACCCTCTACGATCTCATGGAGACGCCCGTATTCAATGCCGCTGCAGCCCAGCGTCAGCTGGCTGCCGGGACACTGTCCTGCACTCCGCACTTTGGTCGCCAAATCTTCGCCGATTTTCAAAAAGGAAGGTGCTTCGGCATACAGCAGCTTGCCTGCCGGGGTCAGCTCCATGGTGCGATTATCGCGGACAAGAAGAGGCGTACCGATCTCTTTTTCAAAGTCGGAGATCTTTTTGCTCAGTGCAGGCTGGCTGATATACAGTTCAGCTGCCGCTTTGGTAAAGCTCTGCCACTTCACTACGCATATAAAAGCCTTTAGTTTACTTATATCCACTGTACATTCTCCTTGTTTTATGCTTCCCGCATTATACCATAATTTGAACGGATAAAGCAAGGTCATCATTTAATTTTCACTACCGTTAAACATGTAAACACACCGACACAGTCGGAAGGAGAAAAACTATGAAACTCTATAGCCCCTGGGCCGCAGTAGACGGCTCCAACCCCGTAGTGCTCAGCCCCCGCCTGGATACGCTGGACGGCAAGACCATCGGTCTGTACGCCCATTTTAAGGGTCATTCTCCCATCATGCTGCAGATTTTGTCTGAGCTGCTGGCAGAGAAGTATCCCAACACCAAGTTCAAAACCATCCAGCTCAAGCGCGACACCATGGAGGCCTTCAACATCCCCGAATTCGATGCCGAGCTGAAGGAGTGGCTCTCCGATGTGGATGGCGTCATCACCGCTTACGGCGATGCCGGCAGCTGCTGCATGTTCCACGCCTATAACACCGTCTATATCGAGAAGCTGGGCAAGCCCGCTGTCATGCTGTGCAAGCATGATCTCCTCAAGGGTGGCAAGAAGGCGGCATCCTCCCGTCTGTGCCCCCATCTGCGCTTCGTTACCTCCGACATCCCCGATCTGACATGGGTACCCCAGATCGATCAGGGCGTCCGTGAGGGTGTTATCCGTCCCGGTATGGCCAAGATCCTCGATCAGGTGGTGGATGCTCTGACCCGTCCTCTGACGGAGGAGGAGAAGACTCCCTTCGTTAAGGACAACAGCTACGCCGAGCCCTTCGAGGTGGAGAGCCTCACCGGTGTCAACGAGCTGTATTATCGCCGCGGCTGGACCACCGGTCTGCCCATCGTACCTCCCACGGAGGAGGCAGTGAAGGAGATGCTCCGCGGTACAGATCTGCCCGCCGATTACGTGGTGGCAAAGCTGCCTCCCATGATGGGTCAGGCCACCGTGGAGAAGATCGCCGTCAACGCCGTAATGGCCGGCTGTTTGCCTACCCATATGCCTGTGCTGATCGCCGCCGTCCACGCTATTGTGCAGCCCATCATCCATTTGGAAGGCTGGACCTGCTCCGTGGCCAGCTGGTGCCCCATCATCACTGTCAGCGGTAAGGTGGCAGAGGATATCGGTCTCAACAGCCGCGCCGGCGCCATCAGCCAGTATGACAAGGCCAGTGCCTGTATTGCCCGCGCCTATTCCTACATCATTATGAATATCTCCGGTGTCCGGCCCGGTGAGGAGGATCTGTGCGAGGTGGGCCATGAGGCCCGCATGGGTATCTGCGTTGCCGACAGCATCAGTGAGGATAACCCCTGGAAGCCCCTCCATGTGGACTTCGGCCTCGCCGAGGAGGACAGTGCTGTGACCATGTTCTGGTCTCAGGAGCGCTACGAGGGTCACGGCTTCAACGCCGCCACCTGCTTCAAGAGCATGTCCCGCGCTGCCTACGGCGGTTGGGATCGTGGCTGCTGCTACGTCATGTCTCCCGGCTTTGCCCGTCACCTGAACCGCGAGGGCTACACCAGCCGTAAGCAGGTGCTGAGCTACGTGCAGCAGTATGCCCGTCACAGCGCAGCCAACGTGAACTTCCGCTGGATGCATGACAATAACCACATCCCCGAGGGCGTGATGATCCCCACCTCCAAGGAGGAGAGCGCACCGCTGTTCTGGACCACCGACCACATGATGATCGTGGTGTCCGGCAGTAACTACGATGCCACCTGCGTCAACTTTGCCGGCGGCGGTGAGCATGGCGGCCCTGCCTGCGAGAAGATCGAGCTGCCCAAGAATTGGGACGAGCTGGTGAAGGAATACGCCATCAAGGCCGAGTATCATCCCTATTAAGTGTTTAACAGGCGCTGCATACAGCAGCGCCTGTTCTTCTCAATAAAAATATCGGCTGCCGACTTGTGTCGGCAGCCGATGCTTTTTCTCAGATCTCCTCGGGGAGATAGGGACCCCAGTTGTAGATGTTATCGAAGGAATACACACAATCGGGATGGAAGGTATAATAGCGGGGAGGATTGTTGGGACGCAGATGGGGAACGGGGGCAATGCGCATGGCATCGGGCTGACGCATCCAACCCTGCTCAAAGGGCGTGCGCACATAGGCCACCAGATGGATCTTCAGCAGCTTCCACTGGCCATCCACCTTGATAAACTCGTTGACATAGCGACCCACGAACCACATGGCGGTCAGCTTGCGCTCATCGCCGGGATAGGGGCAGGCCTGCATAGCCCAGGGGCTGAGGATCGTCCACTCGCCCGCCGCCCGCTGACCATCCTCGCTGATGACGATCTTGGGAGTGGTCAGGTGCTGCAGACCCATGTAGCCGGTCTTTTCTCTGGGGGTTTGGAAGCTGTCATGGAGGGCCATCATATAGTCCTTGACCTGCTGAGGGCCTTTGTACTCGCCGCTCTCCATATACTCAAAACTGACATCGGGGTGATCGGCAGCCACCAGCTGCTCCAAACTGGACTTATAGTCCATCTTGTGTACGTTCTGCACATAGCGTGCCATCAACTGCTGGATCTCATCCACTGCGGCGGCGCGCAGAGCCATTTTCAATGCTTTGTTATCCATTTCTCGCGCCTCCTTTTAAAATTCACCTGCATCCGGCAGGAAGGGGCCCCAGGTGTGTGCGCCCTTGCCGGAATAGACGTTGTCGGGATGATAGGCCGGCTGGAAGGGCTCATCGCCGCAGCCGTGGTAGGCGTGCATGATGCGGCGTGCATCGCTCTGGCGCACCCAGCCCAGATCATAGGGAGATCTGGCGAAGGAAAAGACCTTGTTCTTCAAGATCTTCCACTCACCATCGATCTTGATATACTCGTTGTCGTAGCGGGCGATAAACCAGTAGCCGGTGGACTTCTTCACATCGCCGGGATGGGGCGTGACCGCCATGCCGTGGGGAGAGAGGACGTTCCACTGTGCGCGGGCGCGGGTGCCGTCCTTGCTGACCACGATATTGGGCGTCCACAGCTCCACCATGCCGAACCAGCCGTGGACAGCCATGGGGTTACCCTCGCTCTTCACATTGCTGCAGGCATCCACGAAGCGTTTCATGTTAGGACCGGTATAATCGCCGCCCTCGCACATTGTGAAGCAGCACTCGGGATGCCTCCATGCAAAGAGCTCCTCGCACATACGCAGCATGCTGAAGGAATCCAACAGCGTCAGATAGCGGCCCTGGAGCATCTCGATCTCCTTTACCGCCGCCGCCCGCTCAATGCGCTCGAGGGTGGCCTCATCCTCCACATACTCGGGAGCAGGGCCGTCATCAATACTGTCGGGCAGATATGGGCCGTAGCTGTGGAGCCACTGGCCGGAATAGGTGGCATCGGAGTGATAAATGCTCTTGGGGTTGGATACGCGGGTGGGCTCGATGGTGCTCATGCCGCCGGGACGGAGGCAATCGGCGTTCTTCAGCCAGCCCTGATCGAAGGGGGTCTTGAAATAGGTCACCAGATGCACCTTCAAGAGCTTCCACTGACCGTCCACTTTAATAAACTCATTGTCGTAGCGACCACAGACCCACAGCGCGGTGAGCTTACGCTCAAAAGAGGGATACTCCGCCGCCTGCATGGCGTTGGCATTGAGCATATCCCACTGACCGCGTGCACGGTTGCCGCTGGAGCTGATGACGATGTGGGGGTTGCCCAAATTCTGCAGACCCATCCAACCACGTTTGTCGGTGGGATCATCCAGATACTTCTGCACATGCTCCATGTAGGCGCGTACCTTCTCGGGGCCTTCGTACAGGCCGCACTCCATGAATTCCACGCTGACCTCGGGATGATCGGCAGCCATCAGCTTATCCACGATCTTCTGTGCATTAAACTGGTCGAAATACTGCACGAACTTGGCCATGACCTGAGCGATCTCTACGCGATCTGCCATCTGTACCAGGCCGGCCAGTTGTTTTTTGTCCATAAGAGAACCTCCTTGTTTAAGAAAGAAACAGAGCCGATGGGCCGCAAGTCCCATCGGCTCCGCCGCTAAATCTTGATATGTAAGAGAAGAGATTACAACATCAACTCTACGAGCCCATCATCATGCTGGGCAGCAGCGTGGCGATCTGAGGCACGTACATAACGATGACCAGTGCTGCAAAGGTGGCGATGAGAAAGGGAACGATGCCCTTGATGATCTCGCCGATACCCACATCGGGCACACGGTTGGCAAGGACGAACAGGTTCATGCCAACGGGAGGCGTCAGAGCGCCCAGAGCGCCGCAGAAGGTAACGATGATACCGAACCACACCATATCCAGACCCAGGGTACGAACCACGGGAGCGAAGATGGGGATGGTGAGCATCATAATGGGAGCAACGTCAAGGAAGCAGCCCAGGAACAGGTACACGATAACGATGACCCAAATGACAGCCATAGGAGCAATGTCCAGACCGCCGACCCAGGCAGCCAGTGCGCGGGGCAGGCCGGACAGGGTCATGAAGGAGTTAAAGAACTGCACGCCGACGAACAGGAAGAAGAAGGAGCAACCAGTGCCGCAAACACTCTTCATGCTCTTGAAGAACTGCTTGAAGTTCATGCGGCGCATCAGCAAGGTGATGATCAGAGCGCCCATAGCGCCAACGGCAGCACCCTCGTTGACGGTGCAGATACCGCCCCAAATGCCGCCCATGACCAGCAGGATCAGCACAAGGAAGGGCCACACACGGGCCAGGCTCTTCAGTTTTTCCTTCAGAGGGATCTTCTCGGTACGAGGAGCATCCTGAGGCTTCACGCGAGCCCAGATGTTGATGGTGATGCACAGGCACAGCAGCAACAGGATACCGGGCAGCCAGCCTGCCATAAACAGCTTACCAATGCTGGTCTCGGCCATGATGCCGTACATGATCAGAGGAACGCTGGGAGGGATCAGGGTGCCCAGAGGGCCGGCGGCGGCGATGGCAGCCAGACCAAGGCGGGGGCTGTAGCCGCTGCGCTTCATCTCGGGCCATGCCACCTGAGAGAACACCATGGCGGTGGTAACGCCGGAGCCGCATACGCAGCCGAAGATGGCACTGGCAACAGAGGTGGTGACAGCCAGACCGCCGCGGCAGCGACCGAACCAGCTTCTTGCTGCGCCGTAAGCGTCAGTGGTCAAGCCGCCGGAGGAGGCGATCTCGCCCATCATGGTAAACATGGGCATGACCAGCAGCGTATAGGAAGCAGCAGCGGTGACAGGGATGGACATCATGTAGTTGATACCCAGATCGGGGCCGAGGATCATCATGATGCCGGCAAGGCCGGAAATACCAAAGACCAGCGCGATGGGCATACCCAGGAACATAAGAACGACCATCAGGGCGAGGCCGATAAAACCAATAGCCATGGAACTCACTTACCCTCGCCTCCTTTCGCAAGCTTTGCTTCACCGGCAGCTTGTACGCCTTCGATGATATAGCGGATGCCATCCAGCAGGAACTCAATGGCGCTGAGCACAGCACCTACCGAGCAGGCAAAATAGATATAGAAATAGGGAATTCGCAGGATCAGCGTGGCATTTCCGGGGGTGGCAGTCAGATTCACTGCCTGCTGGAACACCTTTGCGCACATCATGACCATAAATGCCGTAATGATAAAGTCGAGGATGCCGTAGAGAATGTTACGGGCGGCGGGGGACATCATGCCGGTAATGGGCTCCACGCGGACATGGCTGCGGATACGGGTAGCAAAGGGCAGGCCGAAGTAGACCACCAGCACCGTGCCCAGCTCAGCCAGCTCCTGCTGGCCTCTGATGGCGTGGTTTATCACGTACCGCATAAAGACATCGACGAAAATCAATGCCACAACCAGAAACAGAACCGCCGCGGAAATGATCAGACAGACTTTGCTGATCTTTTCGAAGAACCCGTTGATCGCATCATAAGCTTTCTTCATAAAGATCTCCTTTTTCGCTGTTGAGAAATTGCTGTTCTAGAAAGGGGACGGGAGTTCCGCTGAACTCCCGCCCCGAAAATCAAATCGTTGGAAATTAACCGACGTACTTCTCGACAACGGCCATGACAGCATCAGCATCGATACCGGCATCGACCAGCTCGCCCTTGTAGATGTCGATCAGATCGGCAGTGGCAGCCTGCATATCAGCCAGCAGCTCGGCAGAGGGCTCATAGATGGTCACGCCGTGGCCTTCCAGACGCTCCAGAACACCGGCATACTCGGTCTCGATGGTCTTGCTGTAGTAATCGGTGTACCACTTGTTGCAGGTATCGACCAGCAGCTGCTGCAGATCAGCGGGGAGCTTATCATAGCTGGCGTTGTTGATGCCGAAGAACATGCAGCTCATGGCGATGTTCTGACGCATCATGTACTTGCCGGCCTCGTACAGGCTCATGATCTCAGCGAAGTTGGCACCGGTGATAACGCCATCCAGCACGCCCTGAGTCAGGGACATGACCTGCTCGGTGGGAGCGGTGGCAACAGCAGTGCCGCCCAGCTTCTCGATGCACATGGACATCATAGCGGAGCTGCCGCAGGCCTTAATGCCGTTCAGATCGGCCATGGACTCAATGGGAGCCTTGGAGGTGAACAGCTCAACGCCGCCACCGGGCAGATACATCAGAACCTTCATGTTGTCGGTGAACTCAGGCAGCAGGCCGGAGTTGTACAGATCCCACATCATGTTGGCGGTGTTCTCGTTACCATCCAGATAGAAGGGAACGTTCAGAATGTCAGAGACGGTGAAGGAGCCGATCATACCGGGGGACATGTCCAGCATGTCGATAGCGCCGGTGGTGAACATGGTCCAAATGTCAGCGGGAGCGCCCAGAGTGTTGTTGTGATACATCTCCAGGACCAGACGGCCGTTGGAAGCTTCCTTCAGCTCAGCAGCCATGTCGTTATACATCTTGGCAAACCAGGTGTTGTCGCCACGGGTGGTGCTGACCTTCAGAGTGTAGACGGTGTCGTCTGCGGCATCAGCGCCGTCATCTGCGGGAGGTGCGTCGTTACCGCAAGCCACCAGAGACAGTGCCATGACCAGAGCAAGGATCAGAGCAAGGATCTTTTTCATTATTCTTTCCTCCTTAAAAAATTGTGCCAAAGAAATATATTGTGCTTTTTTTGACTAACGCCATTATAAATTCTTTTTTCCGTTTTGTGAAATAGAGATAAGTTATGGTATCAAAACTAATGGGAATGATTCCATAACCTCACTCTATTTTGCTATTACTTTTTTCTCTTTGACAGAAGAAGTGGGCGAATTTTATAATGTAATGGAAACAAGAATTCTCATGAAAGGTGTGTTGCCCGTGTCTAAGATCCCCTTCTCCCCCGAAGAATTGACTCCCGTTGGTCACTATCCCGTAGGCCGCCCCAATGAACCGGCGCTCCCCATTTTGTCCTCCCCTATCTCCGCGCGGGAAAATCTCCTTGCCTTCCTCTCCGGCGAAGAGCCTTTGTGGATGCCCCATCAGACGGAGCGGCTCATGTTCAACCCCTCCATCAATCCCGATTGTATCGCCCGTGGTTTTGTGGCAGAGGGAAAGCCCTTTGATTTCCGCAAGTTTGGCGGCAAGGATATGTTCGGTGTCCAGTGGGAGTTCGATCCCGCTGCCCGTGGCTCTATGGTGCGGCAGGGAAATCCCATGGTCAAAGATTTGGAGCATTGGGAAAATCAAGTCACCTTCCCCGATTTGGATCAGTGGGATTGGGCAGGCAGCGCTGAGGAGAACCGCGAGTTTCTCTCCCGCGGACTCACGGTGGTGTGCACCATTTTCACCGGTTTGGTGGAGCGCTTGATCTCCTTTGTGGATATGCAGAACGCCATGGTGGCGCTGGTGGATGAGGATGAGCAGGAAGCTGTCCACCGCCTGTTTGACCGCCTGTGTGTCTTTTATGATGATCTCTTCTCTCGCTTGAAGCGCTGGTATCACTGCGATCTCCTTTGGTTCCATGACGATTGGGGCAGCCAGCGCGCCCCCCTGTTCTCCCCCGAGACAGGTCGAGAGATGGTACTTCCCTACCTAAAGCGGATCGTGGACTCTGCACATCGTCACGGCATTTGGTTCGAGCTCCACAGCTGCGGCAAAAATGAGGCCATGGTACCCTTGATGATCGAGGCCGGCGTGGATATGTGGGCAGGACAGGAGATCAACGATAAGGAAATGCTGGCCCGCACCTATCCCAAGGGCATCCTCTTCGGTGTTGAACCCCGTCCCCTCCCGCCCGATGCAGACGAGGCCACCGTCCGCGCTGAGATCTGCCGCCTGCTGGATGCCTTCCCCAATCGGAATGTATTTATCGGCATGCACCGCGGTATTCATCCGCTGGAATATCAGATTTTGTGTGAAGAGAGCCGCAAACGCTATTGCGGCACTTGATGCCACCACCAAAACAGTCTTTCACAGCGCAATTGCGCTTTCAAGTCTCCCTCTTAATCAACAGAAAAAGAGAGCCGCAAGGCTCTCTTTTTCTGTCTGTACAGAATCTGTTATTTATACGATCTCCACGATCAAATCGATCAGCCGCTGGAATACTTCCTTTACGCGGTTGGCGGTCTCTGTGACCTCTTCGTGGCTGAGCTTCACCGGCAATACGCCGGCTGCCATGTTGGTGATGCAGCTCACGCCGACGACCTGCATGCCGCAGTGTCCTGCCACGATTGCTTCCGGCACAGTGGACATGCCCACCGTATCTGCGCCCATAACACGGAAGAAGCGGATCTCTGCCGGTGTTTCGTAATTGGGACCGGAATACATCGCATAGACACCTTCCCGCAGGGAAATGCCGGACTCCAGCGCCTTCTCTTTGATCTGCGTACGGAGGGATGCGGTATACAGGTCAGACATATCCGGGAATCGCGGGCCAAATTCATCCATATTGGGGCCAATCAGAGGATTTGCACCGGAATAATTGATGTGGTCGGAAATGAGCATGAGATCACCGGGCTTGAACTCCAAATTTACGCCGCCACAGGCGTTGGTGAGTACAATTGTTTTTACGCCAAGTGCCGCCAACACACGAATTGGCAGGGTGATCTCCTGCTGGGGCAGTCCCTCATAATAGTGAATGCGCCCTTGAAGCACAACGACTTCCACGCCGCATTTCTTACCAAAGACAAGTGCGCCGCTGTGTCCCGGGATGGTGGGAACAGGGAAATTGGGAATTTCACTGTACGGAATGCGCACAGCCTCCCCCAATGTATCGGCATATCCACCCAAACCGCTGCCCAATACCAAGCCGATGGTGGGGCGAATGGACACGCGGGCGAGGATATAGTCAGCGGATGCCTTAATGCGTTCGTAATTAGTCATTGAAAACCCTCCTCATATGCGTTCAATCCAAGACACTGAGATGATTATACCACATAAAAATACGAATTGCCACCATAAAGCGCGGCAAACTGGTCCAAAGAAAAAGGGCGGCAGAGAAAACCCTGCCGCCCTTTGGTCCGAGATGGGAGGCTCGAACTCCCGGCCTGATGGTCCCAAACCACCCGCGCTACCAACTGCGCTAATCCCGGTTATTTGATTGTAGGAGATTTCCGTGGCAGGCGCGCTGCCTGTTGCGGTGCCCGAAAAAATCTTCGGGCTTACGCTGATCCTCGATTTTTTCGACCGCTGCCACTCGCTCGGCTCCCTTCATCCGCCACTGGCGGCGG
>CAYTOO010000036.1:0-16233 GCA_964439545.1 uncultured Oscillospiraceae bacterium | reverse complement strand
GTGTTACCCGCCGCGGCGGCCTGTGGGCAGGCCGCCCTACAAAAAGAATCCTAAACTTCCCGAAAGGAGGGAGATGCAGAAGTGAAAATCAATCAGCTGAAGGCGGGCGCACTGCTGAGTTACGTGTCCATGGGTCTTTCCACCGTCATCTCCCTTGTCTATACCCCCGTTATGCTGCAGCGCTTGGGGGACAGCGAGTTCGGCGTGTACCAAACGGTGCTGCCCATTATCTCCTACCTCAATCTCCTGTCCTTCGGTCTCGGCAGCGCCTACGTCCACTATTACTCCCGCTATAAAACCCAAAACGACCGCGACGGCATGGCACGCTTGAACGGTCTCTTCCTCATGACCTACATGGTGCTGGGTGCGCTGCTCCTCGCCATCGGCTTTTGGATCAGCATGCACGGCGATGTGGTCTTTGGTAAAAAGCTCACCGCCGACGAGATCGCCTTGGGTGAAACGCTGCTGCGCATCCTGTCGGTGAACGCCGCCATCACTTTCCCTTTGAGCGTCTTTGAATCCCACATCACCATCCATGAGCACTACATGTTCCAGAAGGTGGTGTCCATGATCAAGCAGGTCTTGAATCCGTTGGTGATGATCCCCCTGCTGATCATCGGCTACCGCAGCGTAACGCTGACCATCGTCACCCTCATTTTCACCGTGGTGACAGGTGTCATCAACATGATTTACTGTTTCCGCAAGCTGCGTATGCCCATCCGCTTTGCCCGCCCCGACTTCCATTTGCTCCGCGAAATGTCGGGCTATACCCTCTATGTATTCCTGGGCATCGTGGTGGAGAACGTCAACTGGAGCATCGGACGCTTGCTGCTGGCGTGGTGTCACGGTACGACCGCCGTCACCATTTACGCTCTCGCCGCCCAGCTGAACGTCTATTATTTGACCTTCTCCAACGCTATCTCCAATGTCCTCACGCCCCGTGTCCATCGTCTTGTGGCGGAGAATGCACCGATGCGTTCCCTCAACGCCCTCTTTACCAAGGTGGGTCGCTTGCAGTTCATCCTCTTGGGCTGCATCTTCTTTGGCTTCGTTGCCATCGGTAAGCCCTTCTTGATTTTGTGGGGCGGCGATGCGCAGTTCGGCGTGGACTATGCCGTAACGCTGCTCCTCTTCTTCACCACCATGTGGACGAACATCCAAACGGTGGGCATCGAGATCCAGCGCGCCAAAAATATGCACAAGTTCCGCTCCTTGACCTACCTCGGCGTAACGGTAGCCAACATCGCCATCTCCCTGCCCCTCTGTATGCGCTGGGAGGGCATGGGTATCGCCATCGGCACGGCCATTTCCACCTTCGTGGGCAATCTCCTGCTGATGAACTGGTACTATCATCGCCGCATCGGCCTCAATATCCCCAAGTTTTGGCGGCATATCTCCCATCTGTTCCCCTCTATGATTCTCCCCGCCATCGTTTCGGTACTGTTGGCGGTGTTCGTCCATCCCACAAGCTACTGGGGCATGATTCTCCCTGGTTGCTGCATCGTGGCGGTCTACGGCATTTCCGTGTGGCTCTTCGGCCTCAACCGCTATGAGCGTGACTTGGTGAAAGTCCCCCTGCGCCGCATTTTCGGAAGATTTTTGAGGAGGTAACGCCCTATGCGTGAAATGCGATTGAAAAAGCTGGAGCGCGATGAGAAGTTCGCTTGGGATGTCCTGCGCCAGAGTGTCTATGGCACGCTGGCTCTCGTAAAAGAGGACGGCACCCCCATCGCCATCCCCGTCAATGTGGTAGGCGATGATGTGTACAAAGTCATCTACTTCCACTGCGCAGGAGAAGGGGAGAAGTGGGAGGTTTTAAAGACCAATCCCAAGGTATCCCTCTCCGTTGTGTCCCACGCCGCCATCAAGCCCATGGCCTTCACCACCAACTACCGCGCCGCCCGCTTCCAAGGTCGCGCCGAGGTGGTTACCGATGAAGGCGAAATGGTGAAAGCCATGCTGCTCCTTTGCCAAAGTCTTGACCCCAAGGCTATGGGGCAGTTCTCCAACATGATGGAGCATTGCACCGCCCGCGTGGTGAAAATCATCCCCGAGGAAATCACGGGGAAGGAGAATATGTAACAAAAGAACCGCGAGTATCTCATGGATACTCGCGGTTTTTGCTGTATGTTCAATAGACTCCTTGTGCGGTTGTAGGGGCCGACGACTCTGTCGGCCCTATGCAGCGGGCGGGCAGAGTCGCCCGCCCCTACAAAATCTTAAGAAGATTTCCGTTTCAATACCTTCCCCCAATCCATCTCCATGAAAATGAAGCTCACCAGCATCAGCCCCGCGCCGATGTAACCTCTTGGCAACAGCCGCTCATGGGCGATGAAAAAGGCCACGATTCCCGAAAATACAGGCTCTAAGGTGAAAATTAACCCCACATGTGTGGCGGTGGTGTACTGCTGTGCCACCGTCTGCACCACGAAGGCCACGCCCGTGCAGCAGATGCTGAGGAACAATACACTGCCCCACACGGCGGGGGATTGTGGCAGCACAGGCTGCTCCGTCAAGAAGGCGATCACCGCCATCACCGCACCTGCAATGCCCAGTTCGATGACACCCATGGCGAGGGGGTCGACCTCTGCTTTTCCCACGGCCCGCTCTGTCACGATCATGTCCGCACCGTAGGCCACGGCGCAGATAAGGCAGAGGAGGTCACCCGAATTGACCGACAGATTTTCGTTCAGCGTCATCATGGCAAGACCGATGGTGCAGATGACAAGGGCGATCCCCAGCCGCTTTTCGGGCTTGCGGCGGTTGACGATGAAATCAAGGAGGGGCGTTGTCACCACAGGCAGGGCGCAGATAAAGCTGGCGTTGGAAAGAGAAGTCCGCGCAATGCCGAAGGTACTGCCGAAATAGACAAACACCAACAGTACGCCCACATAAAGGCTATATTTCAGCGTTTCCTTCGATGCGGCGAATACCCGCTTGCGGAAGATAATTGCCAAGATACAGAAGGCCAACACGAAGCGCATGGCGTTGAGGGTCATCTCGGGCAGTTCCGTCAATGACAAATCCACCAAATAGTAGGATAAGCCCCAAAAGAGGGTCACCAGCACCAGCGCCAAGTCCGCTTTCCACTGCGTTTTCATCCCGCCATACGCTCCTTTCTTTAGTCTTATAAGGAGTGTACCACACGGCGGCGGGAAAAGGAAGAATTATTTCCAAAGGTGCAGCAGCTCGCGGTCGTGGAGTTCCTTTATGAGCAGCAACAGCAGCGGCCCGAGAATCATCCCCGCCACTCCCGCCGCCTGCCAGCCCACATAGATGGCGAGGAGGGAGGGTAGGGGCGGCAGGCCGCCGCTTTTCCCCAGCAGCTTCGGCTCTAGGAAACTCCGCACCAACCACACCACGAAGTACAGCGCCGTCAGCCCCAGCGCCCCCACCACATCCCCCCAAATGGCGAGGACAGCCGCCCACGGCAGCAGCGCCATCCCCGCCCCGAAGATGGGCAGGGCATCCATAAGGGCGATAAGGAGTGCCAAGAGCAGCGCATACTCCCGCCGCAGGAGAAAAAGTCCCGCGAGGAGCTGCAAAAATGTCACGGTAATGAGTATGATTTGTGCCCGCAGCCACTTCAGCACCGCACCCAGCGCACCCTCTTTCAGCGCCTTCGCTGCCTCACGCTTCTCCGCAGGGATTTGCCGCAGCAGGAATTGCCGCAGCTGGGGGTAGCTGCTCATGGTGAAGAAGAGAGCCATCACCACCGTAGCGCAGAAAAGGAGCGCCCCCGGCAGATGCCCCACCAACTTCGTAATGCCGTCCAACAGCGCCGCCGACAGCTTCACGGCGGCATCACCTAAGATACCGCCCACCGCCGTCACGGCATCACTGGCCGCCCGTTGCGCCGATGGAGGCAGTGTTACGCGGTATTCCTCCAATCGCGCACCCAACTGCTCCATCAGTTGGGGCAGCATGGATAAAAGCTGCGGCGCACGCCCCAACAGGTCATTCACCTGCCGCCACAGTACCCCCAAGATACCCACTGCGGCAGCGAGTGTCAGCCCTACTACCAACAGTGTCGCCACCGCCGCTAAAAACGAGCGCTTTAGGTGCATCTTCTCCCGCACAAAGCGGAGGGGTGGCTCTATCATCGCCGCCACCGCCAGTGCCAGCAAAAAGGGCAGCAGCCATGGCAGGGCATACCGCAGCAGCAGATAAATTGCGGCGGCACACACCGCAACATAAGCTGCGTTTATGAGGAATCGTTTTTTGCGTTCCAAATCATCACCTCAAAATAAAAATGCCCCTTGCAAAAGGATAGTAATCGTGATACTATTTATGTACCATAAACAAATGCCAACCAGTGAAGGAGAAAGCGTATGGAGAAGAAAAGATATTTCATCGTCTCGGCCGATGCGCTGCCGGAAGTGTTCGTCAAGGTGGCAGAGGCCAAGCGTATGCTGCAAGTGGGCGAGGTGGCCACCGTGGGTCAAGCTGCCGCCGCCGTGGGCATCAGCCGCAGCGCCTTTTATAAGTATAAAGACGCGGTGCAGCCCTTCCAGAATATGAAGGCAGGCCACATTATCACCTTGTACGCCCTGTTGAAGGACAATCCCGGTGTCCTCTCCGGCTACCTCTCTATTTTTGCCGCCTCCGGCGCGAATATTCTCACCATCAACCAGACCATCCCCACCAACGGCTGCGCAGGTGTCACCGTCAGCATTGAGAGCAGCGACATGACCGTGCCCATGGAGGAGATGATCTCCCGCCTCACCACCGCCGCAGGTGTCCTGCGCTTCGAGATCATGGCAGGCTGATGGCACTGTATTAAGAATGAGCATAAAAAATGCACGCAGACCGTTGTCTGCGTGCGTTTTTCTTTGTTTAATAGCCTCCCCCTTTGGGGGAGGTGGCACGGCGCAGCCGTGTCGGAGAGGGTGATTACGGGCGGATTGTTCCGATGGGATATTTATTCTTCGCTTCCTCCATCAGCACTTCTTTCTCATTAGGCAAATCCCCGTCCATCACCGCACTCAGCAGCAGTTCCAGCGCCTGTCCGATCTCCCGCCCGCGCAGCCCGAGGGACAGCATATCGTTGCCATCCACCGCCAACTGCTTTAGGGAGAAGCACTTGTCACTCTCCACAATGCGGGAGATAAGGGCTTCCGCTTCATCCAGTACCGTCTGTCGTCCGTGGTAATCGGGATGCTGGGCTAAGTTGTCCGCCCGCTTCACGTTACACAATGCATAGGCGTTCTCCACGCCGATTTGCCGCAGCAGCCGTGTCATGGTCCTCTCCGTCAAGGCCACAGGACGGTCGTGATAGGCTACCAACGTCACAATGCGCTGAGAAGAGCGGTTATCAAACCGCAGCCGCTTTACCACGGCACTGGCAATGTCCTCGCTGACGTGTGCGTGCCCGAAGAAATGGCCCACGCCCTCCTCGTCCACGGTGAACACCGAGGGCTTTCCCAAATCGTGGAGCAGCATGGCCCAGCGGATGACGGGGTCATTCTGGGACATCGCCACCGCCCGCGTGGTGTGCTGCCACACGTCTAGAAAATGGTGGCAGTTCCGCTGGTCAAAGCCCACGGCGGGCAAAATTTCGGGAATGACCACACCCAGCACGTGGGGGAAGTCGTTCAACACCCGCTCCGCATCGCGGCCTTGCAGCAGCTTGGTGAGTTCTTCACGGATGCGCTCTGCTGCTACATAGGAGAGGTCGTCTTTCAATGCAACGAGCGCCGCCCTTGTCTCCTCCTCAATGGGGAAACCCAGCGTGGCAGAGAACCGCAGCGCCCGCAGGATACGCAGTGCATCCTCGGAAAACCGCTGCTTCGGCGTACCGACACAACGCAGAATCCCGCGGCGCAAATCCTCCTGCCCACCGAAATAGTCGTAAACAGTGCCGCCTGCATCCATCGCCATAGCGTTGACGGTGAAATCACGCCGCGCCAAATCCTCATGGAGCGAGCGGGTAAACTGCACTTCATCGGGTCGGCGGTGGTCGGAATAATCCCCATCGGCGCGGTAGGTGGTGACCTCGCAGCAAATTTCGCCGCTGCGCACCGTCACCGTCCCGTGCTGTAAGCCCGTGGGGATGGCGAAGTGGGCAAAGAGGGCCATGGTCTCCTCGGGGAGGGCAGAGGTGGTAATGTCCCAATCGTGAGGCACTTTCCCCAGCAGCATATCGCGGACGCAGCCGCCAACGAGATAGCCCTCGTACCCCGCCGCTGACAGCGTATTGAGAACATCGTATACTTCTCTCGGTATCACGGGCTGCGCCTCCTTTCGTCCTAAGCTGTGGAAATTCGCCCTACAATGGCGGTTGCACTTTTTTGGTGAGTGTAGTATACTATACTTTCGTAAGAAAAACAATCGGCGGCGTGTCATTATGCCGCTTTTTTTGGAGGAACAGCCATGAAACATCCCGCAGAGGATATCATGAACTATATGAAGCCTAACGCCCGCGTCCACCTCTCCGGCATCGGCGGCGTGTCCATGTGCGCGTTGGCTGAGGTGCTACAGGGCATGGGCATGGAGGTGCAGGGCTCGGATATGATGGAGAGCGCCACGGTACAGCATCTCCGCTCCGTGGGTATTCCCGTCTCCGTCGGTCACAGCGCCGACAACATCGGCGCTTGCGATGTGGTCATCCGCACCGCTGCCATCCGCGACTCCAACCCCGAGATTGCCGGTGCTGTGGCCCGCGGCATCCCTGTCTATGAGCGTGCCCAGGCTTGGGGCGCTATTATGCGGAGCTACGAAAATGCCCTCTGCATCTCCGGCACTCACGGTAAGACCACCACCACCTCTATGGCTACCCATATCTTTATGGCAGCCCACCGCGATCCCACCGTCATGATTGGTGGCACCCTGCCTCTCCTTGGCAAGGGCTATCGCGTGGGCGGCGGCGACACCATCATTTTGGAAAGCTGCGAGTATTGTAACTCTTTCCTCAGCTTCTATCCCACCGTGGCGGTGGTGCTGAACGTGGCCTCCGACCACTTGGATTTTTTCAAGGATTTGGAGGATATTCAGCACTCCTTCCGTGCCTTTGCCGACCTCGTCCCCGACCGTGGCACAGTGGTTGCCAACTGGGACGATGAGGGTGTCCGCGCGACTCTCAAGGACTATCCCCGCCCCATCTGCCGCTGCAGCGTGAAGGATAAAACGGCTGATGTCTACGCCGCCAATGTGTCCTTCTTCGATGGCTTTGGGGACTTTGATGTGATTGCCGAGGGGAAGCACTATGCCCACGTGTCCCTCCGCGTTCCCGGCAGCCATAATGTGTCCAACGCACTGTGCGCCGCAGCCGCCGCCTACGTACTGGGGGTGGATGGCAGCGCCGTGGAGGAGGGCTTGGGCGCGTTCATCGGCGCAGGCCGCCGCTTTGAGTATAAGGGCGAGTATAACGGCGCGAAGGTCTATGATGACTATGCCCATCACCCCGACGAGCTGCGCGCTCTTTTGAAGGCTGCCCGCAGCCTGCCCCACAAGCGCCTTATCTGCGCCTTCCAGCCCCATACCTATACCCGCACTGCCGCCCTCTTCGACGAGTTCATCGCCGAGATGCAAAAGGCCGATGTGGCCATCGTCGCCGAGATTTACGCCGCCCGCGAGAAGAACGAGAGCGGCATCTCCTCCCGCGATTTGTGCGCCCACATTGAGGGCAGCCACTACTGCGCCACCTTGCAGCAGGTGACCGATACCTTGGCTGCCATCGTCCAGCCCGAGGACTTGGTGCTGACGGTGGGCGCAGGCGACATCTACCGCGCAGGAGAAGAACTGATTAAGGGAGTCTAACACCATGGAAATCTCTACCGTCTATACCACCGCCCCTACCGATGAGCGCATGGCGCAGGAAAGTGCCTGCTATGCTCTCCTCGAGGAGCTGAACATCCCCTATACCCGCGTTGACCACGACCACGCCGACACCATGGAGGATTGCGTGGCGATTTCTGAGAAGTTGGACGTCAGCATCTGCAAAAATCTGCTGCTGACCCCCCGCAACCGCAGCGCCTTTTATCTTCTCTGCATGGCACCCGACAAGCCCTTCTCCACCAAGGATTTCTCCAAGATGATCGGCGCATCCCGTCTCAGCTTCGCCACAGGTGAGGATTTGGAGGAGCTTTTGGGCTGTCCCATCGGCTCTGCTTCTATTTTGGGCTTGATGAATGATACCGAACACCGCGTTATCCTCGCCATGGACAGAACTGTGGCAGAGAGCGAGTGGTTCGGCTGCCATCCCTGCCGCAATACCTCTTCTCTCTGCATCGCCACGAAGGATATTTTGGAAAAATTCCTGCCCCACACGGGACACAGTGTGACGATTGTGGACTTATAAGACATAAAAAATCCCTCTCCAGTGCGGAGGGGGAATTTCTTGTGTTGGATGTAGGGCGGGGTGCCCTCACCCCGCCGCGATACATGATAGTATTTCGATAGAAGACGGCGGCCTGAGGGCAGGCCGCCCTACAAATTCTACCGAAAGTCTTACTTATTTCTCCACGTGGCGGGATTCAGCAGCACCAGCAGGGGCATCAGCTCGAGACGACCCATGAGCATCTCAAGGCTCAGCACCAGCTTGGAGAAGTAGTTGAGCTTTGCGTAGTTCTCCGCAGGGCCAAGGTCGCCCAGTGCAGGGCCAACGTTGGTGATGCAGGAGATGGAGGCGGCGGCGGACTCCGTGACGGTGAAGCCGTCCAGCGCCACCACCAGCGCGCCGATGATAATCAGCATCACGTACGCACCTTGGAACACCATGGCCGAGGCCACAGCCTGTTCCTTCACCGCCTGCCCATCCATAGTGATGACGCTGACGCGGTTGGGGTGGATAATACGGTTCAGCTCACGGCGGAGGTTCTTAAACACCAGCAGCACGCGGCTGATTTTCATACCGCCCGCTGTAGACCCCGCGCAAGAGCCGATGAACATCAGCGTCAACAGCACAAAGCGGGAGAAGGAGGGCCACAGTGCAAAGTCGCAGGTGGCGTAGCCCGTGGTGGAGGCGATGGTGGTCACTTGGAAAACCGCATCGGTGATGGCGTCGCGGAGTGCCACACCCGTCCGCAGCCACAGCTCAAAGCAGATGGCGGCGGATGCCACCAACAGCATCAAGAGGAAGGCGCGCAGCTCCTCGCTCTTGAACACCTCACGGAACTTACCGCGAATGGCGAGGAAGAGGAGGGAAAAGTTGATGGAGGACAGCACCATAAAGACGATGATGATCCACTCGATCACATTGGAGTTATAGGCCGCTACCGAAGCGTTCTTAATGGAGAAACCGCCTGTAGAGATGGTGGTCAGCGCATGGTTCACCGCATCGAACCACGGCATGCCCGCAATGCGCAATGCGATGGTCTCGGCAGCAGTAAGGCCGAGGTAGAGGCAGTAGAGAATCTTCGCCGTGTCGCCGAGGCGGGGCACGAGGCGGGACTTAATAGGGCCGGGGCTTTCCGCGTTCATGAGGAACACTGCGCCAGTCTCCAAGTGGGGCATCAGCGCCAGAAACAGCACCAGAACACCCATGCCGCCCATCCACTGTGTCTGAGAGCGCCAGAAGAGGACACTCTGGGGCAGATGCTCGATCTCCATCAGCACCGATGCGCCTGTGGTGGTGAGACCCGAAGCTGCCTCGAAAAGAGCGTCGATATAGTTGGGGATCGTCCCTGTAAACACGTAGGGCAGCGCGCCGAAGAGTGCCAGCAGCACCCACGCGAGGGCAACGGTGGCGTAACCATCGCGGTTATGGAGATTGGTGCGCTTAGCCTTGAAAAGCCTCAGCACCGTACCGATCACGGCGCAGATGGCGGCGCACAGCAAAAAGGCCTGTGTGCAGCCGTCACCATAGATGACGGACACAAGGAGCGGCAGCAGCAAAAAGGCTGCCTCCACCCACAGGATATAGCCCGCCGTATTGGCAATGAGCCGAATGTTCATACAAATAAACCTCGTAGCAAGAGATAGTTGCACATAATCTAACGTCTCATTATAGTCTCTTAACACGCCTTCTGTCAAGCCGCGCCGCAGGAGAGAGAAACAGGGGAAAGCGGTCGATTTTTCGTAAGATCGGAAAATATTGTGGTGGCGTATTGCTTTTGGCGGAATCTATGGTATAATTAATCTGTATCTGTGTGCCCGTAAAAGTTGGCTGCGCGTGTATGAATCGCTGCGCCCGAGGCTATGATACATATAGTGAAACCAAGAGCAAGGCAGAAAAGAGGATTTAGCTTTGAATAAATACGTAATTCGTGGCGGCCGCCCCCTGTTCGGTGAGGTGACCATCAGCGGTGCGAAGAACGCCGCCGTGGGCATCATCCCCGCAGCACTGCTGGTGGATGGCGTGTGCCGCATTGAGAATATTCCCCAAATCAGCGATGTGACGCTGTTCTTCGCCATGTTGGAGGAGTTGGGTGCCCGTGTCCGCGTGCTGAATCGCCACGCCGTGGAGATCGACAGCCGCCATATCCATTCCACCCGCGCCGGTTACGATCTCGCCCGCCGCATCCGCGCCAGCTACTATCTGCTGGGTGCGCTGCTGGGCCGTAAGGGCGAGGCTACGGTCGCCATGCCCGGCGGCTGCGATTTCGGCGTTCGTCCCATTGATCTGCATATCAAGGGCTTTACTGCCATGGGCGCTTCCATCAGCGTTGAGGGCGGCAATGTGGTGGCCCGTGCCGAGAATGGCCGTATGCGTGGTGCCAATGTGTATTTGGATACGGTCAGCGTGGGCGCTACCATGAATATTATGATGGCTGCGGCGCTGGCTGACGGCTATACCGTCATTGAAAATGCTGCCCGCGAGCCCCATATCGTTGACCTCGCCAACTTCCTCAACTCCATGGGCGCCGACATCAAGGGCGCAGGTACGGACTCTATCCGCATCCGCGGTGTGGAGCGTCTCAGCGGCGGCACTTACGCCATCATCCCCGATCAGATCGAGGCAGGTACCTATATGACCGCTGTTGCTGCTGCCGGCGGACAGGTGCTCATTAAGAACGTCATCCCCAAGCATATGGACTGCATCAGCGTCAAGCTCCGTGAGATGGGCGTGGATATCGCGGAAAACGGCGATGAGATTTTGATCCGCCGCAGTGGCCCCCTCTGCCGCGCCAACGTGAAAACCATGCCTTATCCCGGTTTCCCTACCGATATGCAGCCCCAGATCGTCACGGTGCTGTCCCTCGCCAAGGGCACCAGCCTTGTTACCGAGAGCGTATGGGATAACCGCTTTAAGTATGTTGATGAACTCAAGCGCCTCGGCGCCCGCATCCACGTGGATGGCAAGATCGCCATCGTGGAGGGCGTGGAGCGTTTGACGGGCGCTCCTGTGGAGTCTCCCGATTTGCGCGCAGGTGCTGCCCTCGTGGTGGCGGCGCTGGCAGCACAGGGCGAGACGGAGATCGGTCAGGTGCAGTATATCGAGCGCGGCTACGAGGACATCGTGGGCAAACTGCGCTCTCTGGGCGCTGATATCCGCGTGATCGATGTGCCCGACACGGAAATGGAAGAACAGAGCATCGGTTGAGCCGATGCCGATGAACAGCGTCTGCATTCCCCTGCGGGCGCTGTTTTAGTCCCCCGTTGGACTACAGGAGGAGAACTATGCAGCGTGTAAGCGTGTTGTGCGTTGGCAAACTGAAGGAGAAATTCTATATAGATGCCGCCGCCGAGTATATGAAACGCCTGCAGCGGCACTGTAAATTTGAATTGATCGAGCTGCCCGAGGTGCGCTTGGGGGATAACCCCAGCCGCAGCGAGATCGAGAAGGCATTGAAAACCGAGGCCGCCGCCATCCGCGAGAAAATTGGCAGCGGCGCAGCGGTGGTTGCCATGTGCGTGGAGGGCAAGGGCTGCGACAGCGTGGCTTTATCGGAAAAGCTGCAGCAGTTCGCCCTCAATGGCAAGAGCCGTGTGGTGTTCTTGATCGGCGGCAGCTTTGGCTTGGATGAAGAACTTAAGCGGGAGTGTGATTGGCGGCTTTCCATGTCTGCCATGACCTTTCCCCATCACTTGGCGCGGGTCATGCTCTTGGAGCAGATCTATCGCGCCTATCAAATCGCCGAAGGCACGGCATATCACAAATAAGGGAGGGGTCTTCATATGGACAAAAGTTTTTGGAGTTTTTCCCGCCGCGGCGTGCCGGAACTGCCGTGGCCTGTGGATGCACAGGGTCAAAAGGAGAAGGCGGTGCTGCTGCAAAGCGCACTGGATAATCTCTCCGATGCCGACATGGTGATTTCCCTGTTGGCGGCTTATGAGATCCCCTGTTTTAAGCACTACGCCAAGGAAGGCGCTGCCGGTAAGGTCATCAACGGTTTTTCCGGCTATGGAGCTGAGTTGTACGTACCCGCCTCCCGCGTGGAGGAGGCCATGGCGCTGCTGAGCGCTGATATTTGCCAAGAGGAAAAAGAGGAGGAATAAAGGAAATGGATTACAGAAAAGAGTATGAAAAGTGGCTGGGCAGCGATGTTCTGAGCGAGGCTGAGAAGGCAGAGCTTGCTGCCATCGCAGGTGATGACAAGGAGATCGAGGGTCGTTTCTTCGATTTGCTGTCCTTCGGTACGGCAGGTCTGCGCGGCATTATGGGCGCAGGTCTTTATCGCATGAATGTCCATGTCATCCGTCACGCCACCCAGTCCTTTGCCGAGGTCATTCTCGAGCAGGGCGAGGAGGCTGTGAAGCGCGGCGTGGCTCTTTGCTACGACTGCCGCAATAATTCCGAGCTGTTTGCCCACGAGGCTGCCTGCGTATTGGCTGCCAACGGTATCCCCGTCCGTTTGTTCGCCGCCATGCGCCCCACCCCCATGGTGTCCTTCGCCGTCCGTAAGTATGGCTGCATCGCCGGTATCAACATCACCGCCAGCCATAACCCCAAGGAGTACAACGGCTATAAGGTCTACTGGGAGGATGGCGCGCAGCTGCCCCCCGAGCACGCCGATGAGGTGGCTAAGAAGATGCGCGAGCTGGATGTGTTCGCCTGTGTCAAGACCATGGATTATGAGACCGCTCTTGCCGAGGGTAGGATCGTCCTCATGGGCGAGGAGACCGATGAGGCATTCCTTGCCAACGTTATGACGCAGGTCACCAACAAGGCCGTTGTGGAGAAGGTTGCTGATGACTTCAAGATGGTTTACACCCCCTTCCACGGCACGGGCTATCAGCTGATCCCCGAGGTGCTGAAGCGCCTTGGCATGAAGCACGTCATCTGCGTTCCCGAGCAGATGGTCATCGATGGCGATTTCCCCACCGTAGTCTCTCCCAACCCCGAGAACCCCGAGGGCTTCTATTTGGCAGTGGATATTGCTAAGGCTGAGGGCGCTGACTTTATCCTCGGCTCCGACCCCGATGCTGACCGCGTGGGCATCATGGTCAACACCGGCAACGGCGAGTTCAAGGTGCTGACGGGCAACCAGATCGGCATCCTGCTGGTGGACTACACCATCGGCTCATGGAAGCGCTCCGGCAGAATGCCCGCCAACCCCGCCGTGCTGAAGTCCATCGTCTCCACCGAGATGGCACGCAAGGTGGCTGAGTCCAACGGCGTTGCCTGCTACGATACCTTCACCGGCTTTAAGTTCCTTGCACAGAAGAAGGATCAGCTGGAGGCATCCGGCGAGGGCAGCGTGCTGATGGCCTTCGAGGAGTCTAACGGCTACATGTACGGCGACTACGTCCGCGATAAGGATGCTGTCACCGCCGCCCTCGTGCTGACGGAGATGGGCGCATGGTACGCCGATCAGGGCATGACCCTCAACGATGCCATGGAGTCCCTCTACAAGAAGTACGGCTTCTACGGTGAAAAGACCCTCAACCTGGTGATGCCCGGTCTCGATGGCCTCCGCAAGATGGCACAGCTGATGGCTGACCTCCGCGCCAAGCCCCCTGTGGAGATCGCAGGTGTTGCCGTGAAGGAGCAGAAGGACTATTCCGACGGCAGCGTTGTCTGCGTTGAGTGCGGCAAGAAGACCACCATGGAGTTGAGCGGCTCCAACGTGCTGCGCTATGAGATGGCCGACGGCACCAGCATCATCGTCCGTCCCTCCGGCACTGAGCCCAAGGTCAAGGTCTATATCCTCACCCTCGGCGCTGATGAGGCCGAGCGCGATGATAACATCGCCAAGTACGCCGCATGGGCCGCCACTCTGGCTGAGTAAGTTATTGTATAGGTTTACATAATTTGTAACATCGCGCCCCCTCTCTGTTTTGCACAGAGAGGGGGCTTCATTTTTGGCACAAAACCTACAAAAAAATCTTGAAAACTAACAAAAATTCAGTTATAATTTTACCAACAATCTAAGATTGGTAGCTGTAAGGAAGTGCTTCGCGCACGGGCTGCAACTATCACTCGGCGAACTGCGGAGTGTTTCAAATCTCAATACGAGATTTGGAACATTTTTTGTTATCGCCTTGGGTAGGATGGAGATTGAAACTTAAACTTTGCAGGAGGTTGCCACTATGTATCTGTTGACCAATGGACGCTTGATCACCCGCGACAGCGAGGGTAAGGGCTATTATGAACACGGAGCCGTGGCCTTTGAGGGCTCGAAGATCGTGGAGGTAGGGGAGGAGGCCGCCCTCCGCGCCAAGTACGCCGATGCTGAAGTCATCGATGCCCGCGGCGGCGTCATCATGCCCGCCTTTATTAACGCTCACACCCACATTTACTCCGCTTTGGCTCGCGGCTTAAGCATTGTGGGCAATAACCCTACCAATTTCTACGAGGTGCTGGACGGCACATGGTGGGCAATGGATCGCAAGCTGACCCTCGAGGGCAGCCGCGCCAGCGCCGATGCTCTCTACATCGACTGCATCAAGCAGGGTGTCACCACCATTTTCGATCACCACGCTGCCTATGCCGAGATCCCCGGCTCTTTGTTTGAAATCGCCGAGAGCGCCAAGAAGTTCGGTGTCCGCTCCTGCCTGTGCTACGAGGTCTCCGACCGTGACGGCGAGGAGAAGTGCCTGCAGGCTATCAAGGAGAACGCCGACTTTATCTCCTACTGCGAGAAGGAGAAAGACCCCCTGCTTGCCGCTATGTTCGGCGGTCATGCTCTGTTCACCATCTCCGACAAGACCTTCGAGCGCATGGTGGAGGCCAACAACGGCCGCACCGGCTTCCACATCCACGTGTCCGAGGGCATGGACGATGTGTATGATTCCCTCCGTAACTACGGCTGCCGCCCCGTGAAGCGCCTGATGGATCACGGCATCCTGGGCGACAAGACGGTGCTGGGTCACTGCATCCATGTGAACTCTGCTGAGATCGACATCATTAAGGAAACGGGCACCATGGTGGTCAATAACCCCGAGTCCAACATGTCCAACGCCGTGGGTGTCTGCCCCGTGCTGCCCTTGACCAAGGCTGGTATCACCGTGGGTCTCGGCACTGATGCTTGGACCAACGACATGGTGGAGTCCCTCAAGGCCGCCCTCTGTGTCCAGCGCTTGCACGCATGCCTGCCCAATGTGGCATGGTGCGAGGTCACCGATATGCTCTTTAAGAACAATGCCGCCATCGCCAAGAAGTATTTCGGCGTGGATCTGGGCGTGCTGAAGGCCGGCGCCGCCGCCGACATCATCGTCATGGATTATTATCCCTACACTCCCTTCTCCGACGAGAACATCGACGGTCACATCCTCTTCGGCATGACCGGCAAGCTCTGCCGCACCACCATCGGTAACGGCAAGGTGCTGATGAAGGATCGCGAGCTGGTGGGCATCGACGAGCTGGCAGAGAATGCCCGCATCCTCGAGGTTTCGAAAAAGCTATGGGGTTCTCTAAACAATAGAGTGTATTAAAACATCTACAGGGATAAACTTCCGCAGCGGAAGCATCCGCGGTTGAAAGAATATGCGTATACCGACGGTTGGTATTTTGTAACGATCTGCACTGCGAAGAGAAGTCAATGCCTTGGCCGCGTTGAGACTGCCGAAGCAGATGTAGGGCGGGGTGCCCTCACCCCGCCGTGTGTGCATCTTTCCCATGTGGGCGAGGTGGTTAAAAAGCACATTGTCCGAACAAACGACGTGTACTCAGATGCCAAAATTGATGCATATGTCATCATGCCAAACCATGTTCATCTTATCATCGCCCTCGGCTCTGCCGTGAGCGGCGGGGTGAGGGCACCCCGCCCTACAACCCTTCCCGAGCTTATTCGTTCTATGAAGGTGATGGTTACGAGAGAACTCGGTCATTCAATTTGGCAGGTATCTTACTTCGACCATGTGATCCGCAATGAGGCGGATGATAGACGAAGCTGGACTTATATTGACGAA
>CAYTOO010000035.1:0-16272 GCA_964439545.1 uncultured Oscillospiraceae bacterium | reverse complement strand
GCGTATTCTCTCCGGCGAGCTAACGCCCGGTGACCGCCTGCCCTCTGAGCGCGCCTTGATGGTGGAGCTGCAGCGCAGCCGTCCCACCATTCGTGAGGCGCTGAGACGTTTGGAACAAGGTGGCTACATCACCACGGCACAGGGAACGAGCGGCGCAGTGGTGTGTCAGCCCTCTTTGCAGGCAGCGGAAGAGCCCCTGCAGGACATCATTCGCCTTGGCGGTGTGACGCTGAAGGAGTTGAATGAATACCGTCAGAACAATGACGGTATGATCGCCGCTTGGGCTGCAAAGCGGGCCAAAGCGGAGGATATTGCACAGATGGAGGCCTGTGTTGATAAGCAGGCGGCCTCTATCATGGAGTTTGAGAAGTTCATTGAATTGGACGTGGAGTTCCACGGACTTCTGTCCCATGCCAGCGGCAACCAAGTGGCGGAGATCGTCACCGATGTGCTGGCAGGCGTGGAGCGTGAAATTTTGATGCAGAAGATGCTGAGCCTCACCGCTGAGGAGCAGCAGGCGCTGTGCAGCCGTATTTTGGAAAAGCACAGAGAGATTTTGGAGGCCGTGGGTCGTGGTGACAGCCGCGCTGCCCGTGCCGCCATGACCGCCCATACCCGTGCCGCGGGCCGCGACCTGCGGATGTGATGGGCAATATAGGAGACCCCTTATGAAGAAGAGAGTATCAGCGCTGCTGCTGGCGCTGTTGATGATGGTGTCGCTGTTTGGCTGCGCGCCCAAAGAGGAACTGTACTCTGCAGGCAGCGTGTCGGCGCGCACCTATGAAAATCCTTTGCTGGGCTTGCAGTGTATTGCCCCTGCCGATTGGACGTATCTGACAGAGGCAGAACTGCTGCAGCTGGGGGATGTGCCTGCCCTTGAAGAGGAGCAGACCATGGAAGAGTGCTTGACCGCACACCTTAATAACGGCGGACAGGTGCAGGATATGTACGCCATGACGGAGGACGGCTTGCAGACCGTCAACGTGATGGTGACGAAGCTTGATCTCGCGGCGCAGGAGATGACCATTGCCGACTTTGCAGACCTTGGAGCAGAGGAAGTCCGCGAGGTCTACGAGGACATGGGTATTACCGAAGTGGAGATGGGCCGGGAGCAGGTGGCATTCCTAGGTGAAACTGTGGAGGCTATTCGTCTCAGCGGCGCTTATGAAGATGTGCCTTTGTATTCCTTGCAGCTGTGCCTGGAGCGGGGCAGCTACATCTGCGTGGTGACCTTCAACAGCTATGTGGAGGATACCACCGAGATGCTGATGAAGTTTTTCCATCCCTTAGTGGTGGAAAAGGAAGAAAAGTAAAAAATAAAAGCGCACCCGTGAGGGTGCGCTTTTTGCTGTTTACTTGCTCTTCTTGGTGAAGATGATGAACAGGATGCTGCTCACTGCCAACAGGTAGGGGTAGAACAGCAGGGGGATGATCTCGAAGGCGGAGATGGTGTAGCCCAGAGTGGTGCAGGCGGAGATGGCTACCAGCATCTGTGCACCGTAGGGGATGATGCCCTGGAAGATGCAGGAGAAGGTATCCAGCAGGGAGGCGGCACGCTTGGGCTCGATGCCGTACTCGTCGCTGATCTCCTTGGCGATGGGGCCTGCCATAACGATGGCTACGGTGTTGTTGGCGGTGGCGATATCCATGACACCCACCAACAGGCCGACGCCCAGCTGACCGCCGCGGTTGCCCTTAAAGCAGCGGCGGATGAACTGCAGGAGGGACTCGAAGCCACCGTAGGCGCGGATGAGGCCGCACAGTGCAGAGACGAGGATGGTGACCATGACGGTCTCAAACATGCCGCTGACACCGCTGCCCATGTTGCCCAGCAGCTCAATGGCGGTGACCTGACCGGTGGCAAGAGTGATGATGGCGCCGGAGACGATGCCCACCAGCAGCACCACGAACACGTTCATGCCCACGATACCGCCGATGAGAACCAGCACGTAGGGGATCAGCAGCACAAGATTGTGGTCGCCGCTGGGAACGGCACTGACATCGGTGCCGATGGAGACCAACAGGATGATGACCAGTGCTGCGAGGGCGGCGGGGAGAGCGATCTTGAAGTTGGCACGGAATTTATCTTTCATTTCGCAGCCCTGAGTAGAGCAGGCGGCGATGGTGGTATCGGAAATGAAAGAGAGGTTGTCGCCGAACATGGCGCCGCCCACCACGGAGGCGATGCACAGGGGCAGGGAGAAGCCGGAATCGGCGGCTACTGCAACAGCGATGGGGGCGATGAGGGTGATGGTGCCCACGGAAGTGCCCATAGCCATGGAGACAAAGCAGGCCACTACGAAGAGAACTGCCACAGCCAGCTTGGCGGGGGCAATGTTCAGCAGGAAATAGGCGGCGGCTTCGGCGCTGGAGCGACCGGTGACACCCACGAAGATACCGGCGGCCATGAAGATGAGGATCATGGTCATGATGTTGGGGTCGCCTACGCCCTTTGCCATCAGCACCAGCTTATCGTTAAAGCTGACGGCGCGGTTCTGCAGGCAGGCCACCAGTACGGCAACGAGAAATGCCACCACGATGGGGATGTTGTAAAATCCCATGGGGATCTTCAGTGCGTACTCGAAAATAAGGCCGAGACCCAGATACAGGATCAAAAAGACCAGAATGGGGAGCAAGGCTACGGCCTTGGGGGTAGGTTTGTGTTCCATTGGAGTGTACCTCTTTCGTTATATGCTTAAAATTTACTTGGTTTTCACGTTGATCTCGGGGGGCTGGATCACTACGCGGCGATCGGCCTCCACGGAGGAGGTGAGGAAGGCATTGGAGCCCACCACGGAGCGCTCGCCGATGACGGTCTCGCCGCCGAAGATGGAAGCGCCGGAGTAGATGGTAGCGCCATCGTTGACAGTGGGGTGGCGCTTGCCGTGGGAATTAACGCGACCGCCACGGGGGCTCAGTGCGCCCAAGGTGACGCCCTGATAGATCTTCACGTGCTGACCGATGTGGGTGGTCTCGCCGATGACGATGCCTGTACCGTGGTCGATGAAGAAGTAGCTGCCGATATCAGCGCCGGGGTGGATGTCGATACCGGTGCGGCTGTGGGCATACTCGGTCATCATGCGGGGAATCATGGGAACGGCCTCAAGGTAGAGAAGGTGTGCCACGCGGTAGGCGAAGATGGCGAAGAGGCCGGGGTAGGCGAAGGCCACTTCCTCGCGGTTTTGTGCGGCGGGGTCGCCGTCAAAGATGGCGTCAATGTCGGTGAGGAGCTGACGCTGCACCTCGGGGAGCTGCTCTACCACGCGGCGGGCGATCTCGGCGGCGCGGTGGGTCTCAGCGCCGGGGAGAGCCAGCGCCAGCTGCTTGGTGAGGTTGGTCTCGATGCGCTCAAGGTAGAGGGCAGCGTAGTCCTTGGCCTCCAGTGTCATCAGGGCGCTGTCGCCAAAGTAGGCGGGGAACATCAGCTGGCGCATCTCGTTGAGAAGGGCGATGATGGCCTTGCGGTCGGGCAGGCGCAGGCGGCTGCCGTACATGGGGAGAGAGGCTTCGGCCATGTTTTCAGCCATGGCGCGGGCGGCTTTGCAAATATGATCAGCGTACATAGTTTAGTCCTCCTTCCACAAAGGCGTGGATAAATAGCGCCCGCCGTCGTCCGGCAGGAGCGCGACAATGGTTTTTCCATGATTTTCGGGGCGCTGAGCCAGCATATCGGCAGCGCGGAGAGCAGCACCGGAGGTGATGCCCGTCAGCACTCCCTCAGTGCGGGCCAGCAAGCGAGCAGCGTTATAGGCTTCGGTCTCAGTGATGGGGATGATTTCATCTACGAGGGTGGCATCGTAGTTCTTGGGCACGAAGTTGGCACCGATGCCCTGCAGGCCGTGAGGGCCTGCTTTGCCGCCGGAGAGGAGAGGGGAGGCGGCGGGCTCAACGGCCACAATGCGGATATTGGGGTTCTTCTCCTTGAGATAGCGCCCAACGCCGCTGATAGTGCCGCCTGTGCCCGCACCTGCAACAAAAATGTCCACCGTGCCATCGCTGTCGCGCCAAATCTCGGGGCCAGTGGTCTTATAGTGGGCGGCGGGGTTGGCGGGATTTTCAAACTGACCGGCAATGAAGCTGTTGGGGATGGTGCGGTGCAGCTCTTCTGCCTTTTCAATGGCGGCGCTCATGCCGCCCTCGGCATCGGTCAGCACCAGCTCTGCACCGTAGGCACGCAGCAGTGTCTGACGCTCGGCGCTCATGCTGGCAGGCATGGTGAGAATCACGCGGTAGCCGCGGGAGATGGCCATGGCGGCGAGGCCGATGCCCGTGTTACCGGAGGTGGGTTCAATAATCGTGCCGCCCCGCTGTAATGCGCCGCTTTCCTCTGCCTGCTGCAGCATTTCCAAAGCCACACGATCCTTGGCGCTGCCTGCAATATTACAACACTCCAATTTGGCAAGAATGGTGGCGTTCAGCTTGCGGTATGCACCGTAGCGATCCAGCTGCAGCAGCGGCGTGTTGCCCACGAGGGCATCGATGGAATGATAGATTCCCATAAGTGTGACTTCCTTTCAAATGAAAATAAAAAAGAGGACGTGTGAATGCACACGTCCTCTCATGAAAAACAATAGATGTTTTTTAGCCGCGATTATGCGGTGCGAGAAGCCGTGTGAAGGTCAAAACAGGCGCAACAAACCATGCCCATGCAGCACATGGACAGACACTTGTTCATAGCGTTACGCACGATCATCGTTGGCTTCTCCTTTCTTGGGATGATTCTATTATACGCTGCGGCGGGGGAAAATGCTATAGGAAGGGTATACAAACTTCCCTTGCCCTCGACGAGTCCTTTTGGCAGAAAATATGTCAAATTACTGCCTTTTCGGCTACTCTATCCCACAAAGTAGTCGATAGCCAACATGAAGCAAAAGCCCAAAAGGAGTGCCGCTGTGCCGCGGCGGTGGCTCTGTGCGGCGGGGATCATGTCTTGGCAGATGACATAGAGCATAGTTCCCCCTGCGAAGGCGAGAACGAAGGGCAGCGCGGCGGTGGAGAGGCTCACAGCGCCGAAGCCCAAGAATGTGCCGAGGATTTCGGGAATGCCTGTTGCCATGGCGAGAAGCAGCGCCCGCCGCGGTGGAAAGCCCGAGCGAAGGAGTGGTGCGAGAAGCACCATGCCCTCGGGGATGTTCTGGGCAGCGATTCCTGCGGCGATGGCCAGCGCTTGGGGGATGCTGCCGCTGCCAAAGCCTACCCCTGCGGCAATGCCCTCGGGGAAGTTATGGATGGCGATGGCGGCGAGGAAGAGCAGCGCGCCCCGTGTCTCCTGTGGGGTCATGAGTTTGGCGGTGCAGCGGGAGAGCAGCAGCAAAAATGCGCCGCCACAGAGGATGCCCGCCAATACCAGCGGCAAACGCCAACTGTCGCCCCCTTCCAATGCGGGGATAATGAGTCCTGCCACGGCGGCACTGAGCATCATACCCGCGGCGAAGGACAGCAATAAGCCCTCGCCAAGTCGGTGTGCTGCGCCGCGAAATACATACCCTGCCGCCGCACCTGCCATGGTAGAGCCGCCCACCACGAGGGCTGTCAGCAGTACGATGAGAAACATAGTGATCTCCCCTTTGCTTTTCACTATGCTCATACTATGGAATTGGGGCAAAATAGGTGAAAAAATCGGACGAGGCTACCTCGTCCGATTTTTATATCGTGTGAAATTTACTTCTCGTGGATAATCAGCTCCGTCACATCGGGACGGGAATAGTGACCACAGGGGTCGAACTCCATGCGGGCGCGGGCGGCCTCATCGGGGTCGATGTCGGCGTAAATGATGGTTTCGCAGTCCCACACAGGCTCGGTGACATAGTGACCGTAGGGGTCGATAATGGCGCTGCCGCCGTTGCAGGGGGCGAAGGGCAGGCGGGCGATTTCATCCGAGGCAGGGCCATGGTAGTCGGTGGGGTACATTTCCTTGGTGAAGTACTGGTTCACATGGAACACGTAGCACTTGCCCTCAATAGCGATGTGCTTGATGGTGTCGTGCCACTCGGGGTTATTATTGGTGTTGGGGCAGAGGTAGAGGGAAACGCCCTTTTGATACAGTGCCACGCGGGCAAGGGGCATATAGTTCTCCCAGCAGATGAGCGCGCCCATAGTGCCCCAAGGGGAGTCCACCGTGGGGAAATAGTCGCGGTCGGCATCGCCCCAGATAATGCGCTCGGCACCGGTGGGCTTCAGCTTGCGGTGGTTGCACAGCAATTTGCCATCGGGCCCGAAAATCATGTTGGAGCAGTAGAGCGTGCCGTTGTTGGCGCCCCGCTCGGTGTAGCCGATGGAGACATATGCACCAGCATCCTTGGCGGCGGCACCGATGCGGTCGGTGTCTGCGCTGGGGCAGAGGACGGCGTTATCGTAGTAGATTTTCCAATCGTCACGGCAGCTTTCGGTGCGAGAGCCTACAGTGAAGCCGTAGGTGAGACCGTAGGGGTAGCAGGGGATGAGGGATTCGGGGAACACGATCAACTCTGCGCCGTTTGCGCCTGCTTCACGGATCTGAGCGCAGACCTTATCAATGGTGGCATCCTTGTTGAACATGACGGGGGTGGCCTGTACCAGTGCCACACGGAGCTTGTGGGACAAATCTTTCATTTATGTATCCTCCTTACTTTCGTTGGCGATTTTTTCCTCGGTAATGCGGCGGATCTCGGCGCGCAGTGCCGTGAGATAGGGGGAGAAGGTGACGCGGTCGGCGCAGTAGGTCAAGTTTAGCTCGTACTCCAGGGGCAGCCAAGTGTCCAGGGGGGAGTCGTTATGCTGGATGACCGCCTCAAGACCGTCCAGGGCTTTGTAGAGCTTGGCCTCGATGGTCTCACGGGCCGCCATCTCGGCGTAGAGGACCGTCATCTCCTCGCGGTAGGGGGAGGGGAGGGTGTTGACCCAACTGCCCAAGAGGTCGTCCTCCTTACCCTCATCGGCAGAGGTTTTCATAAAGGTGGGGATGTCGCCTGTAAAACTCTCGCCCAAGTCGTGGATGAGGCACATGCGGATGACCTTGTCCATGTCCACCTCGGGGAACTCATCCCGGAGGAAGTAGGCCATCAGCGCCATTTGGCAGGTGTGTTCCGCCACGCTCTCATGGCGGCGATTGGCGGTGTAGCAGTGGCGGGTGGTGTCTTTCAGCCGCGCCGCAACTGCCAAGGTATCGAGAAATTTCTGTTGCTCCATCCCTTTGCCCTCCTATGTGTTTTCTATGGTATCAGCATAGCATCTCATAGAGCGTATTGCAAGAGAAAAGAGCAAAGCGTTACGCTTCGCTCATCAGTTCTTCACTTAAACGGAGAATTTCGGGAGCTACACGCTGGCGCTCCTTCTTCAAAATGTAGCCGTAGGCGGGATAGGCCAGTGCTACCAGTGCGATGCCCACCAAGCCAACGCCGATGCCGATGAACATGGCAGTGCCGCCTAAGAAACCGCTCAAGTCCGTCATGGCGAGGCTCATGCCCGTGCCGAGGATCAGCGCACCGATGACACCAAAGGCAATAGACCACGCCTGTGCCTTCTGCGTGACACGGCGATCCAGCTTGCGCAGCTGCTCCATCTTGTCCTCCTCGGGGCGGAGATATTTTTTGCGGATATTCTTGATCTCCTGCTGCTGGACGGCAGAATAGGTATAGTTAAAGGTCTTGTTTTCTTCCATTTGTCTCTATCTCCTTGATTTCTTTTGCGGTTTTCACGATCATCGAACTGGACAGGGCGATGACCATGATGCTGACACCTGCGCCTGTCAGCGCGATCATAAGCCGCTGACTCTCCGCTGCCATGTCGCCGCCGAATTGGGAGAACATTGCCGTTTCCAAGGCCAGCATGGAAACGAGGGCGGCAGACAGGGAGATGATCTTTGCGGTGGTCATGACGGGACTATGATATTTGCGGTATTTAATGAGGTTAATAATAGCGTGGGTGGTGATATAGAAGGTGTACAGAGCCATGACGTAGATGAATATGCCGTGGTAGTCAAAGCCCTTGTCCTCATAGAGGATCATCATCACCGCGCCTGTCAGTACGAAGTTCAGCAGCAACAGGATCGCCGAGCAAAGCTGTGCGCGCTTTAATTCGCCGAGGAGGTGTTCTCCCAGCTTGTGGTTGTGGACATAGCGTACCAGCAAAAAGCGCATGAGGGACAAAATTCCGTAGTAGACCGCCAACACGATAAACCACATAGAGCGGTACAGTGCCCAAGAAAGGACATTCACGCCTGCGTAGAGGAGATTGACCGCCAAAGAGAGGGATAGGGCGGCATGGGTTTTGAAGGCAGGGTCGGTCATGTAGCGGTGCAGCAGGGGATGGGCATTCAGCTTTGCGCGAAGGGCGCTGTATTGCTTCGGCAGCACCATGATGCAGAAAAGAGTGTCGATGCAGAGGGTGTAAAAGGCCACAGCGTAGATGACGTAGGCGAGGACGGTGGTGGACAAGTCCTTGACGAACACTGCAACCAAACCTGCGGCGGTGAGGATGGTGAGGACAAGCAGCACCCACAGAGGCGGGAAGAGGAACGACTTCCAAAGGGGTTTCCGCGCCATATCATGCCCTCCGAATTTTTACGGTGAAGGTTGAGCCCACGCCCACCATGCTCTCCACGCTGATTTCGCCCTGCAGGATGTCCACCACACGCTTGACGAGGGCGAGGCCGAGACCGTTGCCCTGTGTGGCGTGGGAGGTGTCCCCTTGATAGAACTTCTCAAAAATGTGCGCGCCCACCTCGGGGGACATGCCGCAGCCTGTGTCCTGCACCTTGACGATGGCGTGGTGGTCGGTGGCGGTGAGGGTGAGGGACACTTTTCCGCCCTCGGGGGTGAATTTGAAGGCGTTGGAGAAGAGGTTGCTCCACACCAAGGAGAGGAGTTCGCTGTCTGCCTTGATGCGGACATTTTCCTCAATCTCCGTTTCAATGTCGATATTGGCACTCTCCCACACGTTTTCGTAGCGCAACAGGCACTCACACAGCTGCTCGCCCAAGTCATACTCGGTAGCTTGAGGGAAAATCTGCTGATTTTCCAGGCGATTCAGTTTTAAGATATTGGTCATCATATCCGCCATACGGCGGGAACTGTCGGTGATGGTCTTGGCGTATTCGATGCGCTTTTCATCGCTGAGGGTGGGCTGTTGGAGCATGGTGCCGTAGTTCTGCATAATTGCCAAGGGGGTTTTCATCTCGTGGGAGACGTTGGCGATAAAGTCGGTGCGGAGGGTTTCCACGCCAGAGAGCTCCTGCGCCATCTGATTGAAGCAATCAATGATGACGTTGAAGCCCTCTTCAATGCCGAAGGAGGTGACAGGGGGGATGCGGACGGAAAAATCTCCCGCCATCATCTGCTCTGCTGCTTTTTTGATGCGCTTGACGGGGCGCTGTACCGTCCACTTGCGGCGGATGGTGTCGAAGATGGTAAAGAGGAGGCTCAACAGCACCACGTTGCCGAAGGTCAGCTTGGCTGCCAAGGCCAAATTTTCATCCGTCAGCGTAAGATGCAGCGTTTCCGAGAGGGTGGAGACGAACAACAGCATGCAGCAGGTTACCAAAAAGGCCACCATGATGAAGAACAGCAAATAGCGGTACACCGCCTGCATGATTTTTTCTGTCATTTGATCACCGCCTTATAGCCCAGACCGTGAACGGTTTTGATCTCAAAATCTTCGCAATCGGACAACTTTCCACGCAGCTTGGTCATATACACATCCACGGCGCGGGGAGCGGTCTCCGTGTCGGCATCCCAAAACTCATCCATCAACTGCTGACGGGTAAAGGTTTTCTTGGGGTAGCTGAGGAGCTTGTAGAGGATGTTGAACTCCCGCTTGGTGAGGCTGATCTCCTCGCCGTCAAGCTCGGCGGTGAATTCATCGGCATCCATGGTGAAAACCCCTACCTCCAGCTTGCGGGAGGCGGCGATCTTGGCGCGGCGCAGCAGCGCGCCGATGCGGAGGAATAGTTCATCGAGGTCGATGGGCTTGACCATATAGTCGTCCACGCCAATGCGGAAGCCCCGCTGCTTGGAGGCCATGTCATCCCGCGCCGTCATAAAGAGGATAGGAATCTCCTGATTGAGAGCGCGGACATTTTTGGCGAACTCAAAGCCGTCGATATCGGGCATCATAATGTCCGAGACGATGAGGTCGAAGATGGTCTCATACATGGCATCGTAGGCATCCGTGGCGTTGAGACAGCCCACCGCCTCGTAGCCCGAGTGATTCAAAAAGGTGCAGACGGACTTATTGAGATCCTTGTCGTCCTCTACCACCAAAATCTTAAACATTCCCAGTTCCTCCCATGGTTTTTATTTTCTTGAAGGTATCATACCACGGAAATGTTAATGTTTTGTTTCTGTTTTCGCGTTTTTTAAAAAAATATGAGGGGCAGCGGAAGAGGCTGCCCCTCATATTTTGTGAAATCAACCCTTCTTGAGGGCATCAATGCGGGTCTGTGCTTCTGCCGTGCGGGCCTTGGCGGCGGCGATCTGCTCGTCACGCTCCGCCTGCATCATGGCCTTGCGCAGCTCGGGGTCGCGCATGGCCTTTGCCTCTTCCCACTGGGCGCGGCTCTCGGCCTTGACGGCGGCGAAGTTGGCCTTGTCCACCTCGTGCTGAGCGCGGGCGCTCTCCTTCATATCAGCAAATGCCTTCTTGAAAAACTCACTCATATTCTTATACCTTAACCTTTCATCAGTTCGTCGCTCAGAGCGATAATTTTGTCAGCGTACTTCTTCTTGCGGGAAGCGAGGATGCTCTTATAGATGGGATAGTTGATCACCGCCAGCAGCAGACCCATCACGCCGATGATGATGCCGAGGGTCATGGTGTTGCCGCTCATGTCGATCATTGCGCCGATGTCGGTCATCACAAGGCTCATGCCGCTGCCCATAATGATGGCAGCGATGATGCCGAATACGTAGGCAAACACATTGGCGGGCTTTTTCACCTTGCTGTCCAGCGCCTTCAGTGCGTCCAGCCGGGAGTGCTGTTTCTCGGTGTACTGGGTGCGGATCTTCTGCACCAGAAATTCTTGGTCGTTCTTATTCATTGGGTCGTACCTCTCTTCTTTTTTACTTGATGGACTTATCATAGCCGATGGTTGTTTTCAAATGTTTTGGGAAATGTTTGAGAAATGTTAATTCTCGGAGACTTCTTCCGTGATTTCCTCTGTGGTGTTTTCTGCGCTTTTCAGCTCGCTGATGGTTTCCTTCATACCATCGATACTTGCGCGAAGGCTTTCGGCAACCACTTTCACGGCTACGCCGCTTGCGACCACAGCGCCGAGGGTCATCACGCCCAGTGCGGCGCACACGCCGGAGGTGAGCTTGATGGCCTTTTTAAGGGTCGTATTCATTGTGCGCCCCCTCATTCATCGCCGCTGAGGCGCTTCTTGGCATCCTCCACGCTCTCGCCTTCTTTGGCGAACAGCTTTTCCATGAAAGTGTCGCTGACCTTGTTGAAGCCTTCCACAACGCCCTCTTCGATCTTCTTGTAGCCGCTCACAACGCCATCCTCGATCTTCTGATAGCCCTCGGTCACGGTCTTGGCGGTCTTTTCTACCATATCTGCGATTTTAGCCATAATGAATATCTCCTTTTTGAATGTTAAATGTTGTTTGGTCATCGTATGGCTGTATAGTACGGGAGATTTGTTTTCAAATGTTTCAAAAAATGTTTGAGAAATGTTAATTTGAAAAATTTCCGCAAAAAAAGAACGCCATCTCAAGAGACGGCGTTCTTAGTTGTTTAATACTAGTCTTGGGGCAATCAGCGTGCCTCTTCAAAATTCTCGGCACCTGTTTTGCACAGAGGACAGCGGAAGTCGGCGCTCAGTTCATCGGCCTCGTGGACATAGCCGCAGATCTTGCACACGAACTTCTTGGCGGCGGCAGGAGCGGCAGGTTCGTCCTGCGCCTGTACAGGGGGCAGGCACAGTTCCTCAGCGAGGGCGTGGAGGGTGGCGATGTTCTCCTCGGTCAGGGAAGAGAGGATCTTCACCTCGTTTTTGGCGAAGGTCAGACCCTTGCAGCCGTCCAGCAGCGCGTGCATGCCGCGGCTGGCGACAGGTGCCCAAGAACCGTTTTCAATGAGCGCCACCATACGGTTGGAGAAGCCGTGTTCCACCAGATGGTGGATAAACTGATACATAAAGGGGAAGATGCTGCCGCTGTAGGTGGTAGTGGCCAGCACCAGCTTGCTGTAGCGGAAAGCATCGGCCAGCGTCTCGGACTGGTCGCAGCGGGCCAGATCGTATACGACCACTTTCTGGGTTTTCTGCAGTTCCTCTGCCAGCAGCATCACCGCTTTCTTGGTGTTTCCGTAGACGGAGGTGTAGGCGATAACGATGCCGTCCTCCTCGGGGGTATAGGAGGACCAAGTGTCATAGAGGGTCACATAGCGGGAGATGTCCTCGGTGAGGGTAGGGCCGTGGAGGGGGCAGATGCGGCGGATATCCAGGCCTGCCACCTTCTTCAACAGCGCCTGCACAGGGCCGCCGTATTTGCCCACGATGCCGAAGTAGTAGCGCCGTGCCTCGCTGATCCAATCATCGGCGGGAGCATCCAACGCACCGAATTTTCCGAAGGCATCGGCGGAGAACAGCGTTTTTTCCGTGCTGTCGTAGGTCATGATGACCTCGGGCCAGTGGATCATGGTGGCGGTGAAGAACTGCAGCTGATGGCTGCCCAGAGAGAGGGTGTCGCCATCGCCGACGGTGATCTGCCGCTGGGAAAATTCAGCCCCGAAGAAATTCTTGATCATGACAAAGGCGCGGGCCGAGGCGACGATGGTGGCGTTGGGGAAGGCCTCCATAAAGCGCAGGATGCTGCCGGAGTGATCGGGCTCCATGTGCTGCACGATCAGATAATCGGGCCGGCGTGCGCCGCAGACACGGCGGATATTTTCAAGCCATTCATCGGTAAAACGGGCATCGACGGAGTCCATGACCGCCGTTTTTTCATCGAGGATGACATAGGAATTATAGGCCATTCCGTTGGGGATGCGATACTGACCCTCAAACAGGTCGAGGATATGGTCATTTACGCCGACATAATGGATGTCACGGATATTCATAGTAGTGCCTCCTGTGATTTTATTTTGCTATAGTGTACCACAGATTCAAGAGATCAGCAAGAAAGAACAGGGGACAAAATTCACACAATTTGGAAAAAAGACCGTCATCCATGGGGATGACGGTCTTGGGGAGTTATTCAAGATGGGTCGGTGACATATTCTCCGCCGCCTGCTTGCGGAGAGCGGTTTGCAGGCGTTGATAGTCGTCGGGGGAGATCATGATTGCAGCCTCGGCGAGGTCATCGGGGAAATTTTCCGAGATGGACATATCGTGATATGCCCCATCACCGGGCCACCACACTTGGATGAGATCCAGCGTGGATTTATTCAGTGTCACGATGGTGAAGCTGCTCCACTCATTGGCGGCGTTGCCCTGTGAATCCTGTGTGAAGTAGCCGCCGAAGCCGTAGAGATTTATCTTGTTGCCCACGGTTTCATGGTGGAAGCAGGTGAAAGCGGCGGCCTCATAGGCAGGGTCGAGTTCTTGGGCTGTCCACCAACCTGTACTAAGACTTGCCAAAATTGCATCACAGGCGGCCTGCTGTACTTCGGCATCCAGTTTGATTGCATCGGGCAGTTGGGGCGTGGCAGTGTGGGATTCCTTGCTTACGGGAACAAAGTAGCTGAAATACTTTTCCTTGTTGGTCTCGTAGGCGGGATCGTTCCAATCAGCAACGCGATAATATGTCTCGTTGGATTTGAGCATCCAACAGTCGTCACCGGAGGTGAGAATCTTGCCCACTGTGCCATCGGCGCGGTGGAAGAAGAGGGTGCTGTCGAAAGGACAGGCGGGTGTCCACCACTCGGTGGCGTTGCTGAGGCAGGTTTCTACATAGGTGTGTCCTTCTGTGGAAACCGAAAGGAGCTGCCCGTCAGCGCAGGCCAACACCATATATTCGATGTCATGGATGTCCTCGGGGGTGAACCAAACAGCGCCTTCCAGTTCAGACAGGGATACGGGGTTGACGGGAGAGCTGTGTCCGTAAATTTCGCTGCGGATCTGGAGCGCCAGATACAGCGCAGGCTGATTCTCTTCCAACCACTCCAAGCCGTGTTGGGTCGCCACGCTGTCTGCCGCGGCTATCCACTCATCGAAATATTCCTGCCCCGTCTCGGTGTAGAGCCGCAGCTGTGCCTCGGGGGCAAGCTCATCGAGAACAAGGCGCATCACCTGTCCGCGGGGTTCTGTTTGACCACCCATGAGGAACTCTGTGAAGATATAGCGGAGGGTTGCCTCGCTGTTATTCAGCAGCACCTCGTGCTCTTGGGGGTGCGCTTCGAGATAGTCGGCGGCCTTTGTAATATCGGCGGGGGAGGCGGTGATGATATAGAAAAGACCTGCAATCGTTTCGGACGAATCTGTGGGGTCAATATAGATGTCCGAGACCGCGTAGGCGGGGATGGGCATGACCTGCACCATATCCCAATCGCCGTTGGGAACGGGGATCTCCGTGTCAAAGGTGTAGGTAAACCGCTCGCCGTCCTGTACCTTGATGTAGATAAAGTTAGAGGAATCTTCGGCGAGAAACACAAGGTCATCGCCGTCTTTCATGAAGAAGTTGACTAGTCCGTGACCGTTTTCCTTGCCGTCGACGAGAGTAATCATATTGCCCTCTTGCAGCCATTTACCTGTGGCGTAATAGCCGCTGACCATACCCTCGGTGTAATGGAAAGTGCCATCCTCAAAGAGGGTGATGGTGAAGTAGCCGAGGTGACCGTCCTTTTCATAGACGTAGACCTTGCCGTCAATGGCGCTTTTGGGATTGGTCAGGAAGCACACCGCCACCACAATGCAGGCGAGGATGGCTACCACCATGACCCAAAAGGCGGGCTTTTTATAATTCAGTACCGAGGTGATGCGCTTTTTTACACCCACCTCGCCAAAAGCCAAGGGACAGGCCGCCACCATATGGCGGGGTAGGCTGCAGGAGAGGAGCGCCTCGGAGTAGGCTTTTTTCGCCGAGGCATCCATGTCGCGGATGACCCGCTCGTCGCAGGCCAGTTCAATATCGCGGCAAAGGAGAATGTAGGCCACCCACAGCAGGGGATTGAACCAATAGACCGCCAGCAGCAAAAAGCCCAAGGGTTTCCACCAGTGGTCGCGGCGGCGCAGGTGCGCCTCCTCATGGGCGATGACGTGGTGCATTTGCGCCTCGGCCATGTCGTAGGGAAGATAGATTTTCGGGCGGAAGATGCCGAGGATGAAAGGTGAGTCTACCGCCTCGCTACGCCAGATGTTATCCCGCAAGGGGAGGGACACCTGTACCCGCTTACGGATACGGAGGAAGCTGACGACGGCGTAGAGGAGCATCACCACGCAGCCTACCAGCCAAATCCAGCCGAGGATGGGTACCACAGTGTTTCCAATGGTGGCCGGTTCGCCCAATTGATCGTGTTTCGTCACGACATAATATCCGCCTTCACCGTCAGAGAGCGGTTCTCTACCGGCACCGATGGCAGCATCGTAATAAACAGAATCCGAACGATGGATATCAACATCGTCAATATAGTCATTCGTCCATTCCGAAACAATATTACCGCTTGCCACGTCCTCAGGGATGAGGCTGAGGCTGCTCTCCACGGAGAAGGGCAGCAGCAGGCGCAATGCCACCAGTGCCCACAGGGCACAGTGGATGGCCTTGGGGGCACGCTTGAAAATCAGCCGCAGCACCATGACGGCGATGACCAGTCCGCTGGCAGCGAGGCTCATATGGAGCAATTTGAGAAATACAGCGCCCATCTTTAGCCCTCCTCAAAAGAATCGATCATGCGGCGAATCTCGTCTAACTCCTTGGAAGAGATGTGCTTGCGCTTGGTAAAGGCGGCGAAGAAAGCGGGAAGAGAGCCGTCAAAGGTCTCGGAGACGAACTTCTCGCTCTGGGCGGCGTAGTAGTCCTCACGGGAGATGAGGGCGGTCACCGTGCCGTCTTTCAGCTGAAAGAAGCCCTTCTCACCCAGTTTTTTCAGCACCGTGTAGGTGGTGGTGCGCTTCCAAGAGAGTTCTTGTTCGCACAGCTTCACCAGTTCTGCGGTAGTGAGGGGTGCGTGCGCCCAAACGATGTCGGCAAAACGGGACTCCACCGCGCCCAAGGTATATTCCATCATAGACAAAACCTCCTGTCTATTCGTAGTAGACAAGTATAGTCTATCATCAATAGACAGAGTTGTCAAGAATATAATAGCGGGTTCTTGGTGTGTTGTAGGGCGGCCTGCCCTCAGGCCGCCGTCTGCTGAA
>CAYTOO010000034.1:0-16677 GCA_964439545.1 uncultured Oscillospiraceae bacterium | reverse complement strand
CGTTATCCAGCTTCTTCAGAGAATTCACGGGGGTGTTGAAATAGAAATCCACGCCTTCCTTGAGGTCGTTGTAGATGTTTTCGAGGACAGTATAGTTAATATCCGTACCCAAGTGGCGGACAGAGGCATCCAGCAGGTGGAGGTTGTTCTGCAAACACTTGCGCTTGAACTCGCTGCCGGCGGTGGTGTACAGGCGCGTGCCTTCGCCGCCGTTGGCCATGTTGATATCGTCCACGTAGTGCATCAGCTCCAAGGCCTTATTCTTGCCGATGTACTCATAGAGGGTGCCGCCGAACTCGTTGGTAATATTATACTTACCATCGGAGAAAGCGCCTGCACCGCCGAAGCCGTTCATAATAGCGCAGGTCTTGCAGTTGATGCAGGACTTGATCTTCACGCCATCAATGGGGCACTTGCGCTTATGGAGGGGGTTACCGGACTCAAAGACCGCCACCTTCCACTGGGGAACAAGCTTCTTCAGCTCATAGGCGGAGAAAATACCGCCGGGACCTGCGCCAATAATAATGACATCATAATGTTTCATAGTCGTTGTATCTCCTTATTCTCTCAGCGGCACAGGTAGCTGTACCAGCCCTCGTTACTGTTGGTTTCAAGAATCTCCCAGCCTGCGCTGCGCAGTGCTGCCGCCACTTCCTCAGCGCGGTCATCGATAATGCCGGAGGTGATGAAATAGCCGCCCTCTTTGAGGTAGGGGCGCACCTCGGTGGACAGTGCGATGATCACATCTGCCACAATGTTGGCAACCACAATGTCGTAGCCGCCGCCGATCTCCTGCCGCAGCTGCTTGTCGCTCAGCACATTGCCCCAGCGGACGGTGTAGGTGTCCTTGCCAATACCATTCAGCGCCGCGTTCTCATAGGCAACATCTACGCACTTATCGTCAATGTCGCAGGCAAAGGCGCTCTTAGCACCCAAGCGGAGCGCTGCAATAGACAGGATACCGCTGCCGCAGCCCAAATCCAGCACCTTTTCGCCGCCCTGCACCAACTTGTCCAGCGTGCGCAGACAAAGGCGTGTGGTAGCGTGGCTGCCCGTACCGAAAGTGAGGCCGGGGTTCAGCGTGACGGTAATGCGCCCCTTGGGATCGCACTTCTCCCACTCGGGGATCACCAGCAGACGCTCGCCGATCTCCATGGGCTTATAAAACTGCTGCCAGTTATTCTCCCAATCGCTGTCGGACACGTTTTCCATGGTCAGCAGCAGGGGTGCATACTCGGGATGCTGCTCCTTCAGCGCCGCCATGGCGATGCGGACATTGGCGATAGTGCTAAAGCCCGCTTCATCGGGAGTGAGGTAGAAGGTAATGCGGCTCACACCCTTCTTCTGCGCCATCAAGTCCTCATCCACATAGTCCCAATACTGGTGATTGTTCTCCAAAAAATTGTGGAAATCATTTTCATCATCAATGATGAGTCCCTCCACGCCCTGCTGTTCCAGCAGCTCGGTCACAGGATCAATTCCCGCGGGGGAGGTATCCACATGCAGTTCCAGCCAATCCATGGCCTATCCTCACTTTCCTACGCAAAATCGGGAGAAGATGGCTTCCACCAAGTCGTCCCGCACGTGTTTTCCTGTCAATTCGTTCAGCGCCTCCATGGCCTGTTCCGTTTCCGTCAGCACCACATCGGGGGTCATATCGTTCAAAAGGCTCTCCTCTGCCGCCTCCACGGCGTGGAGCGCCCGCTCCACAGCGGCAGCCTGCCGCGCGTTGGTGAGCATCTCCCCTGCTGCAGCGGGAGCATCACTATAAAGACCTTCCAGCACCTCGCACAGGGCCTTAATGCCGCTGCCCTCCTTTGCGCTGATGGGCACCACCATATCAAAGCGGCGGCGCAATTCATCAAGGTCGAGGCAGCAGGGCAAGTCGGACTTATTTACCACCACCACGATGTGGCGGGCAGACTCACTCAAGGCGGCAGCCCGTTCATCTTCTTCATCCATAGGCGCAGAGCCGTCCAGCACCAAGAGAGCAAGGCTCGCCTTCGCCGCTGCGGCGCGGCTGCGCTCTACACCAAGCATTTCCACCGTGTCATCACTGTCCCGCAGACCCGCTGTGTCCGTCAAGCGCAGCAGCACGCGGCCCAAAGGCAGCTTTTCCTCCACCGTGTCGCGGGTCGTGCCTGCAATGTCGGTGACAATAGCCCGCTCATAGCCCAAAAGGGCGTTCAAAAGAGAGGATTTTCCCACATTGGGCTTGCCCAACAGCACCGTAGGCACACCGTTTTTCACCACCTGTCCGCGGGAGAAGGATGCAAGAAGCTCCTCCAAACGCACGCGGCTGCGGCGCAAAGTATCGAGGGATTCGCCGCGCTCCAAATCGGCAATATCCTCATCGGGATAGTCCACCACCGCGTAAAAGCGGCTCATGAGAGCCAGCAAGTCCTCATACACGCCCTCTACCGCCCGGGAAAGTGTGCCGCTGAGCTGTGCTGCGGCATGGCGTGCCGCCTCGGAGGTCTCGGCATCAATGAGGTCAACCACCGCCTCTGCCTGCAAAAGGTCGAGCCGCCCATTCAAAAATGCGCGGCGGGTGAATTCGCCGCCCTCTGCCTGCCGCGCACCTGCGGCAAAGAGGGATTGCAGTCCTGCGTTCAGCACCACAGGTGAGCCGTGGGTATGGATCTCGGCGCTCATCTCGCCCGTATAACTGCTGCCCTCGGAAAAAAGAACGCACAAAGCATGGTCAAGGGCCTCGCCACTACGGTCAAGAAGCCGACCCAGCACCATGGAACGGCGCGTCTGTTCAGACATGGCTCGGCCATTCAAAGGGCGAAATACTTTGTCGAGAATAGCGTTCGTATCCTCGCCGGAGAGGCGCAGAATACCGATGGCAGATGGGCCACGCGCCGTGGCGATAGCGGCAATAGTGTCGGACATACGCATACCTCCCCAATTTAATCTTCACACAGTATACCATAAGAAAATCGAAAGGGCAAGGGGCGTTGTATCGCAATTTATAATGGCTGCATTCAGAAAAAACGCCCATCGGCGAAAATGCCGATGGGCTGGAGGTTATTGGTTTTTCTGTCGTTTTAAGATACGGATGTCCTCGCCGAAGCAGGGCAGGATCTCATATTCGCCCTCGATACGGGAGAGGATCTGTGCCGAATATCGGGTGGAGATCTCGTCGGGAGTGAGATTGGTGCTGATGACGGTGCTTTTTCCCGACATGAGGCGGGTGTTGATAATGCGATAGAGGGCGCTCTGAACAAAGGCGCTGGCCAGCTCCGTGCCCAAATCGTCAATGATCAGCAAATCGCAGCGGAGGAAACGCTCTACAGCGGCGGAGTTGTCCTCTTCGCCGCGGCGGAAATATTCGTTCTCCATGACGCGGAAGATGGAGGCGGCGGTGTCGTAGACCACGCTGAAGCCACGCTCCGTGACCTCGCGGGCGATGCAGGCGGAGAGGAAGGTTTTGCCCGTGCCTGTAGGGCCCGTCAGCAGGAGGTTACCGCCCTTTTTCTCAAAGTGACGGGCAAAATTGCTGCAGGACTCAAAAACATGCTCCATATGCTCCCGAGCAGAGCGGCCGATACGCTCGTTGACGCGGGTGGGATACCAATCCAAGGAGAAGGTATCGAAGCTCTGGTTGCCCAAATCGAGGAGCTGGGAAAGCTCTTTCTTCTGCTGTGCGTTATAGTACCGCTGCAAACAGGAGCAGACCTTATCGCCGCAGAAGCCGCTGTCGTTGCACTTGTCACAGGCGGCCTTTTCCTCTAAGTAGTCCATGGGATAGCCCATTGCCAGCAAAAGCTCTGCCCGCTGACGCTGCAGCTCCAAATTCTCATCTTGAATCACGCGAATGGCGGGCAGGGGGTCAGTGCCATGCTGCAATGCCCCTGCGATAATTTTAGACATAGTACTGCGCAGCTGTTGCTCGATAGTTTGCAGCCGAGGTTCAGCACGATAGAGGCTCTCCTTTCGGCGGGCAAATTCCTCTGCGCGGCGCTGCTTGTCCGCCTCCATGCGGGCAATGGCCTGACGCATGATTTTTCCATCGTATGCCATAGGTGACCTCCTCCCTACTTCTTCATGTAACGAAGCATCCAATCAGCGCCGTCGCGCTGAGATTGTGCCTCGGGGTTCTTTGCAACGGTGTGGGCGCGGGATGCGGTGCGCTGTTCACCGTTGGTGACCTCCTCCACCGTGTGCCAGCCGTTGTTGTGCCAGCGGCGGAGAATGCCGTTTAAGTATCGCCAGTTCAGCTCTTTTTTATGGAACACCGTCTTATCATAGGCCAGCGCCACCGTTTCGGGTGTGAAGCCCTGCTCCCACCATTGCTGGAGATAGTGCATTTCGCTGTCCACAGGGGGGCGGTCGTGGATGTTCAACGCGTGCATATAGGCGCTGGCCTTCTCCTGCTTTTGGGCAAGAGTACGGAGGTAGCGGTCGGCGCTCTCCTGGTCAGCAATGCCCATCCGCGCCCACAAGCAGCCCTCTTTCTCGATCTGCCGCATGGTGGGACGGCGATCCTGCCCAAAGCGGCGGGTGGTGCGCTCCACACAGTGGCAAACAAGGAGATAAATCACATCTGCAGGCAGCCCCATGTCGTCATAGAGTCCCGCCAGCAGCTGCAAGTCGGCAGTTTTCAGCTTTTTGCCCAGCGCCCGATCGGTCTGCTCCACCAAAAGGGAGAAAGTCCGATCTGTTTCCAGCATATCCGACAGCTCATCGGCAGTATACTGGGGATGATCATCGCTACGCTCAACAGGGGGCACAGCGGGAGCGGAAAGTAAGCCCATATCCTGCAGGGCGTGTTCAGCAGCGGCAAGCTGCAAGGCGGAAAAACCCAAGCGCTGCTGTAATTCCTCGGGGGATGCGCCGCGGTCAAGGCGCTGTAAAAGGAGGAACAGGAGCGCGGCATCACCATTATGGGCGGCAATAAGGGTATCTGCCTGTTGGGCAGACAGCACAACGCTTTTTTCTGCGCCGCGCATGATGTAACCGGCCATATCGCGCTCCTCCTTCCTTAAAATTGTCGATAGGTGTCCCTATATTACCACAAAAAACGAGGCGGCGTAAAGGGGGTAGAGAGTTTTTTACAAATTTCACTCTGCCCCTTTTCTCCGTGGGAAAATTGTGGTATACTTTAGTCTGTATAGCTATCTTTAGATGGCAACAAAAGAAACAATAGGAGGAAAAGAACATGGCAAATCGCGTGACAATGGGCATCTGCGGACAGGATTATACACTGGTGGCGGACGAGAATGCCTCCTATATGGAAAAAGTGGGCGCAATGGTGGACAAGAAAATGCGTGAGCTGATGGACACCGCCCATGTGAGCCGCAGCGATGCGGCAGTGCTGGCAGCCATCAACTTGGCTGACGAGTTGCTGAAGAACCAAGAGGCCAGCGAGAATCTGCGCCGTCAGCTAAAGAGCTACCTCGATGAGGCCACTGCAGCCAAAAATGAGGTCAGTGACCTCAAGCGGCAGCTGTTTAAGTACCAGCAGCGTGGAGATCGCCGCTGATGACGGAACTTCTCTGCCCTGCGGGAAGCCGTGAATCGCTGATCGCCGCCGTGCAGTGCGGTGCTGATGCGGTGTACATGGGCTTTGGTGCCTTTAACGCGCGGCGCAACGCAAAGAATTTTACCGATGAGGAATACGAAGAAGCGGTGCGCTATTGCCATGAGCGCGGCGTGAAGGTGTTCCTCACCTTGAATACGCTGCTGTCGGATCGGGAATTGAGCGAGGCTGCCAATGTGCTGCGCCGCGCCAGCGCCATGGGCGTGGATGCGGTGCTGGTGCAGGATTGGGGCGTGCTGACTCTTGCCCAGGCGGTCGTGCCCGATATGCCCATCCATGCCAGCACGCAGATGAGTCTCCATACCTTGGGCGGTGCCAATTATGCCGCACAGTTGGGTATGGAGCGCGTTGTGCTGTCCAGAGAGCTGTCCCGTGGGGAGATTGCGGAGATTTGCCGTGAATGTCCTGCGGAGATCGAGACCTTTATCCACGGCGCATTGTGTATGTGCTATTCGGGTCAGTGTACCATGAGTGCGCTGATCGGGCAGCGCAGCGGCAACCGCGGTGCCTGTGCCCAGCCCTGCCGCCTGCCCTATGGCGTCAATAAGCCCTGCCGTGGAGAGCATCCCCTCAGCTTGAAAGATGCCAACCTCGCTGCCTACGCTGTGGAGATGGAGGAGATGGGGGTGGATTGCCTAAAACTGGAGGGTCGCATGAAGCGCCCCGAGTATGTGGCGGTCATTACCTATATATATAGAAAGCTTTTGGACGAGCGCCGCGGCCCTACCGCGGAGGAGAGTGTCGCCTTGGAGCAGGCCTTTTCCCGCAGTGGCTTTACCCAAGGGTATTATTTGGGCAAAAAAGGCCCGCAGATGTTTGGTACGCGCCCTGAGAATGCCCCCGAGCCGAAGGAACTGTTCACGTGGGCTCGTTCCCTCTATGAAAAAGAAGATCGCCGCACCGTAACCATCACCATGAAGGCAGAACTCCGTGCAGATACGGCGGCAGAACTGACGGTCAGTGACGGAGACCATACGGTGACGGTGACGGGCGCTGTCCCCGAGGCGGCAAGAAACCGCGCCTTGACAGTGGAGGAAGTAGAGCAGCGTTTGAAGAAAACAGGCGGCACGGCCTATCGCTGCGAGGCGGTGGAAGTGGCGCTGGACGAAGGGTTGATGCTGAGTGCAGGCGCATTGAACGGCTTGCGCCGCGAGGCGTTGGAGCAGCTGACGGCTGCCCGCATTGCGCCCCCTGTGCGCCGTGAGCTCCCCACCCCCGAATTGCCAACCCTGACGGATGCACCTTACGATGGTACACCCGCTTTGACGGTGTCTATCGCCCGCGCCGAGCAGTTGACGGCGGAACTGGTGGCGGAAAAGCCCGAGATCATCCATATCCCGCTGGAACTGCTGCATAAAGTGGATTTGACCCCCTATGTGGGTAAGACGAAGTTCTGCGCGGTGCTGCCCCGCATTTTCCGCACGAAGGATGAGGAGGATTTCCGCGAGGTGCTGGAAAAGGCGAAGGGATTGGATGCCGTTGCCGTGGGTAACTTGGGACATCTCCCCATCGTGGCGGATTTGGGCTTGGAGATCCGCGGCGATTTCGGCATGAATGTGTTTAACTCTCGCACGCTATCCTTTATGAAGGATAACGGCATCGCTGCGGCGACAGTGTCTTTTGAACTGCGCCACCAGCAGGTGCGGGATCTGAAAAAGTACATCCCCTGTGAGGCCATCGTCTATGGTCGGCTGCCCTTGATGGTGACGGAGAACTGCCCCACAGGCAACGCGGGGAGTTGCCGCGGCGACAAGCGTTTGTGTGAGGGGGAGAACTATCTCTCCGACCGCACGGGAGCGAAGTTCCCCATGATGGGACAGTACGGCTGCCGCAGCGAAATTGAGAATAGCCTGCCTGTGTTTTTGGCAGATAAAGACGAGTGGAAACGCTGCGGCCTCCGTTGGGCACGGCTGCGGTTCACCACGGAAAGTCCCGAGGAGTGCGTGGCCATGCTGCGGGCGTACCGCAAGGAGAAAGCTACCTACAACGGAGAATTTACGAGAGGATTGTTCTACCGCGGGGTAGAATAAAGGAGCAAATTATGGAAGTGAAGATCAAACCCCTGTCCCCCAAGATCGGCGATACTATCCCTGCCCCCCATTTTGCGACGGTGGGCAGTGCCGCCATGGATCTGTGCGCCTGCATTGACGGAGATGTGACCATCGCCGCAGGTGCGCGGGCCATTATCCCCACGGGGTTGGCCATCGCTCTGCCCAGTGCTGATTTCGTGGCCCTTATCTGTGCACGCAGCGGTTTGGCCAGCAAGTTCGGCATCACCATGGCCAATGGCGTGGGCGTTATTGACAGCGACTATCGCGGAGAACTGCGGGTGGCGCTGTTCAACTCCTCTGACAGTGACTATACCATTCATGACGGCGACCGCATTGCCCAGCTGATGGTGCTGCCTGTGGTGCAGCCCCAGCTGCAGTTCGTGGAGGAACTGGATGAGACGGAGCGGGGCTGCGGCGGCTTTGGCTCTACAGGCAGGTGAAAAGCGGTGAGCAAGATCATTTTAGGTTCGGGCTCACCCCGTCGCCGTGAACTGCTGGCAAAGATCGGTATTACGGAGTTTACCGTGTCTACACCCGAGGTGGAGGAGAGCTATCCCGAGAGCCTCTCCCCTGCCCAGATCGTGTGCCACCTCTCCGCGATCAAGTCCCGCGCCATTGAAAGCGGCGCAGAGGACATTGTCATCACTGCCGACACCATGGTGTTTTTGGATGATAAGCGGCTGGGGAAGCCTGCCGATGAAGAAGATGCCCTGCAGATGCTGACGGCATTACAGGGACGGCAGCATACGGTGTGCACAGGTGTGACGGTGCGCTGCGGCGCAGAAGTGCTGACGGAGGCGGAGGAGACGGCTGTCTTTTTCCGCAAGGCAACAAAAGAAGAACTTCTCTCCTACATCCGCAGCGGTGAGCCTATGGATAAGGCGGGTGCTTATGGCATCCAAGGGTTGGGCTCGCTGCTGGTGGAGAAGATCGATGGCGATTTCTTCAACGTCATGGGGCTGCCGTTGCTGCGGCTATCCCGTATGCTGGCAAACTTTGGTGTAAAGCTGCTTTAATTTCTCTCCCTGAAAGAAAGGGTAAGCTATGAAACGATTTTTTTCGAAAAATGGGCTTTTGCTGCTGACGGCAATTGCGACGGTGCTGGTGATCATGTGTGTCATCTCCGCCGTCAGCTCCGGCACGCCCTTTTTGCGGAATGCTGTGGGTGTGATTGCCTCCCCCTTCCGCGCGGCGGGCAGCGCTGTCGCCGGATGGGCGGCAGATGCGGAAGCTCATTTTGACGATGTGGAGATGCTGCAGGAAGAAAATGACGAGCTGCGCCGCTACGTGGCGGAATTGGAAGAAAAGCTCCGTCAGGCACAGACGGCAGTGGAGGAAAATGAGCGGCTGCGCGAAGCGCTGGGTCTTAAAAACGAGAATCCCGACTATGAGCTGACAGAGGCTGCTATCACCGAACGCTCTATCAGCAACTGGTATTCGGTGCTGACCATCAACCGCGGCACAAAGCACGGCGTGGAAATTGGCCAGTGCGTGACAGATGAATATGGCAATCTGGTGGGTGTGATCACTGATGCCGGCTTCAACTGGAGCCGTGTGACTACACTGCTGGATACGGACAGCGCTATCGGCGCAACGGTGTTCCGCACCGGCGATGTGGCGGTGGCAGAGGGACGCCTTGACTTGATGGAGGACGGCTGCCTTGCTTTGAACTACCTTACCGATCCGGAGAGCTTGATTATCGGTGATCAGGTGGTGACTTCCGGCTTGGGTGGCTACCTGCCCGGAGGGCTTGTCATTGGTGTGGTGCGTGAAGTGCGCATTGACGATGGCGGCGTGAATCGCTATGCGGTGGTGAAGGCCAAGGTAGTGCCGGAAGAGTTGGTGCAGGTGTTTATCATCCGCGATTTTGACGGCGAGCAGTGAGGACGAGCAGATGACAAGAAGATTGATCGCGATCCGCTGGTCGTTTCTCGGTGTGACGACATTGCTGTTGTTGCTGCTGCAATCTCAAGTGTTGGGACGTATCAGTATTTGGGGCGTGTGTCCTGTGATCGTGCCGTGTATCGCGGCAGTGGCAGCAACACGGGAACCGCCGCGCCATGCCACGGTTTTTGCCCTCGTATTGGGCATGGTCGCAGATACGCTGTTCACTGCGCCGCTGGTGTGTTTTTATGTGTTGGTGTGCGTGTTGACGACAGGTGTTTCTGTGTTGGTGGCGCGGCATTTGGTCATGCCGGGACTGCGCTGCGCCGTGGTGTGCTGCCTTGGCGGGCTGCTGCTGAGCGGTGTGCTGAGTGCGGTGCTGCTTTTGCATAAGGGTGCGCCGTTCAATACGGTGCTGGGGTTGCTGGTGCGTGAGACGATTGTCTCCCTCCCCTTTGCCCTCGTGTTGATCTATCCTGCATTTACCTATTTTAATCGCATTACCGACCCGCGATAAGCGGGAGAAGCAATGTTTTCGGAAGGGAGGCTCTGCCAAAAATGGAAAAAACTGTAAAATCCTTCCGCCGCCGGCTCAATATTTTGGCAGGGCTTGGTGGTGCGGCACTGCTGGCGTTTTTGATTGCCCTTTACAGTGCGCAGGTAGTAAACGGCGGCGAATATCGTGCCAAGTCTATTGCCTCCAATGCCACATGGGAGACGGTGGAGGCCAGCCGCGGGAATATCACTGACCGTAACGGTAAGTTGCTGGTCAGCAACCGTTTGACCTATACGCTGACCCTTGATAAGACAGTTTTTGCGGATAATGCGGAGCTGAATGCTGCCATTGCCCGTCTTGTGACACTTTGCCAGGAGACGGGGGCGGTATGGGAAGATACGCTGCCTCTGAGTCGCGATATGACACCGGTGCTGTATCTCTCTTCTTATAGCAGCAGCGACTTTATGGCCTTCCTTGAAAAGCATGAGATCCCAAAAACGCTGACAGCAGTGCAGATGTTAGATACGCTGCGCATTTTATTTGAAATTGATGATACCTACGATGACACGGAAGCGCGGCTCATTGCCGGCGTGCGTTATGAGTTGGATGGGCGCAGCAGCTACGTGTTGTCTGAAGATGTGCCCGGCACGATGATCGCACAGATCGCCGATGGTGATTTCCTCGGCGTGACGACGGGCGTGTCTTCTTCTCGTGTGTATAATACAGAATATGCTGCCCATATCCTCGGACGTATTACCCGTATCTATGAAGAGGATTGGGATGAGTATAAAGATAAGGGCTACGCTATGGATGCGCTGGTCGGTGAGAGCGGCGCAGAGAAGGCATTTGAAGAGTATTTGCGCGGCATTGATGGTACGCGCATTATTACCACGGATGAAAACGGGAAAATCACCGGCGAGCTCTACACAAAAGAGCCCCAGCCGGGCAATACGGTGGCGCTGACACTGGATATCGACTTGCAGGAAGTGACGGAAAAGGCGCTGGCCACCACCGTTGAGGGTATGATCGACGAGGATAGCTTCCAGCGCGGTGCAGCGGCGGTGGTCGTGAAGGTGGGCAGCGGTGAAGTGCTGGCCTCGGCCTCCTATCCTACCTACGACCTCTCCAAGTTCTCCGAGGAGTATGAAGCCCTCTTGTCCGATGAGCGAATTCCTATGTTCAACCGCGCTACCGATGGCACATACGCGCCGGGCTCTACTTTTAAGATGTGTACCGCTGTGGCGGCGCTGGAGACGGGAATCATTACGCCCTCGACCATCATTCGCGATGAAGGTATTTATAAATACTATAAAGACCCCCAGCCCCGCTGCTGGGTGTGGGCCAACGGCTATACCCATGGCCGCATCAATGTGAGTCAAGCCATTACGGATTCGTGCAACTACTTCTTCTATGAAGTGGGACGCTTGACGGGACAGGAAGCTATCAACGATTATGCTCTGCAGTTTGGTTTGGGAAAGAATACGGGCATTGAAATCGGCGACAGCCGCGGTGCGCTGGCTTCGGCGGAGTATGCAGAGGCCAATGACCTTGAGTGGTCTGACGGACAGACGTTGACGGCGGCCATCGGTCAGAGCTATAACCTGTTTACGCCCCTGCAGCTGGCCAACTATACCGCCACGCTGGTGGGAGATGGCGAATATTATACCCCCCATCTCCTCAAGTCGGTAAAAACCTACGACAATGCGCAGATGGTTTACGTCTATGATGAAGAAGCGGACCATGTGGTAGAGATGTCTGAGGAGACGAAAGAGGCTGTCACCAAGGGCATGCATAACTTGACCACCGGTTCTCTTTGGGGTGTGTTTGAAAACTGCGTAGTGTCGGCAGGTGCAAAGACCGGCTCTGCACAGGTAGGTACGGATATCGCTAACGGTGTATTCGTCTGCTATGCCCCCTATGAAGATCCCGAGATCGCAGTGGCGATCGTCATCGAAAAGGGCGGCGCAGGTGCAGCTCTTGCCTCCACTGCGGTGGAGATCCTTAACGCCTATTTCTCTGATGCTATTGATCGCGGTGAGATCGTGGCAGAAAATACGTTACTGAAATAAGAGGTTGCTATGCCTATATTTGATTCACGTAAAGAAAAACATAAATCCCCTTTTGGTGCCGTTCCCTGCGGTACGAAGGTGCGCTTTTTTGTAGGGGCGGAGGCGGAATTTATCGCCTGTTCCCTGTGCTGCTATAAGGAGTTTGCCAATAAGCGGACGGAGCGAAAGCTTCGTCCCTGCCCCGGCGGCTTCCGGGGTGTTTATCCTGCACCTGCAGAGGGTGAACTGGTGTGGTACACCTTCCGCTTGAGTCGCGAGGACGGCAGCTGTGTCTATTTGGGCAAAAACGGCTGCGGCGGCGAGGATCGCACCCCTTGGCAGATGACGGTTTATGAGGAGACCCCGACACCCCAATGGTTTGGTGACGGCGTGACCTATCAGATTTTTCCCGACCGTTTTTGCCGTACTGCGCCCCCTCGTGTGGAGGGCTTGCTGGGTGAGCGCCGCGCCCACATGGGTTGGAACGAAGCGCCTGTGATCGGCCCTGATCCTGAGACGGGGCGCTGGAACAGCGACTTTTTCGGCGGCAATCTCAAAGGAATCATCTCAAAACTGGATTATCTTGCCTCGCTCCATGTAAAAACCCTCTACCTCAACCCTATCTTTGAGGCGGCGTCCAATCATCGCTACGATACGGCAGATTACTGTGCCATCGATCCTTTGCTGGGCACAGAGGAGGATTTTGCCCGGTTGTGCCGCGAGGCGGGTGAGCGCGGTATCCGCGTGATGCTGGACGGTGTATTTAACCATACGGGTGATGACAGCCGCTATTTTAACCGTGCGGGATATTATGATACGGTGGGTGCGTACCAGTCGGAGGACTCCCTCTATTATCCTTGGTACAACTTCACTGAGTGGCCGGAGGAATACGATGGTTGGTGGGGCATTAAGACGCTGCCTGCTGTAAACGAGACGAATCCGGAATATCGGGAGTTTATTATTACGGGTGAAAACAGCGTGATCCGCCGCTGGCTGCGCTTGGGCGCATCTGCGTGGCGTTTGGACGTGGCGGATGAATTGCCCGATGATTTTATCGAGGATATTCGCCGCGTCATGGAAGAGGAAAATCCCGATGCCTATCTCCTTGGTGAGGTGTGGGAGGATGGCAGCAATAAGATCGCCTATGCCAAGCGCCGTCGCTATCTGCTGGGCCACGAGACCCACGGCTTGATGAACTACCCCCTGCGTACGGCGCTGCTGCACTATTTGCGTGGCGGCAGAGCAGAGGATTTCCGCGAGGCTATGGAGACGGTGCGTGAGAATTACCCCAGAGCCGCATTCTACGGTGGCTTGAATATTCTCGGCACTCATGACACGCCTCGTATTTTGACGGCGCTGGGCGAAAACGGCGTTCCCGCTACCCGTGAGGAGCGCGGTGCATATCGCCTCTCTCTTGATCGCTGGGTTTTGGCGATGGCGCGGCTTAAAATGGCGGCGATGCTTTTGTACGCATTCCCCGGCTCCCCCACTATCTACTACGGCGACGAGGCGGGCTTGGACGGCTTTGAAGATCCCATGAACCGCCGCACCTTCCCCTGGGGACGGGAAAATAAGGAGCTGCAGAAGCTCTTTAGAGGACTGGGGGCTTTGCGAGAGGCGCGGCCTTCCCTGCGGCAGGGCGACTTGCGCTATATTGGCGCTGAGGGCGCAATACTGATCCTTGAACGCACGCTGGATGGTGAGCGCACGGTGGTAGCGCTGAATGCCGGCGATGTGGAGCGGGAAATCAGCCTGCCTTGGGATGTCCCCTTCGCGGAAGAACTGCTCTCCTCCCAAAAGTTCTGGGTGAAGGACGGGCGTTTGCGTATCCTGCTGCCGTCTGTAAGCGGTGTGATCCTCGGTTAAACTGAAAATGTGCTGCAACAGCGATGTTTCACGTGAAACATCGCTGTTGTCTTTTGTCTATGTTAGACGAAATGTTTCACGTGAAACACAAAAATCCTGCGAAGAAAAAAGTAACTATTGAAACTGAATTGTTTTGTGGTATACTTATTCTGATATAGACTGTGTATCTCTACAGGAGAAAGAACACGAGAAAGTGCGAGGAAACTGACGTGGCAAAGATCGTGGCAATCGTAAATCAGAAGGGTGGCGTGGGCAAAACCACTACCTGTGTGAATTTGGCGGCTGCGCTGCACCAACAGGGCAAGCGCGTTTTGCTGTGCGACTTCGATCCGCAGGCCAATGCCACTTCCGGTATGGGTGTGGATAAAACGACCTCCAACGGCGTATATGACGTGGTCATCAACGGCGTGGACACGGAAAGAGTCATCGTTTCTACCGCCTATGGCGATGTGCTGCCCAGCAGCAAGGCGCTGGCAGGCGCAGGTGTGGAGATGATCGAACTGCCGGGACGTCAGTTTTTGCTAAAGAATGCGCTGGCGCAGGTGGCGGACAGATATGATTTCATTTTCATCGACTGCCCTCCCTCTTTGGAGTTGCTGACACTCAATGCCTTGTGCGCCGCGGATACGCTGCTGGTGCCGGTGCAGGGCGAGTATTTCGCGCTGGAGGGCTTGTCCGATCTCATGAGCACTGTACGTGCTGTGCGCCGCTCCATGAATCCCGAGCTGCAGATCGAGGGTGTGCTGCTGACCATGTTTGACGGCAGAATGAACCTGAGCATTCAGGTGGCCCAGGAGATCAAGCGCTTCTTCCCCGGCAAGGTATATGCCACCGCAATACCCCGTAACGTGCGTCTTAGCGAGGCGCCCAGCCACGGAAAACCCATCTGCGCCTACGATCGGCTGTGCCGCGGCGCGGAGGCCTATGATGCGCTGGCTAAGGAATTTTTGAAGAAAAACCCCTGAAAGGAACGATAGAGTATGGCAGGAACGAAAGGTTTAGGTAAGGGCTTGGGTGCGCTGCTGGGAGACGATTTCCTCGACAGTACCACCGAGGCCAAGGGTACACTTACCCTCCCCATCTCCCAAGTGGAAAGCTGTGCCTCTCAGCCCCGCAAGGTGTTTGACGGTGAGGCGCTGTCTGATTTGGCGGACTCCATTGCCCAGCACGGCATCATTCAGCCCCTGACGGTGCGCCGCCTCCAGTCGGGTTACTATCAGATTATCGCCGGTGAGCGCCGCTGGCGCGCCGCCCGCATGGCAGGCTTGACAGAAGTGCCCGCTGTGGTGATCGAGGCCGATGACCGCAAGGCCATGGAACTGGCCATGATCGAAAACCTCCAGCGTGAGGACTTGAATCCCATGGAAGAAGCCGAAGGCTATCAGGTGCTGATGGAGCAGTACGGCATGACACAGGAGGAAACCGCCCAGCGTGTGGGCAAGTCCCGCCCCGCCGTTGCCAACGCACTGCGCCTTTTGAAGCTGTGCGGCGAGGTGCGCAAGCTGGTGGAAGAGGGCAAGCTCTCCGGCGGCCATGGCCGCGCACTGGTGACGTTGAGCGACAAGCAGCAGAAAGAGGCTGCCGCCGCCATTGTGAAGAGCGATCTCTCTGTTCGTCAGACGGAGCAGCTGGTGAAGAAACTCACCACCGAGAAAAAGGAAAAAATTACCAAAAACGCAGGCGAGGTAGACTACGCCGCCGAGGCAGCCAAGGAGCTGACGGTGCGGTTGGGTCGCCCCTGCAAAATCGTGACGGGTCGCAAGAAAGGCCGCATTGAGCTGGAGTACTACGGCGTGGATGATCTCAATGAGCTGCTGGATGCACTCCATAAGCTGAAAAAGTGAGCAATAATAAATTTGACATAGAGGTGTAAAACAATGCTTGATATTCGTTTTGTACGTGAAAACCCCGAGCTGGTAAAAGAAAATATCCGCAAGAAGTTCCAGGATGGCAAGCTGCCTCTGGTGGACGAGGCCATCGCGCTGGATGCTGAGAAGCGCGCTGCGCTGAATGAGGCTGAGGCTCTGAAGGCGGAGCGCAATAAGATCTCCAAGGCCAACGGCCCTCTCTTCGGTCAGCTGAAGAAATGCACCGATGAGACCGAGAAGGCTGAGATTCAGGCAAAGATCGATGCCAACAACGAGGCCGTGAAGGCCAACGCCGCCCGCCTTGCACAGGCTGAGGCCAAGCAGGCACAGGCAAGCGAGGCTCTGGACAAGATCATGATGACCCTGCCCCAGATGATCGATGCTAGCGTGCCCGTGGGCCCCGATGACAGCCACAACGTGGAGGTGGAGCGTTTCGGCGAGGCTAAAGTTGCCGAGTTTGATATCCCCTACCACACCGAGATCATGGAGCGCTTCGACGGCATCGATATGGATTCCGCAGGCCGCGTGTCCGGCAACGGCTTCTACTATCTCATGGGTGACATCGCTCGTCTCCACTCCGCTATGACCGCTTATGCCCGCGATTTCATGATCGACAAAGGCTTTACCTACTGCATCCCCCCCTTCATGATCCGCTCCAACGTGGTGACCGGCGTCATGAGCTTTGCTGAGATGGATGCCATGATGTACAAGATCGAGGGCGAGGATCTCTACCTCATCGGTACTTCCGAGCATTCCATGATCGGTAAGTTCATCGATCAGCTTCTCCCCGAGGACAAGCTGCCCCAGACCCTCACCTCCTACTCCCCCTGCTTCCGCAAGGAGAAGGGTGCTCACGGCATTGAGGAGCGCGGTGTGTACCGCATCCACCAGTTCGAGAAGCAGGAGATGATCGTGG